>DHJM01000133.1:15573-23877 GCA_002404335.1 Gemmatimonadales bacterium UBA4720
CCACCATGAAGGCGTGGTTCTTTCCCGAGAGCGACAAACCGTAGTAGGTGAGATTGCTCAAGCCCTGGAAAATCACAAAAATCCATAGAGAGCGATTGATCCCCCAAGTCCCCATAACGGCGCCGGCGACGAGAACGCCGACAATCGTCGCGACAACCCCGACGCCCAGAAAGACCGCGCCCACCTCGCTCTGGGAAAAACCCGCCTGGAGGAGGAACGGGGTCGTCATGCTGCCGGCCAGGCTATCCGAGTATTTGTAGGCGACGATGAACAGGAGCACCAACAACGCTCGCAGCACGCCGGCGCGCTGAAAGAAATCGGCGAACGGGAGCACGACGGCATCTACCAGAGTTTTTGGGGGCGCGTCGCTCAGAACCGGCTCCGGCGCGACGAACGTGGTTGCGATGCCGATGATCATCAGCACCGAAAGAACGAGATACACCATTTGCCACGACATTCGGTCGGCAAGAAAAAATGCCAGGGCCCCGGTCGTGATCATTGCGATGCGGTAACCCATCACGAACACCGCCGCGCCGGCGCCCATTTCACGATCCCGAAGCACGTCGGTGCGATATGCGTCGAGCGAGATATCCTGCGACGCGCTGAAGAAGGCAATCGCGATCGCATTGATCGCCAGCATCTTGAGCCCGACACGAGGGTCGTGCAGCGACATCGCCGCGATCGCGAGGAGCAGCAGCACCTGCGTTATGAAAACCCAGCCACGGCGGCGACCGAGGAATGGCGGGACGTAGCGATCCATCAGAGGCGCCCACACGAACTTGAGCGAATACGGGAGCGTGACGAGACTGAAGAAGCCGATCGTGGCGAGATCGACCTTCGCCGTAGTCATCCACGCCTGGAGAGTCTTGCTGGTGAGGTAGAACGGCAGCCCCGACGAGAATCCGAGGAAGAGGAGCACCGCCATCTTCGGTTGCCCAAAGATTCGAAGGGCCGATGTTTTTGTGGCGGTCTCGCTCGCGGTGCTCTCGCTCATAGTGCTTCTCCCTCTAGTGGGACAACCGCGCGGCTACTGTGCGGCCGGCGCGCTCTTCCCGGCTTTGGTCGCGGCGAGCTCGCGCAGCAGCACCCGCGCTGCCGCTCGCTGCATCACCGCTTCTCCGCCCCACGCGCATAGGATCGGAGCGTCCGTATCCAGCTCGGCCGCGAGGCGCGGGTGGCTGAATTGAACGATGAGGCTATCTCCGCCTTTTGCCCGCTCGAGCGTGCGGCGGACGGTTTCCTTTGACCACGACGAGTAACCCGGCCTTCCCTTCCAGGCGCGGATGTCACCAAACAGCGCGATCACGGTGGCTCCGATGCCACTGGCACCGTCACCATTCACTACCAGATCCACTCCGCCCGTGCGCAACGCCGAGGTGAGCGGATCTCGCGATGGAGCGGGATATGGTCCGCCCAGATCATCGTCCACGATGACGAGATTCCAAGGCTGCTCCAGCCGCGGCAGCTTCCCGCGCAACACGTGCACGACTTGCTCCGACAGCTGAGTGGACCACCCGCTCTCATCGCGCCCGACGCGATTCGCGTCGCGCGAGAGCGCCGCCCAGCGCGCCCACCTTCTGCGCCGCTCGATCGCCTGGTGGATCTTGTCGCCATCGAGCCGCTTTTCGTCGATGGCCCTTTGCACGGCCGCAATCGAATCGACGACGTTCGTCGGATAGAGCAGACAATCGCAGCCCGCGTCGAGCGCGCGGACCACCGCCTCCGCTTCTCCGCCCTCGAGCACCCCCTCCATGATCAACGCGTCGGTGACCACCAGACCCGTGAACTCCATCTCATTGCGCAGGAGGTTGGTCAGAATCGCGCGCGAGAGCGTCGCCGGCGCGCCGCTTGGGTCGAGCGCCGGAAAGGCGACGTGTGCCGACATGATCGACGCGACTCCCCGCTCGATCGCCCGGCGAAACGGAACGAGATCAGTCTCGCGAATCGTCGCCGCCGACTCCTCGACGCGCGGCAGCGCCTTGTGCGAGTCGACGGTCGTGCGCCCGTGGCCCGGAAAATGTTTCGCGCAGGCAAGCACGCCTTCCGCCTGACACGCATCGATCCACGCTGACGCGTACTCTCCCACCCGCTCGGGATCACTTCCGAACGAGCGCGTTCCGATGATCGGATTGTTGGGCTCGACGTCGATATCGCAGTCGGGAGCGTATATCCAGTTGATTCCCATCTCCCGGGCCTCGGCCGCACTCACGGCAGCCGATCGCCGCACCGCCTGGATGTCCTCCAGCGAAGCTATGGCCGCCAGCGGCGGCAACGCGGTTTGTCCTACGAACTGCTGTCCCGCGCCGCGCTCCAGATCCGCGCCGATCAGGAGCGGGATGTGCGACTTCGAGTGAAGATGCTCGGTCAGCGTCGCAACTTGCTCCGAAGGACCGCCGAACAGAATAAAGCCGCCGACGCCCAGCTTCAGCGCCTGCTCAATCGCGGGGCGCTCACCCTCGTGCCCGCCCGATGCATCCCAGCGGATGGCCGGGTAAAAAAGCTCGGCGATCTCGCTCATGCGGGCGTGCGCTTCCCCAGCACGCGAGGGCCGTGCGCCCCAGTAGCGGTAGGAACGTTGCCCGGTCGCTTCATCACGTGCAGATATCCAAGCAATGCGAAGGCCACGGCCTCCTTCGCCTCTCCGTCGAAGTAGACGTCGTCGAAGTGGCGAACGACGATCGGTGAAGCGGCCTTCTCGATCGCGGCGAACAACGCGGCATTCTTCGCTCCGCCGCCGGAGACCAGCACCTCACGGACCGGCTCCGGTATGAATCGCCGGTACGCATCTCCGATGCTTTCCGCCGTCAGCTGGACCGCGGTGGCGACGATGTCTTCGTCCTTGCCGCCGGCGGCGCGCGCGGCCGAGATCAGTTTCTGTACGTAGTCGGAGTTGAACAGCTCGCGGCCCGTGGATTTCGGAGGCGCCGCGCTGAAATAAGGATGCTTCATCAGCTCGGTCACGATCTTCATGTTGGGCTTGCCCGCGCCCGCGAGCTTTCCGTCCAGATCGTAGGTGAGATCGGGCCGGATGGCTCGCGTCACCGCATCGATCACGGCGACACCGGGTCCGGTGTCGAATGCGCGGACACTTTCGATCTGGCCGTGTGGCGGCACGACCGTGATGTTGCCGATGCCGCCGAGATTCTGCAGACCGCGCCACTCCGACTCGGAGGAGAAGAGCATCGCATCGGCGATTGGAACGAGCGGCGCCCCCTGTCCGCCAGCGGCGACATCGCGCACGCGGAAGTCACTGATGACATCGACGCCCGTTCGCTCCGCGATGACGGCAGCTTCGCCCGACTGCCAGGTGGAGTGCCCGGGCTCGTGCCAGATAGTTTGACCGTGCGATGCGATCGCAGCGATGTCGTCGCGCGCGATGCCGGCCTCGGCCATCACCTCGATCGCTGCGTCGGCAAGCCATCCGCCGAGATCGAAATTGAGCCGGCAATACTCGGAGGGAGATCCAGCGCCGAGCGCTGAGGTCAGTCGCGTGCGCTGGGCGCTCGTGTACGCGCGGGAGGTGTGGGCGAGGAGATCGACGTCGATGCGGCCATCGCTCGCGTCGCTGAAGCGCGCCACTGCGGCGCTGATCCCGTCGAGGGAAGTGCCCGACATCAAGCCGACGACGACGCCGGACGACATGCTACGCGTCTCTGATGGGAGGCGGCGCATCCTTGGTGATGCGCCGCACCACGCCGCCGTTATCGGCGAGGAGCTTCTCGGCCTCCTTGCGCGAGACTCCCTTCTTCTGCATCACGATCGCGAGCTTGACGCTCTTGTCCGCGCGCTCGAGGAGCTTCGCTGCTTCGTCTCGCGAAACTCCCGTGACTTCCATCACGATGCGCTGGCTCCGATCGATCAGCTTGTTGTTCGTCGCGCGGAGATCCACCATCAGATTGCCGTACGTCTTGCCAAGTCGGATCATGGCGCCGGTCGTGATGGTGTTGAGCACGAGCTTGGTCGCGGTGCCGGCCTTCATGCGCGTCGATCCGGTCACGACCTCCGGGCCGACGATCGGCAGCATCGTCACGTCGACTTTCGCCACCAGATCCGCGGGCGGCGGCGAGCACGCGACGATTCCGGTTTTCGCACCGAGCGCGGCGGCCCGCTCGAGGGCCGCGCGAACGTAGGGCGTCGTGCCGGATGCAGCGATCCCGATTACGAAGTCTTTCTTGTTCACGCCGTGCTCATCCATAGCCAGCGCGCCATTCTGGACGATGTCCTCCGCTCCTTCCTGCGAGCGCGTCAGCGCCGGCAGTCCGCCGGCGATTATGCCCTGCACCATGTCCGGTTTGGTGCCGAAGGTCGGCGGACACTCGCTTGCGTCGAGCACTCCCAGTCGTCCTGAGGTACCGGCCCCGACGTAGAACAATCGTCCTCCGGAACGAAACGTTGCTTCGGCAAGCTCGATTGCGCGGGCGATCTGCTCCCGCTGTGTCGCGACAACTTCGGGAACTCTGCGATCTTCCGCGTTTATCATGTCTACAATCTCGAGGGCTGACGCGAGATCGATCGAGACGGTACGCGGGTTGCGGCGCTCCGTTTCGCGAGGGTCCAACATCAATGCGTAGCCGAGCGGTGAGTCACGACCAAACTTACCCGACGGCTTGCGCGAATTGCAAGACAACTTGGAGCAACATGATGAGACGTTTTTCTCTGGCGATATTGACGTTGATGTTCAGCGCGGCAACGCTCAGCGCGCAGATGCCGCGGCGGCCGAGCGCGTACACGAATAATCCGGGGTTCTGGATTACCGCCGGGGTTTCCGGATTCAGGGCCAACGTGGTCAACGACGGGGTATCCGCGAGCACGTGGGACTTCGGCAATTCCACGAACTTTGCGTATCGCGGATCGATCGAGAAGGGAGGAAACAACGGCTCGTCCTTCGGAGTGGCGGGAAGCTGGTCGCACATTCCCTTCCTCTACTCGTCGACCGGAAATACTCCAACTGGTGGTGGCACAGTCGTACAGTGTGCTAGTGGTTTGAGCTGCGACGCAAATCTCGACTTGATGACTCTCGTGGCGACGTTTCACTCCGGAGCGGGAATCGGCTTCCATCAGGTGCTGGAGCTCAACGGCGGCGTCGTCGCCTACAGGAACCTGACGCGCAAATCCGACGGCGCGAAGCTGACGCCGAGCGGCGGAAACGTCGACCCGTTGTTTGCTCTTGGATACGGGTTCGGCTACGGCCTCAGTGACCGCACCAACCTCGATATCATCTCGGACTACTCGTTCGCGATCCACGAGAGAAAGGACTTGTCGAGCGGCACGAGCAATACGAACAGCATGCCCGGGCTGCGGTTATCGCTTCGCATGGGGTTCGGGGGCAGCACGACGCGCCGCTAGGCAACGCCGCCCGCTCGGTAGCACGCGGCGTGGGGGTTCGGCACCTGGACCAATCGCCGGCAGGTGACACGCGGGGTGCGACGTGGATAGAATTCACATTCGCACCATCCGGAGATTCGCCCTGAAAAAGAAACTGGTCCTCGCCACGGCGATCGTCACTGGGTCCGCCTGGCTCCTGGCCGCGACGCCTTCCACACACCAGGTGGCGGGCGATCCCGCAATACCAAAACGCGTCCCCGCCGTTTTCCCGGCCGGCTGGCGCTTTCCAGCCGGGTCTCGCGCTACGTTCGCTCCACACGCAATCGTCGCCAGCAACAATCGCCTCGCGGCCCAGGTTGGCGCGCAAATGATGAGGCAGGGCGGAAATGCAGTCGACGCCGCGGTCGCGACCGGCTTTGCCCTAGCAGTCACGTTTCCGGAGGCGGGAAATCTCGGTGGCGGCGGCTACATGGTGATTCGAATGGCGGACGGCCGCACCGACGCCCTCGATTATCGGGAGACGGCGCCTCTGGCCGCGACGCGCGATATGTACGTTGGCGCGAACGGCAAGCTGAACGGAGAGAGCACGATCGGGCCGAAGGCGTCGGGCGTCCCGGGCGCCGTCGCCGGAATGATCGAAGCGCATCGCAAGTATGGCGTGCTGCCGATCTCGAGAGTGCTGGCTCCCGCGATAGGTCTCGCTTCAGAAGGCTTCATCGTCGATTCGACGCTGAATCGTTCGCTCGCGAGCGAGAAATACCGGATCGGCGGCTTCGCCGGGAAGTCGGTCTTTTTTCCAAACGGCGCGCCTCCAGCCATCGGATCGCGATTCGTCCAGCCGCAACTGGCGCGCACGCTCAGGCTGATCGCCAGCTCGGGGTCGCGGGATTTCTATCGCGGCAGCATCGCAGACTCGATCGTCGCCGAGATGCGGCGGAACGGCGGGCTCATCACGAAGGAAGACCTCGCTCGCTACCAACCGGTCTGGCGCCAGCCGTTGCGAAGCAGCTATCGCGGCTATTCGCTCATCTCGATGCCGCCGTCTTCGTCCGGCGGCACCACGATAACCGAGATGATGAACATCCTGGAGGCGTACGGACCAACGTCTCCATTCGGGAGCGCCGAGCGAATCCACGCGCTCGCGTCAGCATCCCAGCGCGCGTTCATCGACCGCAACTCGAAGCTGGGCGACCCCGCGTTCGTCAGGATTCCGCTCTCGACGCTTACGAGCAAGGGTTACGCGAGGGCGGTCGCGAAGACCATCTCGCGCGATCATGCCGACGCGACGACACGGCTCGCGTCGCAGCTGCGAGAGGGAAATGAGACGACGCACTACTCGGTCGTGGATGGGGCTGGAAACGCCGTCGCGACGACTACGACGCTGAATGACTTGTATGGATCAGGCGTCTTTGTGAGCGGAGCGGGATTCTTTCTCAATGACGAGATGGATGACTTCACTGCCAGGCCCGGAACGCCCAACATGTACGGCCTGATTCAGGGCGCCGCCAATTCGATCGCGCCGGGCAAACGGATGCTGAGCGCAATGTCTCCGACGATCGTGCTCGATCCGAGGGGAAATCTTCTTCTCGTGACCGGTGCGCGCGGGGGCCCAAGGATCATCTCCGCGACGTCTCAGATCATCCTCAACGTGATCGACCACCGGATGTCGCTCTTTGATGCGATGAGCGCGCCACGAATACATCATCAGTCCCTGCCCGACTCCATCGGCGTCGAGACCGGCGGCATCGAACGGTCGGTGCTGGAGCGACTGACGCAGATGGGACACTACGTCTACGANNGGGGGAGCCGTCGGATTCTAGCGCACAAGATCGGATTCCAGGGCACAAAAAAAGAATCCGGCGTGATCACCCACGCCGGATTCCTTCAGCTAGCGCCAGGGCTCTCTCAGATATTGACCTGAGTTGACGAGTTGAGCGTAGCCGTAATGCGGCTGCCCGAGTTGACGCAGCCTTCGTAGTTCGCCGTCGCCGCGGCAGCTCCAGCCCCGGCGGCAGCGCCGACTGCGCCGCCAATAATCGTGGCTTTGGTGCTATGTCCAAGAATCTGTCCGGCGATGGCGCCGATTGCCGCGCCACCGACGACCTTCTGGACATCCTTGCCCTTCGGCTGATTCTTCACTTTGGTCACATCAGCGGTTTGCGTCGTGGCGCTGACGGGATACGTGTGCCCGCCGAAGTTGACTGAGACGACGCGGAAGCCCATCACCACGTTGTCGTTAACGTTCTCGCTGCGCTTGAGCTCCGTCACTTCAACCGTCGCGGTCGCGCCGGCGGGGATCACCGCGCCATTCGAGCCGACAACCGCGTTGGTCACGCTCGCGTTGAAGCGATCGCCGACGTGATTGGTGTTAGTGCAGATCTTCGAGCCGGACGCAAGGCTGAGCGTCGCGCCCGCCGGGATCGTTCCCATTTTGGCGGCCGAGCCCGAGTTGTTGCGCGTCACCGTGTTTCCACTCGACGTTACCGAAGTAGTCGGCGTGCGCGTGGTCGTGGTCGGCTTCCTGGTTGTGGTCGTCGTCTTAGTTGTCGTCGTCGTGCCCGGCGTCTTGGCCGTGCCGGCTGGAACGTCGGTCAGCGCAGGCTGCGCGCTGGTGTCCCCATTCGCGAGCTGAATGTCCTTATTCAGTGCTGAATCCGCTGCGGCGGTGTCGTCCTTCTTTGCACACGCACCTGCGAACAGCGCGAGCGAGAGCGCGAGCGACGCACTAAACCGGGGAATATATTGAACCATTAAAGCCTCCTCCATCGTGTGGTGAGCGCTTGGTTTTATCCAAGCTCATGAGTAACTATGAACGGCAATCCATATGCCATACATGAAGAATCTCCGCATCGCTGCGCCATACTACAAGCCGTACTGGAAACAGTTCACAGCGGGGCTACTGATCGTGCTGGCGTCGTCGGCTATCACCAGCGTCATCCCCTGGGTGCTGCGACGCGCAATCGACGCCATTGGCAGCGG
>DHJM01000133.1:24005-28509 GCA_002404335.1 Gemmatimonadales bacterium UBA4720
CAGACCCGCACCGGCGACATCATGGCGCGTCTCACCAACGACCTGAGCGCGGTTCGAATGGCGGTCGGTCCTGCCGTGATGTACCTCGCCAACACGATCACGGGCGGCTTGTTCGCGCTGTACTTCATGCTCCGCATCGACGTCAAGCTGACTCTGCTCGCGCTCCTGCCAACGCTCTTCCTGCCGGTGCTCACGATCAAAATGGGAAAGGCGATCCACGATCGGTTCGAAGCGGTTCAGGAACATTTCTCGACGCTCACCACGCGCGCGCAGGAGAATCTCAGCGGAGCACGGATCGTCCGCGCATACCGGCAGGAAGCGGCCGAGACGGCACGGTTCGGCGCGATCAACGATCAGTACCTCGCGCTCAACATGTCACTGGTACGGTTGTGGGGCACCCTGAATCCACTCTTCGCGTTCTTCGGGGGGCTGGGCGCGGTCATCGTCCTCGGAGCCGGCGGAGCGCTGACGATCAAGGGCACGATTTCCGTTGGCTCGTTCGTCGCCTTCGGCATGTATCTCACGATGCTCACCTGGCCGATGATCGCGCTCGGCTGGGTCGTCAACCTGTTTCAGCGTGGCGATGCATCGATGGGGCGGCTGGCCGAGATACTGGTGGTTCGCCCGACGATCAACGGTGAAGAGCCGCGTCAGCATCTGCCGGCGACCAAAACAGGCCGCACGATCGAGTTTCGGAACGTCGGGTTTCACTATCCGTCGGACAACCCGGGCGAGCCGCGCTGGGTCCTGCGCAACGTCAGCTTCACCGTGCTCGCGGGAGCGACGTTCGGGGTGGTCGGCGCGACGGGGAGCGGAAAGAGCGCGCTCATCGATCTGATTCCGAGAATGTACGATCCGCAGGAAGGCGAGATTCTCATCGATGGCGTTCCGACGAAGAACGTCGTGCCCGCGGAGCTCCGCCAGGACATCGGTTTCGTGCCGCAGGAGAGTCTGCTCTTCAGCGACACGATCGGATCGAACCTCTCGTACGGAACGAGCGGGATTACACAGACCGGAGAATGGGCGGCGGGCATCGCACAGCTTCATCAGACGATCGATCAGTTTCCCGGCCGCTACGAGACGATCCTCGGCGAGCGCGGAATCAACCTGTCCGGTGGTCAGAAGCAACGCGCGTCGCTCGCGCGAGCGCTGGCGAAGAAGCCGAGTATCGTGCTGCTCGACGACGCCCTGTCGGCAGTAGACACGCACACCGAGGCGGAGATTCTCCGCGCGCTGCGCGAAGCGCTGGCGGGGCGAACGGCGCTCATCGCGTCGCACCGGATCAGCGCGATACGGGACGCGTCGTGGATCATCGTGCTCGAGAAGGGAACGGTGGTCGAGCAGGGACGGCACCCGGAGCTGATGGCGCTGCGCGGGCGATACTGGTCGCTGCTGCGGCGGCAGCAGCTCCTCGATGCGGTGGAATCGGATGGCGTGGAGGCGGATGCGTTGGCAACGGATGTCACCGCAACTACAATATGATCATGTCAGACCACGCCGATTCCCCCGCGAAGGAGCGTATAGAGGCGCTCGAGGCCCAGGCGAAAGAGGCGCAGCGCACGATCGACGAATTGCGAGCGCGCGACGCGCTCAAGACGCAGTTCCTCTCCAACGTCTCGCACGATCTCCGGACGCCGCTCGCCGCGATCATCACGCACGCCGAGATATTGCGCGAGGGGATGCTGGGCGAGCTGAATCCAAAGCAGCGGGAAAGCGTGACCGGGATAGTGAGCGGAGGGCAGCAGCTGATCGACATGGTGGACGAGATCCTCACCTACGTGCGGAGCGCGAGCGACCAGGTGAGTCTCGTCCGCGCGGAATTCGACATCACGAGGCTCGTCGACCAGGTGCGGACGCTGAATCAGCCGTTGGCGGCGAAAAAGCGTCTGACGATCGAGCGTCGCAACGGAGACGATTTGCCCACGGTTTACGCGGATCGCGACAAGATCAAACACGTGCTGGCCAATCTGATCGGCAACGCGATCAAGTTCACGCCCGACGGCGGACGCGTCTGGATCGCCTTCTCCCGGCGCGGCAGCGACATGGAGGAGCTGGTGGTGGAGGTCGGCGACAACGGCCGCGGCATCGCGCGCGATCACTACGACCTCGTGTTCCGCGAGTTCGCGCAGGTCGACGCCTCTCCCTCGCGTCCACACCATGGAACGGGCCTCGGCCTCGCGATCGCGCGCAACCTCGTCCAGCTGCACTCGGGAACGATCTGGGTCGAGAGCGAGCTTGGCAAAGGAAGCAGATTTTTCTTCACGCTGCCGCTCAATCCGCCCCGCGACTAAGTGCCGGCGCGCATTCTGATCGTGGAAGACAGTCCACTCGTCACGGACGCGTTCCGCGTGCTCTTTACCGCGGCCGGGTACGATGTAGACGTGGCGGCGACGGTCGTCGAGGCGATCGAGCGCGGTACATCCACGGCAATTGATCTGATGCTGCTCGATCTCACACTGCCAGATGGAAGCGGACTGGAGATTCTGGACGCGCTGCGCCAACGCGGCTCCCTTCCCCGCGCGACACTGGCGATGACCGGCCACAACGATTCCGCTTCACGTCGCGGCTGTCTCGCGGCAGGCTGCGTCGATGTCCTCATCAAGCCTGTCCCAATCGGCGAGCTCCTACGTCAGATCGAACGCCACCTGGCATAAGTGAGCGCCGAGCGCGCCCACGCGCCGGGCCACTGCTCCAGCGGTACTATCGAACGAAGTACCGCTTGTTCGCGCGCGAGAAGCGTCCGCGTCCGCCGCAGCGCGGGCTCATTATGCTTCAGATCGATGCCCTGGCGTATTCCGACCTGCGGCGCGCGCTCGAGCTGGGCCTCTGCCCGACAATCGCGCGGCTGCTGCGCGAAGGATTCGCGCTCAGGCGTTGGTTCTGCGGACTGCCGTCGGCGACGCCGTATTGCCAGGCGGGGATGTTTCACGGCGAGAACGGCGGCATTCCGGCGTTTCGCTTCTACGACAAAGCGGCGCGCAAGGTAATCACCTGCAATGCGCCGCACGGCGTACAGTACATCCGCGACCGCATCCATTCGCCGGGCGCGCTCGCCGGCGGCTCGAGTTACGTCAATCTTCTCGACGGTGATGCGCAGACAGTGGCCTTCACCGTCGCCACGCGCGACAAAATGTCCGTGTACCGCCGGCTCGGCGGGACGCGGATGGGACTCCTGATGCTGCTGCATCCCATTCGCATGGCGCGGATGGTTCTTCAGGGCGCCTTCGAATGGCTGCTCGAGGAATGGGAGCGCGCGCGCGGCGAGCTGTCGGGAAGGGTGACGCACTCGGAAGGCATTTTTCCGTTCATCCGCATTCTCAGCAATGTCGTCGTGCGCGAGCTGCAGACGATGGCGATTTTGCTCGACGTCTATCTCGGCGTTCCTATTATTTACAGCACTTTCATGCAGTACGACGAGCTGGCGCATCACTTCGGGCCGTCGAGCAAGCAGGCACTCGTCGACCTGCGCCGCACCGATGCGCGCATCGCCGAGATCTGGAGGATGGCACAGCTGGCCGGGGGACGGGGCTACGATCTCATCATAATCTCCGACCATGGAATGACGCCGGCCCTGAGCTACCGGGTGCAGTACGGGGAGTCGCTTGGAACGACGGTGCAGCAGATTCTGGATGAGACCCTGGTGAAGGGCACGCAGCCCTCGCGGTCGTTGGCCAGCTTTGCGGAGGATACCGAGTACTCCGACATCGGCCCCGAGGTCGTCGAAGCCGTCGCACAGCTGACTCCGGCTTCGTTCGGAGCGAGAAGCGCGATTCGCAGGTTCCGCGACTGGCTGAGAAGCCGCTACGGGTTGCGCGAGATCATTTTCCCGGAGAAGTATCGCGTCGACCGGACGAACGATGTCGTCGTCACCTACAGCTCCTGTCTGGCGCTCCTGTACTTTGCGGCTACGGAGCAGCGGCTCTCGCTCGAGCAGATAACGGCCGACGCGCGCTGGGCCAGACTCTACGAACGGCTCGTTGCACACCCGGGGATTGGTCTCGTCGCCACGGTCTCGCGTGGCTCGGTGAATCTGGCGGGCAAGCACGGCCGCGCGATTCTCCGCGACGGGCAGATCCAGATCATCTCCGGCGAGAATCCGCTCGAGATCTTCGGCACCGAGCCGTACGTGCTGCGGGCAGTGGAATCGCTGGTGAACCAGCCGAACGCTGGCGATTGCGTTTTGTTCGGCACGTTCGACGGCTACGACATCATCTCGTTCGACGATCAGGTCGGCGCGCACGGGTCGGCCGGCGGCGATCAGGTTTATCCATTCATCATCTCACCCGAGCGGCTGGGGCTGGCGGGGGAATCACTGGAGGACGCGCGCGACATCCACCGCACGGTGCTGGCGCGTTACGCCGCCGCTAACGCCGACAATGCTCCTGCGGACGCCGCGCGCTTGACCCCCGCTGTGCCGCGCGCAGCAGTCTGAGTTTTTTGCAGCGGGCGGTCTTCTCCGGTACGGCGGAGAGGGTCCTCTGCGGCTTCCCACCGAGTTCGACGC
>DHJM01000071.1:0-8764 GCA_002404335.1 Gemmatimonadales bacterium UBA4720
TTCTCGAACGGACTCGGCAGCTTCGCCTTCAACTCGATCGAAGATTTCACGGCTGGACGCGCGAGCAGCTTCTCCCGCACGCTGTCGCAACCCGGGCGTGAAGGAAGGGTGTGGAACGCCGCGACCGCGCTCGCGCACAACTTCGCGCCGTCGCGCTACTTCAGTCTTCTCTACGGCGCGCGACTGGAGGCGGACGGATTCGGCGACAAGCCGGCCAGAAACACGGCGCTCGAGCAGGCGCTCGGCGTCCGCACCGGAGTCGCACCGTCGCGCGTTCATTTGAGTCCACGCGTCGGCTTCACTTTCACCTACAATCGCGACAGGGACAACGGCTCCGGCACGATGCAGAACCAGACCGGGCGATACTATCGAAGCATGTCGGGCACGCTCCGCGGAGGAATCGGGGAATTTCGCGACTTGTTGCATCCGGGCATTCTCGCTGATGCATCGGCGTCAACAGGTCTCCCGGGCGGCACGTCGTTTCTCAACTGCGTGGGCGCAGCGGTGCCGACTCCTGATTGGTCGCTATTCGCCACGGATCCCGGCTCGATACCGACGCAGTGCGTGGACGGCAGTGGAGTATTGTCCGATCGCGCCCCGGCCGTGACGCTGATCGATCCGTCGTACGATGTGCCGAGGAGCTGGCGCGCGTCGCTTGACTGGAACACGAGCATGAGGGGCTGGCTCCTCCGGGTCGGGACTCTCGGCTCGTACGATCTCTCACAGCCGGGAGTGGTGGACGCGAACTTCAGCGGCGTCAGCAAGCTGACGCTTGTCGGTGAAGCGAATCGTCCGGTCTTCGTGTCAGAGCAGTCCATCGATCCGGCGAGCGGAGCAGTGTCCGCTGTGGAATCGAGGAGGTCGGATCAGTACGGCCGAGTGGGTAGCCGCGTGAGCGATCTGCGCGGGTATGGCGGGCAGCTCAACGTCGCGCTGTCGCCCGACGTGTTCAAGTTCAGGGGCGGCGCGTCGTTCTACGGATCGATTTCCTACACGCTGCAGGCGACGAAGCGGCAGTACCGCGGCTTCGATGGCGCGGCGTTCGGGGATCCACGTTTGCTCGAGTGGGCGGCTGGGCCGAACGATGCGCATCATATCTTCGTGGTGTCGAGCGCGTTCTCGACGGGAAAGATAGGAACGGTGACGCTGTTTGCCCGGGCGCAATCGGGATTGCCGTTCACGCCGCTCGTGCAGGGCGATGTGAATGGCGACGGACTGAGCGGGGATCGCGCCTTCATTCCGAATCCCGCGACGGAGACGGATGCGAATCTGGCGGGCGAGCTGCGTACGCTCCTCGCCACTGGCTCTCCGACTGCGCGGGGTTGTCTGCTCGCCAACCTGGGCAGAGTGGCGCCCAGGAATGGGTGCAGGGGGCCATGGACGGAGTCGCTCAACATCCAGTGGAGTCCGCCGACGCCCAAACGCTGGGGCTATCGTGTGACGCCCAACGTCTATCTCCAGAATGTGCTGGCGGGAGTAGACCAGCTGTTGCACGGGAATGCGCTGCGTGGCTGGGGATCGCCCGCGGCGGCGGATCCGGTGCTGCTCATTCCGAGCGGGTTTGATGCGGCGAACGGGAGATTCAACTACGACGTGAATCCGCGATTCGCGGACACGCGTCCGGCGCGGACGCTGCTGAGGAATCCCTTCCGGATCGTGATCGATTTCTCGTTCAACCTGTCTACTGACTTCGATCTGCAGCAGCTGCGCCGCGCGGTCGAACCGGTGAAGGGATCAGTGGGCTGGCAGCGACGCTCGGCCGATTCCCTCGCCGCGTTTTACCTGTCGAACTCTTCCAGTATCTACAAGATGCTGATCGAGCAAAGCGATTCGCTGTTCCTGAGCAAGGCGCAGGTGGCATCGCTCGAGAGCGCCGATTCGGCGTTCTCGGCGCGCGTGCGGGAGCTGTACGTGCCGTTAGGTCAGTTCCTCGCGGTCGGGCAGGGTGGCGCGGGGAAGACGGAGCTGGACAGCGTGCAGGCGACGCAAAAGAAATACTGGAAGGTTTTCTGGGAGCAGCCGGAGATCGCGAGCGCGATCGTGACGCCGTCGCAGCGTGAGCTGATGCCGATGTTCAAGGGGATGCTGGGCGTTCCGATGAAGGAGCGCGAGCACAGCCAGTGGCAGTTCGGGCATCCGGTAACGTTCGCGGACAAGCCCAAGCCGAACTGATAGCGAGCGAAGGCCGCAAAAAAACGCGCTCGAAAGAGCGCGTTTTTCATTTCTTCGATTCTGTGACCGCTGCTACGGCAGGACGAACTGAACCGTGCTCTCGACCGGGAAGTTGTTGCTTCTGAGAACCGCAACGGCGGTGAATGATCCGTGCTGGCCCTTCGAGTTCCAGCTCTCCTCGAACGCTGTCTCGCCCTTGCCCTTCAGGGTCTCGCTGCGCATCGCGGAAGTGAACATGCGGCCCTGGCTCCAGCGCCAAACTTCCTTGCCGGCGAAATCCTTCACCGCGAAATCGTGGGTCTGGCCGTCGGGGAACTGAATCTCGAGCATCTTCGACGTGTTGTTGCGGACGTTGAGGGTGAAGCGGAGCTTGTCCGCATCGTCCTTGGGTCGCGTAATGTCGAATGTGGCGACGATCGGGGCGGTTCTTTCAACGGCGTGCTTCGCTGTTGCGATCGGCTTTTCAGAGCGGGAAAAGGGAGCGGCGGCGAAGGCGACTGAGGCTGCTGCGCACAGCAGGGGAAGAATTAGGCGGTTATCCATTACGTCAGTCAGCGTCGATTTCTTGGTGGGCGGGCGGGGGCGGTTCTCACTCTGGGTGAGACTCGCAACATATCGTTCTATTGACGAACGGTCAACACTGAAGTCACAGACTAACTCCGCTTGAGTCTTGGACTTGCGACCCGCCCGGAATGTTCGGCCTCTGTTCGGAACCGACGTGCCAATTCGCTTGTGAAAATCTTCACAAGCGGTTATTTTCTACCCACAATGGAAGACGAAAAGCGGACGCAACAGAGCTCCAAAAAGGGTCTCGCCGGCGCCGATTTCGCGGGCCTCGGGATCCAGTTCGCGTTCGCCATCATCGTCTTCCTCTACGCCGGACAGTGGCTCGATAACCGGCTTGGCACCAATGGGTTGTTCACCTTCGCCGGCGTCTTCATCGGGGCGGGAGCAGCGTTCTACAACATGTACCGCAAGATCTCGGCGGCGCAGAAGCAGGACGACGAAGAGCGACGGCGGGGAAGGTGAAAGAAACGAGAGCGCTGGGATACTTTGCCGGAGTCTCGGCCGCTCTCATCATCATCGCCACAGTCGTGCTGAGGATGTACTTCAGGACAGTGGATCAGCACAAAGCGATGCTCGTTTCAGCTGGACTGGCTTTCGCAGTACAGCTTGGCTCTTACGCGCTGTTACGGCCGGCGCGGGCGGGGCGCGGAAAGCCGGGCGAGCTGCTGATCCGCTGGGCGATCGGTGCGGTGCTGAGATTGTTCGTGCTGGTGCTGTATGCGCCGCTGGCGAGAATCATCAACCTCTCGGTCGAGGCTGCGCTCGTAAGTCTGGTGACGTTCTTTTTCCTGACGATGATGGCCGAACCACTCCTGCTCGAATATGATCGCTGATCAAGCTGACTTCATAACTCCGCACATCACCGATTCGCACACGCTCGACTACCCGTGTTTCCATACGGGCTTCGTGTGCGAGTACGAGCTGCCGCGCTGGAATCCGATCCACATCGGCCGCTTCGCGCTCGACATCTCGCCGACAAGGCACGTCGTCATGCTCTGGGTCGCGGCGCTCCTCTGCATCGTCACGACGCTGCTCGCACTCCGGGCGCACAATCGCAGGACGCGCGAAGGGAAAGCGCCCAGCGGACTCGGAAACGGGCTCGAAGCGGTGGTGCTCTACCTGCGCAACGAAATCATTCTGCCCAATGTCGGCCCCCACGGGAACGGTTACGTACCGTTCCTGCTTACGCTTTTCTTCTTCATCCTGTTCGCCAACCTGCTCGGGCTGATTCCCTATGGGTCAACGGCAACGGGCAATATCTCCGTCACGGCTACACTCGCGATCATAACCTTTATCGTTATCGAGACCGCGGGTATGAAGGCGCAGGGAAAGGCCTACATCAATACCATAATATTCTGGCCGCACGACATGTCGCTCGGCATGAAGATTTTCATCTCGCCGATTCTCACGCCCATTGAGCTGGTAGGAAAGTTCATCAAGCCGATTGCGCTGGCGATTCGTCTTTTTGCCAACATGACGGCCGGGCACATCGTGCTGCTGGCGCTCATCAGCCTCATTTTCACTTTTGGCAGCTGGATCCTGGTGCCGGTGCCGATCCTCATGGCGCTTGGCATCTCTGTTCTCGAGCTGTTCGTCGCACTTCTGCAGGCGTATATCTTCATGCTTCTGTCCAGCGTGTTCATTGGACTGATTCGGGAAGGGGCGCACTGACACGGGGCGTGCTCACCCCCGCGTAGGTATCCGGCCGAGCGGGCTGGAGAAGTCCGTTGGGACTTTGGTTCCGTTGACGGACGGCGGTCGAGAGATCGCGAGCATGACATATAACGATTGATGAAAGGGGAATCACAATGCATACGATCTTTGCGCTGCTTCAGACCACCGCAGGGTTCTCGCGCGAGTATACCGGTGCGTGGGCCATGCTCGGTGCCGGCATCGGCGCGGGTCTCGCCGTAATCGGCGCGGGCATCGGTATCGGACGTCTCGCCGGACAGGCAATGGATGGAATGGCCCGTCAGCCGGAAATGGCCGCGCGCATTCAGAATGGCGCGATCATCTTCGCGGCTCTCATCGAGGGAGCAGCGCTGTTCGCAATCGTCATCTCGTTCCTGATTCAGAATAAGTTCAAGTTCTAGAGCAGTACGGTGTGGGTCGCGGTGCGCCGGAAGGCTCCGCGACCCAGCCCCGAAAAAACCCAGCGACTCAAACTCCGGCGGAATTCCGTCGACATCATCACGCAACCATGCCGACTTTCATCTTCGCACTCCTGCTGCAGACCACCACAGTTCCTGAGGACTCCCCGCCATCGGGCGATCTTCTCTCGCTGAACGGTGGCCTCATGTTCTGGACGCTCGTCGTTTTCCTGATTCTCTTCGCGATTCTGGGAAGAATCGTGTTCCCGAAAATCACCGCGGCCGTTGAAGCGCGCGAAAAAGCGCTCGAGGAAGCGATCGAGGGAGCAAAGCGTGACCGCGAGGAAGCCGCCCGCGCCCTGGCCGATCAGCTCAAGGGGATCGAGGCTGCGAGGCTGGAGGCCCAGAAGATCATCGTCGAGGGACGTCAGACGGGTGAGAAGCTGCGCGCGCAAATGATCGAGGAGACGCATCAACAGCAGCAGCAGCTGCTGGAGCGCGCCCGCCGTGAGATCGAGCAGGAGAAGGAGCGGGCGATCGCCGAGCTGCGGCGTGAGGCGATCGAGCTGGCCATCGCCGGCGCGAGCAAGGTGATCGAGAAGAATCTCGACGACCAGGCGAACAGGAAGATCGTCGAGAGTTTTCTCGCCTCGATTCCGGTGACGGAGACCAAGCGCGGATGAACGACGAACGAATCGGCCGCAACTACGCCGAAGCACTCCTGACGCTCGCTCGGAAGAGCGAGGGGCAGGAGGAATGGGGCGCGCTGATCGAGGCGATCTCTGTTGGGATGCGCGAGGACCCTACGCTGAGGACGTTTCTCGAATCGCCGAAGCTGTCGGCAGCGCGCAAGATCCAGATCGTGGAGAAGGCGCTGGGGGGCGGAGCTCCGAAGCTGTTCATGCGCTTCCTCGAGATGGTAATCATGAAGCGCCGGCAGATGCTGATTCCGGAGATTGCATCGGAGTACCGCAAACTGATCGACGAGTCGGAGGACCGGGTCCACGTCAATGTGACGGTCGCGCGCGAGCTGGCCGGGCCGGAGAAGGATGCGCTGGCGCGGCAGCTGGGGCGGCTGTTCGGCAAGCGCGTAGTCCCGCACATCTCACTCAACCCGGGGATTCTGGGCGGCGTGATCGTGAAGGTAGGAGATACGGTCATGGACGGATCGGTGCGGCGCCGGCTCGCCTCGCTCAGGCAGAGGATGCTGGCAACCGCAACCCGGTAAAGCGCTACCTCAGCAGAAAGGCGGGTCCGGGCGTATTTATTAAATGGTCGCCGTCTGGTGCGGCCCTTTCGTATTCAACGAGCCCCGTCTTCTTACATATGTCTTTCATTCCAAAGACGCCGATGAGACTACTCACGGCTATCGCGCTGGTATTCGTGGCTGTTCCCACACTGGACGCCCAGGTTCTCAAGCCCGGATTGCAGCCCGGCCTTACGCGGGCCCCGGACAGCGTGCGAAAGATCTCGCTGAGCGAGGCCATAGCGATGGCCCAGCAGAACTCTCCCAATGCGATCCAGGCGTCGGGAACCGAGCGAACGGCCAAGGCGGCGCGAGTTTCCGCGTTCGGGGCGATTTTGCCCAGTGCAACGCTCAGTGCGGGACACGTCATCCAGTTTGGTGGCGCCGGGACGCGACTGAATCAGAATGGGGAGCAGGTCACAGTCGCGCAGAAGCCGACCAACAACGACGGCCTCTCGCTCAACATGACGCTCTTCGACGGAGGACAGCGCCTTTATGACCTGCGCACGTCGAACTATCAAATCGCGGCCGCGGAAGCCAATCGCATAGCGGTCAAATACAATGTGGCTCTCGGCGTGAAGCAGCAGTACTACGCTGTTCTGGCCGCCATCGAGAGCCAGGATGCCGCGGTGCTCCAGATGGCGCAGGCGGCCGAGCAGTTCAAAGTTTCCGTCGCCAAGGTGAGGGCCGGAGCAGCAACCAGGTCAGATTCATTGCGCGGCGTGATCCAGGTTGGTAACGCGCAGCTCGCTCTGATCACGGCGGCGAGCAATAAGGAAGCGGCAGACGCGGCGCTCACGAGACTCGTCGGATCGCCCGTGCCTGTCACGGCGGATCCCGCTTCGGTGCAAGAAAACATGTCGGCCCTTCCGGATAGCGCGCAGCTGGCGCTGCTGGCTTTGACTGGACCTGCGGTGCGGCAGGCACAAGCCGGTGTGGACGTGGCGGAGGAATCCCGGAAGGCATCCAAGGCTACCTACCTCCCATCGTTGAGCGCGAACTATTCGCGCAGCGGCAGTGGAACCGATCCGCGGTTCGGGTTCGGGAGCGATCCTTTCACCTATAGCGGCCGACTCTCCTTCTCGCTTTCGTATCCAGTGTTCAACAACTTCCAGCGCGAGCAGCAAGTCGTCGTCGCGAAGGTCGCCGAGGTCAACGCGCAGGCGGCGTTTCGGGACGCGCAGCTCGCGGCGGTTCAGCTGCTGACGCAAAACATTGGGGCGATACGCAGCGCATCGCAGCGGGTGGCGATCCAGGTCGCATCGGTGGCGGCGGCTGAGGAGGATGTTCGTGTGCAGCAGCAGCGTTACAACATCGGTGCCTCGGTGCTGCTCGACCTCATCACGTCTCAGGCGGCATTGGCGACCGCGGAACAGGCGTTGATTCAAGCGCGGTACGATTACCGGATCGCGCGGGCGCAGCTCGAAGCGCTCATCGGACGGGATCTGCAGTGAACGGTCCCGAAACTCCAAGCAAGCAAATGACATTGAAAGAGAAGTCGTTCGCGCGCCGGCGCGGGCCTGGCGTTCAGAGATCGAGGAGCCTTGCGATCGCGTTGGTAGTGGCGCTCGGGGCGTGCAAGAAGAGCACGGATCCCGCACTGGTGATCGAGACGGCGCCGGTCGAGCGGCGCAGCATCGTGCTGAGCGCGCAGGCGAACGGGACCGTCGAACCCATCGACATCGTCGAGGTAAAGTCGAAAGCGTCGGGCACGATCATCAAGATGCCCGTCGACGTCGGATCGAAAGTAAAAGTCGGGGATCTGCTGGTTCAGATCGATCCGCGCACTGTGCAGAATGCGTACACCCAAGCGGCGGCTGATCTTGCCTCGGCGACTGTGTCGAGGGCTGTGGCGCTGTCGCAACGCAACCGGTCCGCGGAACTGTACAAGCAGAATATCATCACGGTCACGGAGATGGAGGGGGCGACGCTCGGTTTCGCAAACGCGGATGCAGCCGTCATCAAAGCGCGGACGAATCTCTCGACCGCGAAACTCCAACTAGAGGATGCCACGATTACCGCGCCGACGAACGGTACCGTCATTCTACGGCCGGTGTCGGTAGGGACGGTCATCACGTCAGCCTCGACCGCGGCGAGCGGCGGTACGACGATTCTCGACATGGCCGACCTCAGCAAGGTCCGGATGCGCGCGTTCGTGAACGAAACGGACATCGGCAACGTCAAGGCGGGCCAGACTGCCACGGTGGCCGTCGACGCGTTCCCGAATCGGAAATTCGTGGGTATCGTGGAGCAAGTGCAGCCGGAGGCGGTCGTGCAATCGAGCGTCACCATGTTTCCGGTTCTCGTGAGTCTCGACAACTCTGATGGCGCTCTCATGCCCGGCATGAACGGACAGGTGGTGATGGACATCCTGCGGAGAGACAACGTTCTCGCGGTGCCGAGTGACGCGATCCGCATCGCTCGGGACGCGGCGACGGTCGCTCCGGTCTTAGGGGTCATTCCGGATTCGCTGAAGGCGGCGCAGGCGGCGGCGCGGCAGGGACGGGGCGTTGGAGCGGGTGGGACAGCGTCGTCTACGGCCTCTTCTCGAGACACGACGGGTGGCCGCAGGTACGGTGCGGCGAGCTCGACGCGCGGCGCGCTCGGCACACAGGGCGGGCCGCCGGGTACTGCTTCATCGACTGGCCGGCGCGCCGGTGGTGGCGGGTGGCGGCGGCGGCGGCGGCGG
>DHJM01000071.1:8770-10390 GCA_002404335.1 Gemmatimonadales bacterium UBA4720
GTGTTCGTGAAGAAGGATGGCAAATACTCGCCACGCGTGGTTCGCGTGGGGGTCAGCGATTTCGACTACACCGAGGTCCTGAGCGGCGTACAGGAAGGCGAACAGGTGGCACTGCTCGGACCAGCAGTGTTGCAGGCTCAGCGCAACCAGCTTCAAGCGCGCGTGAGAGCCGGAACAGGTGGGGGTCTCCAGCAACCGACCACTCCGGCGGCGGGCGCCGCGGCCGGGGGCGGCGGTCGCGGTGGCGGCGGCCGTTGATGGCCGTCTGGCGGATGAGGAGGTAGGACCATGCTGCTCGGAGAAACGATTGGCGTAGCGCTTGGCGCGCTCAGAGCGAATAAGCTTCGCTCGTTTTTGACAATGCTCGGCGTCGTCATTGGAGTGGGAGCTGTTATCGCCGTAGTCGCGCTTGGGCGGGGCGCGCAGGAATCCGTCAACGCGCGGATCAGCGCGCTCGGAACGACGCTTCTCACGGTGCAGCCAGGGCAGATCTACGCGCCGGGTGGTGTCTCTTCGGGCAATGATCGCGCGCCGATGACGGTGGCCGACGCGAAAGGGCTCGATTCGGCAGGACCAGCGGTTGCGGCCGTCGAGCCGGAGATGCAGAGGCAGCTTCAGGTACAGTATCTGAACACGAATACCAACACGACCGTCCTCGGCACCGCGGCGAACTATCTCGATGTGCGCAAGTACACGATGGCCGAGGGGAAAATGTTCACGGCGGGTGACGATCGGGCCAGCAGGAGTGTCGCCGTGCTTGGCGCGACGATTCCCGACAATCTCGGGGTGCCGGCGGCCAGTCTCGTCGGACAGAACGTCCGCATTGGTGGATTTCTCTTTCAGGTTCTTGGCGTTCTCGCCAGCAAGGGAAGCGGCGGCGGATTCGGAAACCCGGACGATCAGGTTCTGATTCCGCTGACCACGGCGCAGTTCCGGGTGTTCGGCACCGACCGGTTGCGGCAGATAGGCGTGCTGGCATCGTCAGAGGCCGAGATTCCGAACGCGATGGCGGAAATCCAGAAAACACTGCGCCGCGAGCACAGGTTGCGGGTCGGCATTCCTGACGACTTCCAGATCCGGAATCAGGCCGACTTCCTGAACACGCTTGGCGAGACGACGCAGATCTTCACGTTTCTCCTCTCGGGAATCGCGGCGGTGAGTCTCCTCGTCGGCGGAATCGGCATCATGAACATCATGCTCGTGTCGGTTACGGAGCGGACGCGCGAGATCGGCGTGAGAAAGGCTCTTGGTGCGACGCCCAAGAACATTCTGCTCCAGTTCCTGATTGAAGCGGTGGTACTGTGCCTGCTCGGCGGGGCGGGCGGAATCATCTTCGGTTGGGGGGCTGCGGTCGCGTTGTCGAAGTTCGGAAACTTCAATACTTCGGTGGCGCCGTCGTCCATTCTCCTCGCATTCTTCTTTTCGGGGTTCGTGGGAATACTGTTCGGCGTTTGGCCGGCGAGAAGGGCGGCCAGTCTCGATCCGATACAATCGCTGCGATACGAATAGCGGCACGGCCGCCTATTCGGGATCGGCGCCGGAGAGAGCGACTTTACCGCTCGACGGGGAGCCTGATTGTTCCTATCATGTCCATCCATTCCGGCCGCTCCCGTCCAGCTG
>DHJM01000040.1:0-608 GCA_002404335.1 Gemmatimonadales bacterium UBA4720
AGCTCGTGCATGCACTCGAAGTAGGCGACCTCCGGCTGGTAGCCGGCATCGACCAGAGTGTCGAATCCTGCCTTCACCAGAGCGGAGACTCCGCCGCACAGCACCGCCTGCTCGCCGAACAGATCGGTCTCCGTTTCCTCCTCGAACGTCGTGATCAGCGCGCCGGCGCGGGTGGTGCCGAGCGCCTTGGCGTATGCGAGCGCATCGTCGAGCGCGTGTCCCGATGAATCCTGATGCACTGCCACCAGCGCCGGCACGCCGCCGCCCTGCTGGAACACTTCGCGCACGCGGTGTCCCGGAGCTTTGGGCGCGACCATGCTGACGTCCACGCCTTCAGGCGGGATGATCTGGCCGAACCGGATGTTGAATCCGTGCGCGAACATCAGCGTCTTGCCCGGGCCCAGGTGAGACTGAACATGATCGCAGTAGATGCGCGCCTGCCCCGTGTCGGGAGTGAGGATCATAATGATCTGCGATTGCGCGGCCGCGTCGTCGACACTCGCAACCGCCAGTCCGGCTGCTTGCGCTGCGTTACGGCTGCTCGAGTCTTCGCGCAGTCCGACCACGACATCTACTCCGCTGTCTCTCAGGTTGAGCGCGTGCGCGTG
>DHJM01000040.1:685-1719 GCA_002404335.1 Gemmatimonadales bacterium UBA4720
CCCTGGCTGCCGTAACCGATGATCGCCACTCGCCGTCCGTTGAGTCGGCCGACATCCGCGTCTGCATCGTAAAAGAGTTTGGTCATGATTTCCTCAGGAGATTCCGTCGGCCTGCGACCACCAGACGCGGGTGGCATCCTCAGATACCGCGTTCACGCGTGGGGTCGGACCTCCAAGCGCCATCGCCAGGCTTCCCGACCTCATCGTCTCACACGCGCCGATCGCCATCACCCGCGCGATCATCTCGCCGAGTCGATCCGGTGTGTCCGTCATCTCGACGACAACGGTCTGCGGAGAGCTTCCGACGATTCTCGCGCCGAAGACATCCGCCACCGTTTTGATCTCGTCGCGTCTAGGCTCGGGCGCGTGAATCTTCACCAACGCCGTTTCCCGCACCACATACTCTGCATTCGTCACGTCTGTCACCTCCAGTACCTCGATTAAGCGGTTGAGTTGTTTGATCGTCTGCTCGACGGATTCAGTATCGACGAGCACCGTCGCGCGCTTTACACCCGGTGTCTCGCTGTCGCCGACAGCGATGCTGTGGAGACCAAGTCCGCGTCCGCGCAGCAGGCCGAGCACGCGGTTGAGCGCGCCGGGTCGATCCTCGACGAGCGCGATCAGCGTGTGCCTCATGCGGGCGCCTCGCGTGTAATCATCTCGCCGATGCTCAGCCCGGGCGGCACGAGCGGGAATACGTTCGCCTCCCGCTCGACTCTGAAGTCGAGCACCACCGATCCGTCGTGGTCCCAGGCAGCGCGTATGGCCTCCTCCGCATCCTCGATGCGGTCGACCGTGAAACCACGCAGCCCATACGCCTCGGCCAGTCCGGCGAAGCTCGGTCCGGTGAGAGGAGTGCCGCTGTAGCGGCGTCCTTCGAAGAGCTGCTGCCACTGCCTGACCATCCCCAGGTAGCCGTTGTTCACGATCGCCACCTTCACGTTCTTGATTCCCTCCTGGCCGATCGTCGCCAGCTCCTGATTCGTCATCTGGAATCCGCCGTCGCCGACGATCGCCCAGATGGTCTCGTCGGG
>DHJM01000040.1:1855-3028 GCA_002404335.1 Gemmatimonadales bacterium UBA4720
CCATTCGATGAGCTGCGCGGCCCACATCTGGTGCTGACCGACATCGGTGATGACGCGGTATCCGCCACGCTTGTTCAGCGCCGCATTCAGCGCCGCGTACACGTCGTGAGGCATCAGCTCCGTCGTGTCGGGGCGACGCAGGTACGGCTGGCGGTGCTGGTGAGTGGCCTGCGTCTCCCTGATGTTGCGGAGCCAGATGGCGGCGTCGCGTGGCGGAATCAACTCGATCAGCGCGCGCAGAGCAGCGCGCGCATCGCCGATGATCGCTACAGCGACTTTCACGTTCTTGCCGATCTCCGACGGATCGATGTCGATGTGGATGACACTTGCGCGCGGAGCAAACGTGCTTGCCTTGCCCGTGACGCGGTCGTCGAAGCGCGCGCCGATGCAGAGGAGGACATCGCACTCCTGAATCGCGCGGTTCACGTGAACCCAGCCGTGCATCCCGGGCATCCCGATACTGAGCGGATGATCCTCGGGAAAGGCGCCGATGCCGTGCAGCGTCGTCACGACAGGGATGCCCGTGCGTTCGGCGAGCGTGCGCAGCTCGGCAACTGCGTCGGAAATGATGACGCCCTGTCCCGCCAGAATGAGCGGCTTGCTCGCGCCCGCCAGAATGCGCGCCGCTTCACGGATCGCACGCGGGTCGAGGCCGACCGGAGCGCTGAATCCCGGGACGTTGAGCGTCACGTTCCAGTCCGGCACCAGGCGCGCCTGTTGCGCGTCCTTCGTGACGTCGATCAGCACCGGCCCGGGTCGGCCCGTCCGCGCGATGTGAAACGCCTCGCGAAACACACTCGGCAGATCCTCCGCGCGACTCACCCGATAGTTGTGCTTGGTGATGGGCAGCGTGATGCCGGTGATGTCGGTCTCCTGAAAAGCATCTTTCCCCAGCACAGCGCTCGACACCTGACCCGTGATCGCGACGAGAGGAGTGCTGTCCATCCACGCATTGGCGATCGGAGTCACCAGGTTCGTGGCACCGGGTCCGCTCGTGGCGACACAGACGCCGGGTTTCCCGGTGGAGCGCGCGTAACCTTCCGCGGCGTGGCCGGCGCCCTGTTCGTGGCGACACAGTACGTGGCGAAGCCGATCGCGATACTCCCACATCGCGTGATAAAAGGGCATGATCGCGCCGCCGGGGATGCCGAACATGACCTCGACATCCTCGCG
>DHJM01000040.1:3059-9223 GCA_002404335.1 Gemmatimonadales bacterium UBA4720
GTGGGCCTGTACCGTTCGCGCGTCGAGTGAGTGATTGCGTCGATCGCGACAGCCGTTGACTCGCTCGGCGCCGAGACGCCATCGCGCGCCGCTGGCGTTTCGAGCACCGCGCCCCGCCCGGCGTTCGTCACCATTGCCGCGTAACGCGACAGCCATCCGCGCGTGTAACGCGCCGCGGGCGCAGACCATTCGGCTCGGCGGGCGCGCAGCGCCGCCTCACTCAGCTCGACATCCAGCTTGCGCTCAGGCAGATCGATACAGACTACGTCACCATCACGTATAAGTCCGATGGGACCGCCTTCAGCGGACTCGGGCGAGACGTGACCGATGCACAGCCCGCGGGTGCCGCCCGAGAATCTTCCGTCGGTGAGCAAGGCCACCTCGCCACCGATAGGCATTCCCTTGAGCATGCTCGTGAGCGACAGCATCTCGCGCATTCCGGGGCCGCCGCGCGGACCTTCTCCGCGCACCACCACGACTTCGCCGGAGCGGATGGTGTTGAGGCGCACCGCCGCGATCGCCGACTCTTCATCCTCGAAGACGCGCGCCGGACCGCGAAAGGTGAGCTCGTGGTGTTCGACCGCGCCGATTTTGATCACGGCGCCGCCAGGAGCAAGATTGCCGAACAGAACGCAGAGCGACCCACGTGCGGAATGCGGCTTAGTGATGGGCCGGATGCACTGCTGGTCGAGATTCCGGACGTCCTCAATATTTTCGGCGACAGTCTTGCCAGTGACGGTGAGCGCGTCGAGGTAAAGAGCTCCCGGCTTCTGCGCCAGCTCCTTGAGCAGTGCGGGTACGCCGCCGGCGGCGTCGACGTCCTGGATGTGCCACTGCCGATTCCCGTCCCACGCCGGCGACACTTTCGCGAGATGCGGCACGCGTTCGGCGACATCATTGAACCGCGCCAATGGATATTCGATCCCCGCTTCGTGCGCGACGGCGATGACGTGGAGCAGGGTGTTGGTCGAGCCACCCATCGCGACATCGAGCGCTACGGCGTTGTCGATAGCATCGGCGGTGACGATGTCGCGAAAGCGGATGCCGCGGCGCAGGAGCTCGAGCACCTGGCGCGCGGCGGCGCGGGCGAGCTCGTGCCGCTTGGGTGACACCGCCAGGATTGTCCCGTTGCCGGGCAGCGCAATACCGAGCGCCTCGCAGAGGCAGTTCATCGAGTTGGCGGTGAACATGCCGCTACAGCTTCCGCAGGTCGGACAGCCCGCGATCTCCAGCTCCTCGAGACGCGCGTCGTCGATTGTGCCCGACGCGCGCGCGCCGACGGCCTCGAATACCGATATCAGATCCACTTTCTGACCACCGCGGTCGACGCCAGCGGCCATCGGTCCGCCAGAAATGAAGATGGTCGGAATGTTCGCGCGCGCGGCGCCCATCAGCATCCCCGGCACGATCTTGTCGCAGTTGGGGATGCACACCATCGCGTCGAAGCAGTGCGCCTGCACCATCGTCTCCACCGAGTCGGCGATCAGCTCGCGCGAGGGGAGCGAGTACCGCATTCCCTCGTGTCCCATCGCGATGCCATCGTCGACGCCGATGGTGTTGAACTCGAATGGAATGCCGCCCGCGGCGCGCACCGCCTCCTTCACCACTCGGCCGAACTCCTGCAGGTGCACGTGGCCGGGAATGATGTCCACGTACGAGTTGCACACCGCGACGAACGGCTTGTCGAAATCAGCGCGGTCGCGAATCTGACCCGTGGCACGCAGCAGACTGCGGTGTGGCGCGCGTTCGAATCCCTTCTTGATGGTGTCGGAGCGCATTACGGTTTTCCCATAGTCGGCGGTTGCATGAAAGACATGAAAAAGCGAAGGGCCCCTTCCCGTGATTTGGGGAGAGGCCCTTCGCTACCACCGAGCGCCTCTCCCGTTGCGGGAAGAGGCGTTTGTCTGCGTTACATCGCTGCTAGACCAGTTCTCTTCCCAAAGCCGATAAGCCCTACCCCAATAAGGAGGAGGGACAGAATAAGGCTGAGAAGGAGCTGGCTGTTGCGGATCATGATCTGATTGATGTCGTTGGTGTCAACGTGAAGTCGATCTGAGGGCAGCATAACTCCGCTTCGGCAAGTCTGTCAAGTGCGGGGTTCGGGTCCTTCACCCACTGATCGAAGTGTTTCCTTGCGCTTTGTCTGTGCCATGAATCAGCCGAGGCCTGTTCCCGACGCAGTGAAGCGGGGTAGCACGCGGCAGCGCCTTTTCAGGATCAGGAACAGAACTGAGGCATTTGCAGACTGATCGAAGAAGATTGCACCTTTTGCACTATCCTTGGCTGTTTGACCAATCAAGCCCACAGTTTTTGCGGATTGCTTCGCCTTTTGTGCTGTTTTTGCAATATTCTCTTGACAGCCGGACAGGCTTCGAATATCCTTTCCCGCGTTCGGGTTGTTCATTGTTCTTCGCAACCATTTGCTCGGTCACCACCCAAGTCATGCTCTCTGCTCCCCGCGTCTCTCTTTCTAATCCGGGAAATAATCGCCCGCTCCCACAGATGCTGTGGGACGCGATCGAACGTTTCGGGTAGAGCCGCCACAAGCTAGAACCAGAGCTCATTTCCATTCCCCTCGCGTTTCGATCGATGAACGCGGGGGGGTTTTGTTTTTAGGGATCGCGGGACCAACTCTCACCTGTCGCGCTGGAGGAGAACTGTGAAGTGGCTCATGAAGAGTTCAGGCACAGCGAACACCCACCCATCCTTTCGAGTCGAGCCCGAACGATGAAACTCATCAGCTGTGTTATCCGGCCCGACCGCCTCCCCGCCGTCAAGGAAGCCCTGTTCCGCGCCGGCGTCACGGGCATCACCATCACGCGCGCCAGCGGTCACGGTGGTGAGCGTGACACAGTGACGGTGAGGCGAGGAACGAAGCTCCTCCTGCAGTTTCACGAGAAGGTCAAGATCGAGATGGCCTGCTCGGAGCCGTTCGTCGAGGCGACCATAAATGCGATCGTCGGCTCCGCGCGCACTGGCATGGTGGGCGACGGGAAGATCTTCGTCCAGCCGCTCGATCGCGTCGTTCGCATTCGGACCGGAGAGCGAGACAACGCCGCGCTGACGCCCGTGACCGTCGACGAAGTCCAGAAGCACTCATTGGAGCTGGCCGGAAAAGACTGAGCAGCTGCCGGAAAAAGACTAATCACGAACTCGCCCCGAGTTCGGAGTCGATCCCTTTTGCATGGAGGAGGAGCCGTTATGAGCAAGTTGCAAACTGTCGGCGCACGGTTGCGCACGAACTGGCAGGACCCCCTGATTCGGCGCCACGTCGGGCTGCTCTTCCTCGGAAAGGCCATCGGGCTCGGCATCGTGCTGACGCTGATCACGCGGTGGTTCCTGCCCGCAATGCTCGGAGCCCAGGCGGCGCCAGCGACTCCCGCCCTCGATCCCATGGCGACTGTAAACGCGATCAACACCGTGTGGACGCTGGTGGCCGCGTTCCTCGTGTTCGGAATGCAGGTCGGCTTCGTACTGCTCGAGGCCGGGTTCGCGCGCTCGCGCGAGTCGGTCAACATCCTGGTGGAAGGGATCGCCGACACTTGCATTTGCGGTGTCACGTTCTGGCTCTGGGGCTTCGCCTTCATGTTCGAGCCCGGAAACGGGTTCATCGGCCTGCACGGCTTTGCCCTTCAGGGTCTCGCGGCGACCTACGGCACCACTGGCGTGCCGCTGCTGGCGTTCTGGGTTTTCCAGTTCGCCTTCGCCGACACCTGCTCCACCATCACCTCCGGCGCGATGATCGGCCGTTGCGGCTTCGTCGGCGATCTCCTCTACAGCGTCGGTGTGACCGGATTCATCTACCCGATCATCGGACACTGGGCGTGGGGTCCGGACGGATGGCTCGCGACAATGGGGCCCATCGCGTTTCACGATTTCGCCGGGTCCACGGTCGTTCACACGATCGGTGGTGCGATCTCATTGGCTGGGGCGATCGCGCTCGGTCCGCGACTGGGCCGAGTGTTCAAGCGGGACGGTGGCGGTCCGATGCCGGCGCACGACCTCATAATCGGAGCAGCCGGAGGCTTAATTCTCTGGTTCGGCTGGTACGGCTTCAACCCCGGCAGCACGCTCTCCGCTCTCGACGCGGGAGGCATTGGGCGCGTGGCCTTCAACACGACGCTCGCCGCCTGCTCGGCCGGTCTGACTGCTCTGTTCTACTCGTATGTACGCACGAAGAAGTGGGATCTGGCGCTGACGACCAACGGATTCCTGGCCGGCCTGGTGGCGATCACCTGTCCCTGCTACTGGGTCGACCCGGTCGGCGCCTTCTTCATCGGCATCGGCGGAGGTCTCGTCGTAGTCTGGGGAATCGATGCGCTCGAATACCTCCGCATCGACGATCCGATCGGCGCCGTCCCGGTGCATATGGTGGGCGGCATCTGGGGCACGCTGTCACTCGGGCTTTTCGCGGCCGGCAAGTACGGCGCGCCGACGCCGACGGGCGCGGATGTCACGACCGTTGTGAGCGGGCTCTTCTATGGCGGCGGGCTGGGCACCCTCAAGGCGCAATTCATCGGCAGCGCCGTCGTCACAGTGGCCACGTTCGCCGCCGCGATGGCATTGATGTACGCCGTAAAGGCAACCGGCACGCTACGGGTATCGCCCGAGGGAGAGCTCGAGGGGCTGGACCTTCACGAACACGGTTCATCGGCCTACCCCGAGTACATGATCAGCGGCTCCGAGAGCGTGATTCTCACCATGTCGTCGAAGGACGAGGCAGCCTAGGTCGGGATGTAATTGTGGGCCGGGCGCTCGTCGGGGTCTTGGAGGACGGAAGGATCTCGGCGGGCGACTGGCCGCAACTACCAGATAAACGTTTTCGAATGCAACGGATTTCCGCTGTACCGTGCCACCCACCCCAAGGAGGTCGAGATGTTGCACCGAATATTTGGAGTCGCTCGCGTGTCGGTCCCACCGTCGAGAGCCGGCCCATCGCGCTGGACCCGCCTGGGGGGAGCGTTGCTCGCGCTGTCTGTTGCAACCATCGGTCAGCAGGCGAAGGCGCAAGGCGCCCAGTTAGTCGCCGCCGTTCCTTCGCGCACCGATTCCGGCAAGGCGCGCGCAGACAGCGTAGCCTCCACCACCAAAGCTGCCGCGGCACTTCCCAAATGGTTCGACGACCTCGCGGTCAACGCCTTCGTCTCCACTGCCTACGAGTACAACGGCAACCGTCCCACGACTGGCGCGAGCAGCTACCGCGTCTTCGACTTCAACGACAACTCCTTCAACCTCGACGTCGCCGAGCTGGTGGTGCAGATCGCGGCCTCCAAGCCGAACGACGCCGGCTTTCGCGTTGACTTCGACGCGGGCAACTCGATCCCGCAAATCACGAAGACACAGGACCAGACCGCCGCGCAGTTCGACCTGAAGCAGGCGTTCGCGAGCTACATCGCGCCCCTCGGTTCCGGCCTGCGCTTCGATGTGGGAAAATTCGTCACGCACATGGGCTACGAGGTGATCGAGGGGTACGACGGCTACAACGACAACTACAGCCGGTCGATCCTCTTCGGCTACGCCATTCCATTCACGCACACGGGAGTCAAGGCGAGCTACGCCTTCTCGAGCAAGGTCGCCGGGATGGTCGAGGTGGTGAATGGGTGGGACCTCCTGCGCGACAATAACCGCTCGAAGTCTGTCGGAGCCCAGCTGACCCTGACACCGGTCGCGCCGCTCCAAGTGCTGCTGAACTGGATCGGTGGGCCGGAGCTCGCTAACGACAACCACACGAATCGCAACGTCTTCGACCTGGTCGCTATTCTCAAGCCGACCAACACGCTGACGCTCGGCGTGAACGGCGACTACGGGAAAGAGAACGGCACGAGCCTTGTGAATCCTGGATCCGACGCGACGTGGAAGGGCATCGCCGGCTACGCGACGCTCGCGCTGACGAACAAGTTCTCCGTCGCGCTACGGGGCGAGACGTTTCACGATGAGGATGGTGTACGACTTGGAACGGGCACGAGGGCGACGCTGTCGGAGGGGACGTTCACGCCAACATACAAGTTCACCGATCACGTCCTGCTCCGGGGAGAGGCGCGCTACGACAAGGCGAACCAACCGATCCTCACCAAGCGGGGCACGCTCGCCGACACGCAGACCACCGTCGCGGCTAACGTGATCTTCGTGTACTGACAACTGAACTGAACGGGATCCGACAACTG
>DHJM01000040.1:9368-9983 GCA_002404335.1 Gemmatimonadales bacterium UBA4720
GGATCCCGTTCAGTTTGCAGTTCTGTTACTTCACTACGCCGACACTGCATTGGCGAGTGCCGCCGCGATCGCGCGGCCTACATCTGCGGTCGAGTAGGAACGTGCTCCGGCCGGCGCAATGTCAGCGGTCACGCAGCCCTGATCGATTGTCGCAGTGACGGCTTGCTCGACTGCGCGAGCCTCCTGCTCGAGACCGAATGAATGTCTGAGCATCAGCGCCACGCTGAGAATGGTGCCGATGGGATTCGCGATCCCGCGGCCGGCGATGTCTGGAGCGGAGCCGTGGATCGGCTCGTATAGTCCGCGCCGCACGCGCGGACGCTCCGCATCTTGCGCCGCATTGTCGTCGCCCAGCGAGGCCGACGGAAGCACGCCCAACGATCCGGCCAGCATCGACGCCTCGTCGGTAAGGATGTCGCCGAACATGTTCTCCGTGACAATCACATCGAAGCTCCGAGGATCGCGCAGTAGCTGCATCGCGCAGGCGTCCACCAACAGATGGTCGAGCGCCACATCAGGAAACTCCTCGCGCAACACGCGAGTGACGGTCGATCTCCAGAGCCGCGAAGTCTCGAGCACGTTCGCCTTGTCCACGGATGTCAGCTTGCGCCGCCG
>DHJM01000040.1:10121-11641 GCA_002404335.1 Gemmatimonadales bacterium UBA4720
GATGGATGCACGGTCACCGGACGCAGATTGGCGTACACCTGCAGCTCCCGCCGCAGCCCGAGCAGACCCTGCTCGGGCCGCTGACGTGCGTCGGGATTATCCCAACGCGGACCACCGACCGCGCCGAGCAGAACGGCATCTGCGGCTTTGCAGAGCTCGAGTGTTTCAGCCGGTAGAGGAGTTCCTCGCGCATCGAGCGCGCAGCCACCGATCAATCCCTCGCGAAATTCGATCGCATGATCCCACCGCTCGGCCACTGCGCGGAGCACACGGGCGCCTTCGGCTACCACCTCCGGGCCGATCCCGTCGCCCGGCAACAGCGCAATCGTCAGCGCGTGCACACGTGGGCGGTATGCGTCGACTCGTAAGCGGCGATCGCGGCGTCCTGTTCGAGGAGAAACCCGAGCTCGTCGACGCCGTTCAGCAGACAATGTCGGGCGAACGGATCCACGGCGAAAGCGTGCGCCGTTCCATCGGGCAGTGTCGCGGTTTGCGACTCCAGATCAATTGTCACCGGCGCGCGCGGTGACTCCGCAAGCTGCTCCAGCAGCGTGGCGTGCGCGGACGTCGCGAGAGCGACGGGAAGCAGCCCCGTCTTGAGCGCGTTGTTCCGGAAAATATCGGCGAAGCCGGTGCTGATGACGGCTCGAAAACCGAAATCGAGCAGCGCCCAGGGCGCGTGCTCGCGGGATGAGCCGCAGCCGAAGTTGTCCCCGGCGACGAGGATCGTCGCACCTGCCGCGTCGGGAGAATTGAGCGGGAAGTCGGGGCGCGGCTGGCCCTGCTCGTCCAGACGCCAGTCGGCGAACAGATGCGCGCCGAGTCCGCGGCGCTCGATCGTCTTTAGAAAGCGCGCCGGAATGATCTGGTCGGTATCGACGTTCGCAGCGTGCAGCACCACGCACGATGACGTGAGCGAAGTAAGTGGCTTCATGGAATCGTCATCACGAAAGGGTCCGCACATCGGCGATGGCGCCGGCCACTGCCGTCGCAGCCGCGGTGAGCGGGCTGGCGAGAAATGTCCGGCCTCCCTTGCCCTGACGCCCCTCGAAATTGCGATTGCTCGTGCTCACCGCACTCTGGCCGGGCGCGAGCTGATCTCCGTTCATTGCGATGCACATCGAGCAGCCTGCTTCCCGCCATTCCGCGCCCGCCTCCAGGAAAATGCGATCCAGCCCCTCGGCTTCGGCTTCGCGTTTGACGTTGCGTGAGCCGGGAACGACGAGCATCCGTACGCCAGCCGCGACGCGGCGGCCGCGCATCACCGCCGCCGCCTCTCGTAGGTCGGAGATTCGGGAATTAGTGCAGCTTCCCACGAACACAACATCGACTGCGTGTCCAAGAAGAGACTGTCCCGGCTCGAGCGCCATGTAGCGAAGCGCCTTGTCGAGATCGACGCGCTCAGGAGCGCTGGCCGCCTCGCTGGGATTGGGGACGTGCCCATCGATCGGGATCGCCATCGACGGGTTGGTGCCGAACGTGATCATCGGTGCGAGGCTCGCGGCCTCGAGCTGAACGGA
>DHJM01000040.1:11738-19024 GCA_002404335.1 Gemmatimonadales bacterium UBA4720
GTAGTCTCGTCGGGCGCGATGAGACCGGCTCGAGCTCCCGCCTCGATCGACATGTTGCAGATGGTCATTCGCTCTTCCATGCCGAGCGAGCGAATGGCCGAGCCGGAATACTCGAGAACATTTCCGGTAGCGCCGCCGATGCCGATCTTCGCGATGACCGCGAGGATTATGTCCTTTGCCGTAACGCCGCGAGGAAGCACTCCGTCAATGCGAAGCTCCATGTTGCGCGGCTTGCGCTGCAACAGCGTCTGAGTAGCCAGAACATAGCCCACCTCCGACGTGCCGATTCCGAATGCCAGCGCCCCGAACGCTCCATGCGTGCTGGTGTGGCTATCGCCGCACACTATGGTCATGCCCGGTTGCGTGAGACCCTGCTCGGGACCAATCACGTGGACGATTCCCTGCCGGGTGTCATCCAGGCCGAAGAGTTCTATTCCGAATTCTTCGCAGTTGGTCTCGAGTTGTTTTAGCTGCGCCGAGGCTTGAACGTCCAGGACCTGGAGACGACCTGCCGAGCGGGGCGTGGTCGGCGTCGAGTGATCCATCGTCGCCAGCGTAAGATCCGGACGTCTGACCCGGACACCGCGATTGCGCAGCTCGGCGAACGCCTGTGGCGATGTCACCTCGTGCACGAGGTGGAGGTCGACATAGAGGACGGCCGGGGTGCTCTCGGTCTCGGGGCGAACGAGGTGAGCATCCCAGATTTTGTCGACCAGGGTTTTCGGAGTCATCGGGCTTCTGTGATCATGATTTCTTTGATCGCTTCTCTCAATTATTCGTACGCGGTCAAGATTACGCCATGCCTTCTCAAAAAACAGCGCTGCTGCCCGCTCCCCGGCGGCGATGCTTTCCTCACTTTTTGAGGGACCTCTCGAGCAGGACTCGCGCGACGTCATCGAGCGAGCTTCCGACTGCCTCCAGCGCCACTCCCACGTGGTAGATCAGATCCGCCGCCTCTTCGGTGGAACGAGCGGCGTTTCCGTCGGCGCACGCTGTCACGAGCTCGGCGCTTTCTTCCCCGATTTTCTTGAGACGTAGATTGCGGTCGACGAGCAGCTCGCGGGTATAGCTTGGCGACTTTTTTCCATTTTCGCGCAATGCCGGCTCGACGTCAGCCCCGGATTCCTCTTTCATTGTCGCATGCCGGAGCGCAATCGTCGCCGCGAGGGCCGACCAGACGCTCGGTGCAGCGCTCTCGTCAAAACACGAAGCAGCGCCGGTGTGACACGCGGGTCCGGCCGAGATCACGCGGGCGAGCACCGTGTCGCCGTCGCAATCGAGTGTGAGGGACACGACTCTCTGCACGTTGCCGCTGGTCGCGCCCTTACGCCACAGGCCGCGAGTGCGGGACCGGTAATGCATCTCGCCGGCCTCAACGGTGCACTCGAGCGCTTCGCGGTCTGCGTTCGCCACCATCAGCACGCTGCCGGTTACCGCGTCCTGCGCCACGACTACGACGGTCCCGCTGTCCTTGTCGAAACGCACTGCGTCGAGATTCAAGCGGGCGCTCATGAGTCCGTTCCCGCTGATGCCACGACGCCCTCAGGGCCGAGAATCTCTCGGACGATTGTGCCAAGCTTCGCGTTGGTTGCTATCGCGTCGCCACCAAAGGCCGTGGCCCTCCCCCGCCAGTCGGTGAACACACCCCCCGCCTCGTTGATGATCGGCATCAGCGCCGCGCCGTCCCAATCCGCGATCACATCGTCGACCATGATGTCGGCACGCCCGGTGGCGACGAGCAGGTAGCCGTAACAATCCCCCCACGTCCGCATTGTGCGCGCGCCATCCTGCAGCCGCATCCAGCGCTCGCGCCTCGCCGCGTCCCGAATGAACCGCGCGTCCGTTGTGACCAATCGCGCGTTGCCCAGTTCCGCAACCGTGGACACGGCCGCGCGTGCGCCGTTCCACCAGCAACCCTCGCCGAGAGCCGCAAAGATGATCTCGTCCAGTGAGGGGAAATACGCGGCCCCGGCGATCACGCTGTCTGCTTCGGCTACCGCGACGAGCGTTCCCCAGAGCGGCACCGTCTGGAGAAACGTGTACGTTCCGTCAATCGGATCGAGGATCCAGCGCCGCGCCGCACCCGAGCGGACCGGTGGCAGCTCCTCGCCGACAATGCCGTCGTCCGGGAATCGCTGCTCGATCCATTGGCGGGCCGCTCGCTCTGCGTTGATGTCGGCGATAGTCACCGGTGATCCGTCGCTCTTCGTGCGTGTCTCCGGACTGCGGCCGTAGTGCCGCTTCGCGATATCACCGGCAATGCGAGCAACCTCCGCGACCGCGCTCATGTAAATCCCGATATCAGTCACGCAGCCGTCCTCACCGGAATGCTGGCCGCTTGCAGTGCCGATTTCAGGCTGCGGATATCCGTCGTAGCGTCGTGCAGAACTCCAGCAAGGAGCGCCGCGTCGGCGCCGCCCCGGACAAAGGCGTCAACAACGTCGCGAGCGGAACCCGCACCGCCCGATGCGACGACTGGCACTGTAACCACCGCCGCTACCGCCGACAGCAATTCGATGTCGTAGCCGGAGCGAGCTCCGTCACGATCGATGCTTGTCAGAAGAATCTCGCCGGCCCCCAGCTCCGCGCACCGTTGCGCCCATTCAATGGCGTCCAGTCCCGTAGGCTGCCTCCCCCCATTTATGTAGACTTCCCAGCTCTCGCCCCTTCTCAGAGCGTCGATGCTCGCGACCACGCACTGCGATCCGAATCGGCTCGCCGCGTGCGTCAACAGGTTCGGGTGCCGAACGGCGGCGGAGTTGACCGCGGTCTTGTCCGCCCCGGCGCGCAATGCATTCGCGATATCGTCGACCGTTCGCATCCCCCCTCCAACTGTCAGCGGAATGAACAGCCGCTCGGCAGTGCGTCGAACGAGATCCAGCAACGTGCCCCTCCCTTCGTCAGTGGCCGCGATGTCGAGATACACGATTTCATCAGCACCCTGCGCCTCGTAGCGCTCGGCAAGCACAACCGGATCGCCGGCGTCGCGAAGATTCACGAAGCCCGTTCCCTTGACGACGCGGCCGTCCATCACATCGAGACACGCGATGATTCTATTCGTCAGCATCACTCACACTCAGCGAAATCGATCCTTTCGTGCTGACCGTTTCTCCGGTATCCACGAGCGCGTCGCGAAGCGCCAGCCCGAGCGCCTTGAACGCGGCCTCCACGATGTGATGCCGGTCGCTCCCGCGCAGCACGATGATGTGGATTGTCGCGCGCGCCTCGTTGCTGAACGATCGCATCCAGTGATCGTAGAGCCCGCTGGGCAGTGGTCCCTCGTAATAGGGCCGCCCCCCGATGTCGACCGAGACCTGGACGAGCGCGTCGTCCATCGGCACCACACGATTACCGTATCGCGCCGCGCCCGACGGAATGATCTCCCTGAACGCGTGGCCGAGCGTCAGCGCGACGTCCTCTACCAGGTGGTGCGTGAGATCGCTGTGCGCCTGAACGTCGAGAGTCAGTCCGGAGTAGCGGGCAAAGGCGTTGAGCATGTGATCGAGAAAACGGTTTCCCGTTTTGCTGCTGCTCATTCCACCTCCGGCCCGCAGCTCCACGCGGATGGAAGTTTCGCTCGTCTCTCTCTTCGCGACGCTCATTCAGGGAATTCCTCGATGATTGTTTGCGGATCCAGCGCGCCCGTATAGAGCGCCATTCCGACGACTGCCGCGCCAATACCCAGCTCGGCCAGCGCGCGGAGGTCATCAACGCCACGCACTCCGCCGGATGCCTGAAGCGGTGGCTTCGACCGAAGGGCGAGTTCCTGCATAAGGGTCACATCGGGACCTTCCATGCGACCCTCTCTCTCAACAGCCGTGACGAGAATCGCGGCGAGGGGGAGCGGGCTCAGCTCGTCGATGAAGTCGATTACGTTCTGCGAGCCTGTTTCCGACCAGCCGCGTGTCACGAGCCGGCGCGCTCTCGCATCCGCGGCGACGATGATCCTGTTCGGGTACAGGGACACCGCGTCTTCGAGCCACGCGCGATCTTCGATCGCGCGTGTGCCAAGCACGACTTCGGATGCGCCGGCATCGAGTAATTCCGCGATCGTCTCGAGATCGCGCACTCCGCCACCGCACTGCACGTTCGCACACGCGCCGAGTATTGCGGTCACGATCTCCCGATTCGATCCACGCCCTGTTGCGGCGTCGAGGTCGACCAGATGAATGCGGCCAAATCCCAGACGCGCCCACCTTTCCGCGACAGCCAACGGATTCGGGATACGGACGCGCTCGTCGGCATACGACCCTCCGACTAACTGCACGCAGGCGCTGTCGCGCAGATCGATCGCGGGAATCACCTGCATTCGATCAGATCCTCGATCACCGCGTTGACGAAAGCGCGTCCCGCGAACGAGCTCTTCTCCGGGTGGAACTGGACGCCGACGGTATTCGCGCTGCGAACCATCGAGGCGAACCTGGCATCCTGGTGCGTCGTCCAGGCGAGGATCGGCGATTCGTCCTCGAGCTCGCAGATATAGGCGTTCGCGAAGTACGCAGACCCGAGGCTGGCTCTTTTCTGTCCGTTTCCACTTTCACGCCATTCGATGTCGTTCCAGCCCATGTGCGGCACCTTCGGCGTGCGGAGGCGCGTGACCTTGCCCGGGATGAGCCCAACGCCCCTCCCTGACGACTCTTCACTCGCATCGAAGAGGAGCTGCATGCCGAGGCAGATGCCAAGACACGGAAGGCCATCTGAGAGTGCGGCGCGGAGATCGGCCTGCCCACTCTGCATGGCGCTGGCGGCCGCGCCAAAAGCTCCGACGCCGGGAAGAACGAGGCAATCGGCTTGCATCGCCACGCGCAGATCTGTCTCGACCGTGACATTTCTTCCATCCGCCACGATCGCCTTCGCCAGCGAGTGAAGGTTGCCGGCGCCGTAGTCGAAGATCACGAGGCGCGTCATGTCGTCTCTCGTGAGGTGGTCACGAATTGACTCATGCCGACGCTACCATCGCATCGAGGCAGCGCTGCATCAGTTCCCATGGTCCGATCGCGATCCGGATCGCGTCACCGATGCCGGTTAGGCCCGGTAATGCGCGAACGCGGATTCCCGCGCGCTCGAGCCGGCTGGCGGTCGCAGCGCAATCGTCGACCGGCACGAGCACGAAATTGGCCGACGACTCCAGTGACGCGAAGCCACGCTTGGCCAACTCCGCGCGGAAGTCCGACCGGTTGGCGACAACTTCGTCTACGCGTTCGTCCACCCAGGCCCGGTCACTGTCCAGAGCCGCGATCGCCGCGCGCTCCCCCAGTGCATTGACCTTGTACGGACCGCGCGCCTTCAATACTTCGGCGATCAGTTCCGGGGAGCCGATGCCAAAACCCACTCGGAGCCCGGCGAGTCCAAATGCCTTGGACATCGTTCGCGTGACGAGGACCGGGCGACCGCTCGACGCAAGATCGGTGAAGCTGTCGCCACCGAACTCTGCGTACGCCTGATCGATGATCACGAGGCCCCGCGCGTCCTCTACGATCTGCTCGACCGTTCTGCGGGGCAGCGCTCCGCCGGTTGGATTGTTGGGCGAGCAAAGGTAAATGATGCGTGCGCCCGTCTCGAGCATCGCATCGACATCGACGTCGAACGACCGAGTGAGCGGGATCGCAACGGGACAGAGCCCGTTCGTCCGCGCGAAGACAGGGATCATGCTGAACGAAGGCTCGGGCAGACACACCACCGCGCCCGGTTCGGCGAAGGCTCGGATGGCGGAATCGAGCACGTCGTCTGAGCCGCAGCCGCACGCAATCATGTCGGCGGACACGCCCACATAATCAGCGAGCGCCGCCGCAAGCGCCGGCTCGTACGCAACCGGATATCGCGTAACGTCCTCGTCTCGGACCGCCGCGAGCGTGCGCAACGCCGCGGGCGGCGCTCCCCACAGGTTCGTATTGTCGCTGAGGTCGACGCTGCACCGGCCGCGCGGCGTAGAGTAAAGCGCGATCCCGCGATAACTCTCGCGCGCCAATGCGGCGACGGAGTCGGCTCCGCGATTGTCGGCGGCGGACCCAGCTGCGCGATTGTCGTTGGCCGTCAGCATGGAGCGGTCCAGCCGAGCGCGGCGGCGGCGTGCGAGGGCAGACCCTCAGCATTGGCGAGAATGGCGGCGTCCGCCGCGAGACGCTGGGCAGCCGCTCGAGTCACTTTCTGGTACGACGTCCAGCGAACGAAGTCGAGCAGCCCGAGTCCGGAGTAACTGCGCGCCAGCCCGCCGGTTGGCAGAACGTGATTGCCGCCGGTTATGTAGTCACCGAACACGACCGACGACTGCTCGCCGACGAACACACAGCCCGCGTTCCGGATGTCGGGTAGCACGCGCTCCGCATCGTCGAGCGCCAACAGTAGGTGCTCGGGGGCAAAATCGGTCGCGAACTCGACTGCCTCGTCGATCGAATCGGCTCGGAGCAGGGCACCCCTTTGCTCCAGCGCACCGCGAGCGACTTCAGCACGTGGGGCGTCCGGCAGGCTCTGCTCGATGGCGCTACCGATCGACAATGCTGTCTCGTCATCGAGACAAACGACGACAATGCAAGCGTCCACATCGTGCTCCGCCTGCGCGACGACTTCGCGGGCGATTGCGCGCGGGTCGCAACCTGCATCGCAAATAACCAACAGCTCGCTCGGCCCGGCGGGAGAGTCGATCCCCACATCCCTGCTGACCTGGAGCTTCGCCTCGGCTACGTATGCGTTTCCCGGCCCGACGATTCTGTCGACGCGCGGAACGCTCTCGGTGCCGTACGCCATTGCCGCGATCGCGCCGGCGCCACCCAGGGCGAACACCCGATCCACTCCTGCGATTTCGCACGCGGCGAGCACGACCGCCGCCGGGTACCCGTCTCTTTGCGGCGGAGAGCAGAGAATGATTTCGGAAACACCGGCGGTGCGCGCGGGAATTCCCGCCATCAGGACGCTGCTCGCGTAGGCGGCGCGCCCGCCCGGCGAGTAGATCCCCACTCGCCGCAATGGATCGGGCCGCCGGCCGACCGTCACACCCGGCTCGGTCTCGACTTCCACCGTCTGTGGCGGAGCCGCGGAGTGAACCATCTCGATGTTCCGCGCCGCACGCTCGAGCGCGGATCGGAGCCGCGGATCAATCTCCGCGAGCGCACCTCGTCGAACGCCGCTCGGTACCTCGAGGGCCGTGAGCGCCACTTCGTCGTATCTGCGCGCCATCTCGCGCAGTGCACGGTCGCCATCCACACGCACGCGGCGCACTATCTCCTCAGTCGTCTCGCGCACGAGCCAGTTCGTCACGCCCGTTCTGCGCAGGACGGAAGCGCGCTCGT
>DHJM01000040.1:19119-21460 GCA_002404335.1 Gemmatimonadales bacterium UBA4720
GTCTGGCTCACGGCATCAGGCGCTCCACCCGCGTGACGAGAATCCCACTGGCATCGAGTGCCTTGAGCGCGCCGATCGTTTTGTAGACGGTCGCCGCATCGACTACTGCGTGCACCGCGACACGGTCACCACCGTTCAGAATGTCGATCACGGTCGGACCGTTGATGCCGGGAATGATCTGCTTGACGGCGTCGAGCGACCGGCGGGGCACGTTCGCCATCAGGTACCTCTTGCCGCGCGCTCTCACGACCGAATCGAGCGCCATGATGAGCGAGTCGAGCGCCTCGCTTTTGGCCCGCTCGAAAACGGTGTCGCATCTCGTGACGAGCTGTGCACGTGAGGTGAGGAGCGTGCCGATCTCGCGCAGGCCGTTGACCCTGAGCGTCGAGCCAGTCGATGTGATATCAACAATGATCTCGGCGATGCCGAGGAGCGGCGCGATCTCTGCCGCGCCCGATATGGGCACGATTTCGACACCCTGGCCGCGCGCCTGAAAGAACTCCCGCGTGATGTTCGGGAAGGAAGTCGCGACACGGGTGCCGACTGCGATGTCGTCGACTGTCCTGAGGGCGCTGTCCTCTCGCGCGGCTGCGATCAGGCGGCATTCTCCGAAGCCGAGATCCAGTCGCCGCTCGACCGGCCGTCCCGATTCACGGACGAGATCCCAGCCGGTGACCCCGACATCGGCCACGCCGTCGGCAACAAACTCCGGTATGTCCTGCGCGCGGACGAACAGCGCCTCGAATTCTCCGCCGAGCGATGCGGAGAGCGCGCGATCGCCCTTCGTGAGTACCGGGAGTCCGGCATCTCCGAAGAGCTCGCGCGTATCGTCGGCGAGGCGTCCCTTGTTTGGCAGTGCGATTTTGAGCATGAGATGATTGGCGGAAAAAGAAAAAGCCCGGCAGTAGATGAGTGGTCTAAAACGAAAAAGCCCGTCCAGGAATGGGACGGGCTGCGGAAGCTCTGTTAGTGGAGTCTGACTAGTCGACTATAGTCTGACGTGCACGCGCAAGAGCGCCCCGCGGCCCGTGAGGCCGTGGTGGCTGTGCGCATGGCGAAGTGAAGTGAACGTGGTCATTGCTTCAATGCTAAACGCATCGCGCGGGGAGCGCAACGGGGCTGGGTTGGCGAGGCGATCATTTTGATCTTTACTTTTCCCGATTCGGGTTCTAGCTTGCCCCACATGTCCAGCTTCTGGTTTAGCGCGAACTATTACTACGTCTTCTTCGGTTACGACCGACGGGGGCCCGAGTCGCGCGTGCGGTAAAGTTCCAGGTTCGACAACGCAGACAGACTACGGGCCTCCGCAATCGCGGGGGCCTTTTTGTTTCAGGGGGTCCCGAGCGGAGCAAATCCACTTCTCAATCTTTACGCAGGGGCAGTCATGGCAGTATCCGAATCGACTCACGCGAAGACCACAAGACCTCATGGGCACGACAGCTTTCCCTCGAAGGATCTGTCGCGCCCGTATCGTCTCGCCGCCCATGGCTCGGGTGCACGGGCGACTCGGCCGGTGCGCGTGAGCGACAGCGTCATGATCGGCGGCGCCGCAATCACCGTGATTGCCGGACCCTGCTCTGTCGAAAGCGCAGAGATGATCGCGAACGTGGCCACACGCGTGAAGAGCCTGGGCGCGGTGATGTTGCGAGGGGGTGCGTTCAAGCCGCGGACCTCCCCGTACTCCTTCAGCGGATTGGGGCCGGCAGCGCTCGGCTTTCTTGATGCCGCGCGCGCGGAGAGTGCTCTTCCGGTTGTGACGGAGGTGATGGACACGCGCCAGGTCGAGCTCGTCGCTCGCACCGCGGACATGCTTCAGATCGGCGCCCGCAACATGCAGAATTTCTCACTGTTGGAGGAAGTCGGCAGGTGCGGGCGGCCCGTTCTGCTCAAGCGCGGGTTGTCGGCGACGATTACGGAGCTCCTTCTGGCGGCCGAGCACGTGATGGCCGCGGGAAACAGCGACATCGTTTTGTGCGAGCGCGGAATTCGCACCTTCGAGACCTCGACGCGCAGCACGCTCGACATTTCAGCGATTCCGGTGCTGAAAGAGGAGACGCACCTGCCCGTGATCGTGGATCCTAGCCACGCGGGAGGGCTGGCGCGGCTCGTCATACCGCTCGCGCTCGCCAGCATTGCCGCCGGAGCGGACGGCATCATGGTCGAGGTCCATCCGGATCCTGAGGCCGCGCTCTCCGACGGCGCTCAGTCCCTGACTCTCGAGATGTTCGGCGAATTGATGCGCGCGGCTGCACCGGTAGCGCGCGCGGTGGGACGCACGCTCTGTAACGCTTAAACTGCAACTGAAGACTACCTGCCGGGGGCAGCCCGCGGCCATCAACTG
>DHJM01000040.1:21503-27277 GCA_002404335.1 Gemmatimonadales bacterium UBA4720
GGACTAACTTGCTCTCAAGCACCAGTCACCAAACACGCTCGAGATCTCACTTGATCAAATCGCCCGCTAATTATCGAATTCTCCTTCATCCCGCCTCGAATCGACTTGGGGCAATGGAGAGACTTTGCGCGGGCACCAACACGGACTCATAGCAGGTTGCTGGAATAAACGCGCAAAGGACCTCTCCCAAATCGGAAGAGGTCCTTTTTTTGTGTAACCGCGGCACCCACGGGAGCAAACGCTCCGGGGATAGACGATGACGGAAAAGCAGGGACTGTACGATCCGGCTTACGAGCACGACGCGTGCGGAATTGGGTTTGTCGCCCATATCCACGGCGTCCGCTCCCGCGATGTCGTCGACAAATCCCTCGAGGTCCTCAACAATCTCACCCACCGTAGCGCTATCGCAGCCGACGGCTGCACCGGCGACGGTGCCGGCATCCTGCTCCAGGTTCCGCACGCTTTTCTGAGACGCGTATGCGGCCCGCTCGGAATCTCCTTGCCCGACGCGGGAAGCTACGGCGTCGGCAATCTCTTCCTGCCCTCCCGTCGCGCCGACCGTCTCATCTGCGAGCGAATGGTCGAAGCAGTTGTTGCCGCTGAAGGGTGCTCCGTGCTGGGCTGGCGTGATGTTCCCGTCGACGACTCCGTCCTCTCCGGTCCCACTCGGCGCGGACGTCCCGCCATGCGGCAGATATTCGTCGCACAGGTGGGTGTGGGACAGATGGGCGTGGGACGCGAGGTCGACACCAGCTCTTCCTTCGAGATCTCCCTGTATGTGATCCGGCGGAGAATTGAAGCCGCGCTGCGCGAGGTTCAGGGCAGCGACTGCTACGTGGCGAGCTTCTCCTCCCGCACCGTGGTCTACAAAGGGATGCTGCGGCCCGATCAGCTGGTGCAATTCTACGCCGACCTTCGCGAGAGCGATGTGGTGAGCGCGATCGCGATGGTCCACTCGCGCTTCTCGACCAACACTTTCCCATCGTGGCGGCTGGCGCACCCGTACCGGTTTCTCTGCCACAACGGCGAGATCAACACGCTGCGCGGGAATCTGAGCTGGATGCGCGTGCGCGAAGCCATCATGTTCTCGTCGCGCTTCGGCGGGCGCCTCGCGGCGTTGCTCCCGGTCTGCGGCGAGAATCAGAGCGATTCAGCTTCGCTGGACAACGCGCTCGAGCTGCTGACGCTCGCGGGGCGGCCCCTCGCGCACGCGATGGCGATGCTGATCCCCGAAGCGTGGGAAGGACATGCGACGATGTCCCCCGAGCGCCGCGCGTTTTACGAGTACCACGCGTCGCTGATGGAGCCGTGGGATGGGCCGGCCGCCGTGGCCTTCACCGACGGGCGGCAGATCGCGGCGATGCTCGATCGCAATGGGCTCCGGCCCGCACGTTACGTCGTCACCGCGGACGATTTCGTTGTGCTCGCGTCCGAGGCGGGGGCGCTCGAGATCCCGGTCGAGAACATTCGCGCCAAGGGGCGGCTCGAGCCAGGCAAAATGCTCGTCGTCAACACCACGCAGGGGCGGATACTCGACGACGAAGCGATCAAGATGGAGCTGGCGTCGGTGCGGCCGTACCGGCGGTGGGTTGCCGAAGGGAGAGTAGATCTTTCTGGCCTCATCGCTGAGCGGGCGGGGAAAGAACTGCAACTGCGAGAAGAACTGGATCCGATATCTCCACTGCAACTGCGAGAAGAACGGGATCCGAGATCTCAGATCAAAGAAGATGACAGGTCTGAGACACTGCATGACGACCGTGCTCTATCGCTTCACGCTCGGCAGCGGGCGTTCGGGTATACGGCCGACGAGGTAAAGATGGTGCTGGGACCAATGAGTGAAGCTGGTGAAGAGCCGGCGGGGTCCATGGGGAACGACACGCCTTTGGCCGTGCTTTCTCGGCGTCCGCAGCTCCTCTTCTCCTATTTCCGGCAGATGTTCGCGCAGGTGACGAATCCCGCCATCGATCCGATTCGCGAGCAGCTCGTGATGTCGCTGTCGATGAATCTCGGGCCGCAGAGCAATCTGCTGGATGAGACGGCCGAACACGCACAGCAACTTCACATCGGGCAACCGGTTCTCACCGAGCAGGCGATGTCCGCGCTGCGCGGCGTGACTGATCCAACTTTGCGCGCGGTTACTCTTCCGGCGCTCTTCGCGGTTGCCGACGGTACCCGCGGGTTGGAGTCGGCGGTGAACGCTCTCTGCCGCGCCGCCAGCAGAGCGGTTGCGGACGGATGCGGGATCCTCATTCTGAGTGACCGCGAAATGAGCGCGGATCAGGCTCCGATCCCGTCGGCGCTCGCGGTCGCGGCGGTGCACCATCATCTCATTCGCGAGCGGCTGCGCTGGCGCGTGAGTCTCGTCGCCGAAACCGGCGAAGCGAGAGAGGTCTCGCATCTCGCGCTCCTCGTCGCCTACGGAGCGAGCGCGGTGCACCCGTACCTCGCTCTCGAGACGGTCGCCGCGTTAGCTCGTCCCGAAGCAACCGGAGACAAACCGCACGGCGCCGCCGCCCAGGAGCGCTACGTAAAGGCGCTCGACAAGGGTCTTCTCAAGATCATGTCGAAGATGGGCATCTCCACGCTGCAGAGTTATTGCGGCGCCCAGCTATGGGAGGCGGTGGGATTGAGCACCGCGCTCGTGGATCGCCATTTCGTGGGCACGCCGTCGCGCGTGGGCGGCATCGACCTGGATCTGATCGCCGAGGAGACGCTGCGCCGACACGCATTCGCTTTTGAGGACGCATCCACTTCCGAAGAGGCATCCGTCGCGCGGCTCGATCCCGGTGGAGAATACCAGTACCGCGCGCAAGGCGAGCATCACAACTGGAATCCGATGACAATCGCGAAGCTCCAGCACGCGACGCGCAGCGACAGCTACTCGACGTTCAAGGAATTCAGCCGTCTGGCGAATCATGAAACTCGGCAACAGTCGACGCTCCGCGGTCTGCTGGCTTTCGTCCAGCGAGACCCGGTACCGTTGGACGAGGTCGAGCCCGCGAGCGCCATCACGCGGCGATTCTGCACCGGAGCGATGTCGTTCGGATCGCTCGGCAAGGAGGCGCACGAGACGCTCGCGATCGCCATGAACAGACTCGGCGGTCGCAGCAACAGCGGCGAGGGCGGCGAAGATCCCGCTCGCTTCGGCACCGATCGCAACAGCGCCATCAAGCAGGTCGCATCGGCGCGGTTTGGTGTTACGGCCGAGTATTTGGTCAATGCAAGCGAGCTGCAGATCAAGATCGCGCAGGGTGCGAAGCCCGGCGAAGGAGGCCAGCTCCCGGGGCACAAAGTCGATGCTGTGATCGCGCGCACTCGTCACTCGGTGCCTGGCGTGACGCTCATCTCGCCTCCGCCGCACCACGACATCTATTCGATCGAAGATCTGGCGCAGCTCATCTACGATCTCAAGGCGATCGCACCGAAGGCGACGGTTTCGGTCAAGTTGGTTGCCGAGGCGGGAGTCGGCACCATCGCTGCCGGTGTGGCTAAGGCGCGCGCGGACTTGATTCTCATCTCGGGCGACTCGGGTGGCACCGGCGCTTCTCCGCTCTCGAGCATCATGCGCGCCGGAAGTCCGTGGGAGCTGGGGCTCGCGGAGACGCAGCAGACGCTCGTGATGAACGGCCTGCGCGGGCGCGTGCGATTGCAGACGGACGGCCAGCTCAAGACCGGACGCGACGTTGTCGTCGCGGCGCTGCTCGGCGCCGACGAATTCGGCTTCGCGACCGCGCCGCTCATCGTCGAAGGCTGCGTGATGATGAGGAAGTGTCATCTCAATACGTGTCCGGTCGGCATCGCGACGCAGGATCCGGAGCTTCGCGCAAGATTCAGCGGCCAACCCGAGCACGTAGTGAACTACTTCTTCTTCATCGCCGAAGAAGTGCGGGAATTGATGGCGCGACTCGGCTTCCGCACGATGGACGAGATGATCGGCCGCGCGGACATGCTGTGCGCGCTGCCGCCTGCCGATCACGCCAAGGCGGCCACACTGGATCTTTCCGCGCTCCTGCATCTGGCGATGCCGACGTCGCGCACGCGCACGGACCGCGTTGCGCGCCATCACGTCCGGTTGAGGCTCGACCACTCGGAAGAAGAAGAAGGGTTGAACAAAAAGCTCGTCCAGCTGGCACAACCGGCGCTCGAGAGTGGCGAACGGGTGAAATCGACGCTGTCCATCACCAACGCCGATCGCGCTGTCGGCGCGACGCTCTCCGGCGAGATCGCTCGCCGATATGGCGACACAGGTCTGCCTGACGAAACAATCTCCTTCAAATTCGCCGGATCAGCGGGTCAGAGCTTCGGAGCATTCGCGGCGCGCGGGCTTTCGCTGGAGCTCGAGGGAGAGGCGAACGACTATGTCGGGAAAGGCTTGTCCGGCGGGCGGCTGATCGTGCGGCATCCCCGCGCCGCGCAGTTCATTCCCGACCAGACGGTTCTCGTTGGCAACACTGTGCTCTACGGCGCGACGTCGGGCGAAGCGTACATCGCCGGTGTTGCGGGCGAGCGCTTCGCAGTGCGGAACAGCGGAGCGATCGCGGTGGTGGAAGGAGTTGGCGATCACGGCTGCGAGTACATGACTGGCGGCACGGTCGTCGTGCTCGGCCGCACGGGCCGGAACTTCGCCGCGGGAATGAGTGGCGGCATGGCGTTCGTGCTCGACGAGTTCAGCGAGCTGGAACAGCAGTGCAACACTGGGATGGTCGAGCTCGCGCACGTGACGGACTTCGGCCAGCTCGAGCTACTGCGACGCCTGGTGGAGCAGCACGCGCGGTACACCGGCAGCGCGCGCGCGAAACGGGAGCTGGGGCGGTGGGAGCGGTCGCAACGGCTTTTCGTCGCCGTCGTGCCGACCGAGTACCGGAAGGCCCTCGAGCGTCGCGCCGATGCGGACGCTGCCAACGCGAGCCCCGCGGCGCGGCGCGGGCTGGTGATCGGGGAGGCTCGTCGTGGCTGATCCGAAAGGATTTCTCACGCTTCGCCGAGCGACGGCGGAGCGCCAGACGGTGGAAGAGCGTGTGCGCCACTGGGGTGAGTTTTATCGTCCCGTTCCGGACGAGGCGGTGCGCACTCAGGCCGCGCGCTGCATGGATTGTGGAGTGCCGTTCTGTCAGGGCGACAGCGGGTGTCCCGTGCACAACATCATCCCCGAATGGAACGGCCTCGTGCAGCATGGGGAATGGCGCGAGGCGCTCGAGTCGCTGCATGCGACGAACAATTTCCCGGAGCTCACGGGCCGGCTCTGTCCCGCGCCCTGCGAGTCGGCGTGCGTGCTTGGTCTGGTGAACGAGCCCGTCGCCATCCGGCACATCGAGCAGACAATCGCGGATCGTGGCTTCTCGGAGGGCTGGGTTGTGCCGCGTCCGCCGCGAAGAGTGACGGGGTTCAAGGTCGCGATCATCGGGTCCGGGCCGGCGGGTCTTGCTGCCGCCCAGCAGCTCCGCCGAGCCGGACACGCAGTTGTGGTATTCGAGAAGAACGAGCGCGCCGGCGGACTTCTTCGCTACGGAATACCTGAGTTCAAGCTGGAGAAATCGGTACTCGATCTCCGTCTCGGCCAGCTCGAGGCGGAGGGAGTCCAGTTCCGCTCGGGGATCGACGTCGGCGAGGACATCACCGTCGAAGAGTTACGCGCGGAGTTCGATGCCGTCTGCGTTGCCACGGGAGCGGGCGCGGCGCGCGATCTCGAGGTGCCTGGCCGCGAGCTGGAGGGAGTGCACCTCGCGATGGATTTTCTGACCTCGCAGAACCGCAGGCTGTTTGGTGATCCAGTT
>DHJM01000040.1:27320-29573 GCA_002404335.1 Gemmatimonadales bacterium UBA4720
CCGACGCGCGCGACAAGCGCGTCGTGATCATCGGCGGCGGTGACACCGGCTCCGATTGCGCGGGTACGTGCGTTCGTCAGGGAGCGCGCAGCGTCAGGCAGTTCGAGCTGCTCCCGCAGCCACCAGTTGGTCGCGCCGCGAGCACACCATGGCCGCTCTGGCCGATGCAGCTGCGCACCTCGCACGCGCATGAAGAGGGTTGCGATCGCGATTGGAGCGTCGCCACCACCGCGTTCTCCGGCGAGGACGGGAGAGTGCAGCGGATTCACGCCGCGCGTCTCGAGAGGCAGCTATTCGCCGACGGGCACACCGACTACGCGCGGTTGCCGGGGACCGACTTCGAGCTCGAGGCGGATCTGGTACTGCTGGCGATGGGGTTCACCGGCCCGATACGGAGCAGGTTGCTGGTGGATCTCGCCGTCGAGCTGGACGGACGCGGAAACATCGCAACCGATGGCGCGCACCGCACGAGTGTACCCGGAGTTTTCGCCGCCGGCGATGCGCACCGCGGGGCTTCGCTCATCGTGTGGGCGATCCGCGAGGGGCGGGATGCCGCGGAAAGCATTGATCGGTGGTTACAGGATCAATAGTACCGAAGACTACCATAGCCACTAGCAGGTAGTCTTCAGTTGTAGTTTTTTCAATCGACAATGTCCCGACTCCTTTCCGCCGCCCTCTGCTCGGCCCTCGCCCTGAGCGCAGGCGCGCAGACGAGCCCGCCGCCACTCGCGAACGGCGGGTTCCCCCTCGTCTCACCCTCTGCCCCCCGGATCCTTTTCGAATCGAATCGGACCGGAAAAACGCAGCTCTGGATCATCTCTGACGACGGCACCGGCGAGAGGCAGCTCACCACCCGAGACAGTGTCGCGGGCGGACAGTGGGCACCAGATGGCAAATCGATCTTCTACACCGTATTGATTCGGGATACGAGCCAGCTGTACGAGCTCTGGCCGGACAGCTCACCCTCGCGCGACCGCATGATCGGAACGTTCCCCGGCCGCGGGCCACAAGTGTCACCAGCGCGAACCAGAGTGGTTTACGACGTCGGACCCTGGACGGCCTCGCACCTCGTCCTCACCGATGGGCAGGGCCGCTCGCCACGACAAGTGACTGACGACTCTCTGACGGTTTGGCGCGGCGTGTGGTCGCCGAACGGTCGCCGGCTGGCGTACACGGTGAGCAAGAAAAGCGGCATGAGTGTGTGGGTCATGAACGAGGACGGATCGAACCCACACCAGGTGACCCACCTGACGCCCGAGGAAGGACGGGCTCAAATGCCGGCGTGGCATCCCGATAGTCATCAGTTGGCATTTCAGGCCAACGCGATTTCACCCAAAGGCAAGTCCACTCTGTGGCTCGTCGACCTGCAAACCACCGGCGCCCGGGAGATTGCTCCCCACACTGAAGCCTTTCTCGATGAGACGCCGAGCTGGTTTTCGGATGGGAAGCGAGTCGCGTTCCAGAGCAATCGCAGCGGCGGGATGGAGATATGGGTCGTGAATGCAGATGGATCGCAGTTGCGGCAGGTTACCGGGCTGCATTGAGCTGCACTTGATGCAACCCGCGGCCATCCACTGCCCCGCCGACCGCTCCCGGCAGGTAGTCTTCAGTTGATTTTCTTTCGTGCCCAAATCCAACCCGAGACGCTAAATGGATCGCAGAGACTTTGTTCAGCGCGGCGCGACCCTCGGTGGTGCCGCGGCGCTACTCAGCTTCAATCCGATCGGGGCTGGCGCCGAGCAGGTATCCAAAGAGCTGCGAGAAATCGCCCCAGAGCTGGCCCGACTTAAGTCACGCGCACCGGACGCGCCCGCTCCGATCACCGAGACCGAGCGAGTGGCACGCCGTGAGAAAGCCCAACGCCTCATGAAGGAGCTTGGCTACTCCGCGATGCTGATCGAGCCGGGCGCGAACATGACGTACTTCTCGGGAATCGATTGGGGGCGAAGCGAGCGCCTCTTCGCCTTGATCCTGCCGCAGACGGGCAAGGGCATCGTCATCTCGCCGGCTTTCGAGGAACAGCGCGCCGCCAACCAGGTGGATGGAAGATTCGAGATTCGCGTGTGGCAGGAGAACGAGAGTCCCGAGGCGCTCATCGCCGGCGTCCTCAAGCAGTGGGGTATTGCAACGGGCAAGCTCGCCGTCGACGGGAGCGCGCGCACGTTCGTGTTCAACGAGCTGGCGCTCGCCGTCCCCGCGATGCAGATGGGGACCGCGGAGCCGATCACGAATGCGTGCCGAGGGGTGAAGACC
>DHJM01000040.1:29632-31317 GCA_002404335.1 Gemmatimonadales bacterium UBA4720
CTGCGCGCGGGGATGACGCAGGCGGAGCTTGCCAAGAACGTGTCAGAAGCGTTCTCGAAGCTCGGCTACCCCGGTGGCGCGCTCGTGCTGTTCGGTGAGTCGTCCGCGTACCCGCACGGTTTGCCGAAGCCGCGCTCGCTCGAGGACAACCAGGTGGTCCTCATCGATGGCGGCACCACCGTGCACGGTTACCAGTCCGACATTACACGCACCGTCGTTTTCGGTCGGCCCGCTCCGGAGGCCCAGAAGGTATTCGACATCGTGCACGAAGCGCAGAGGCAAGCGCTCGCTTTCGCGGGACCGGGCAAGAAGTGCGGTGAGGTGGATGGCACCGCGCGGAAGGTGATTGCCGATGCCGGTTACGGGCCAGATTATCGAACTTTCACGCATCGCCTCGGGCACGGGATCGGCCTGGAAGGCCACGAGTGGCCGTACCTCGTGCGGGGGAGCCAGATCGTAATTCAGCCCGGAATGACGTTCAGCGATGAGCCCGGGATTTACCAGTACGGCAAGTTCGGGATTCGGCTCGAGGACATCATGGCGATCACGGAGAATGGAGCGGAGATGATGACACCGCCGCAGACATCGCTATCGCCCATGCTCTGACTGCTGTTGAGGATGCACGGGCTTGGGAGGGATAGCGGCGCGTAGACGCATACTGGCGGTCTTGCGCCGGACAAACGGGCGCAGCATCTCCACGTAGTACGCGGGAGGCGGGATGAGTCAGACACAGGAGGTCGCTCCGCTCGAGACAACGGCGCGCAAGCCACGCGACGATGAGATCGATTCATACGGCGTTACACATCGCGGAAAGGTTCGCGCCGAAAATCAGGACCATTTCCTCATCGGCTCCCTCCGCAAGCGCATCACAATTCGACAGTCGAGCCTCTCGCTCGAACAGATCCCGCTCGAAGAGGAGCGCGTCGCTTCGTTCATGATGGTTGCCGATGGCGTGGGCGGAGGGCTGAAGGGCGAACAGGCGAGCCGGATGGCGCTCGAAGTGGTGACGAAATACATCGCCGAGGGCGCTCGTTGTTACTATCGGTTTGACGAGGAAGGGGTCGATCTTGTCCAGGCGCTGGAGGAAGGCGCGAAGAGGTGCCACGACGCGATTCAGGAGCGCGCCGCATCCGACGAGACCGCGGCTGGAATGGCAACCACGCTCACACTCTTCATCGCCGTGTGGCCGTGGTACTACATCCTTCAGGTCGGGGACTCCCGCTACTACCAGTACCGCGACGGCGTCCTGCACCAGATTTCGCGGGACCAGACGGTCGCGCAGGAGCTGGCCGACCAGGGAATCATGCCCCGGGATCTCATGCTCAAGTCACCTTTGACGCACGTTCTCTCCAGCTCCATCGGGGGGCACCAGACGGCGCCCGTGGTCACCCGTCTTCCGAGTGCCTGGGGGACGATCCACCTCCTTTGCAGCGACGGGCTCACTCGGCATGTCCCTGATTCGCGCATCGCCGAGAGGCTGGGAGCGATGCAGTCAGCGCAGCAGGTTGCAGAGGAGCTTGTTCAGGATGCTTTGGACGGTGGCGGTTCTGATAACATCACCGTCGTTGTTGCACGGGCAGTCGCCAAGGACGAGACGTAGTTCCCTCGAACGGGACGAGCTTTGCTCGTCGCGTTCTATTCGAGAATACCGAAGCAGGGAGCTGAAAGCTTTGCAGCTTATTCGC
>DHJM01000040.1:31323-33656 GCA_002404335.1 Gemmatimonadales bacterium UBA4720
AACGTGCAGTTTCTTAAAGTCGCTCACGCCCCATGGTGCCGGGGAGTGCTGCTTGGACCCCCATCATTTGATTGCGACGGTCAACTCTCTCGCTCCCAACGAATCCAATTCTGCCGATTCCGAGCGCCACCCGACAAGCTCCGAGCCAAGCTGCTGCAAAGCTTTCAGCCCCCTGCTTCGGTTCTGTGGATGCCTCCATGCGCGCATAACCTTCCCGACCACAGTCTGGTTTGTGGGTGCATGTTAAAGGTCCTGAATTGCCACAACGTGTTCCCGCGAACCGAGACAATCAAAAAAAGAGATCCATGGTGCACATCTCAATCGAAGGTGATCGCGTTCATTTCGACGTGGTGGGCCTCGACAAGCTCTGGTCCCTACGGAGTCGACTCGACATCCCCCTCGCGCACATTCGCGCTGTTCAGATCGATCCTGATGCGGCGCGCGGATGGTGGCACGGCCTTAGACTCCTGGGATCAAATATTCCGGGCGTCCTCACGGTCGGCACTTTCTATCAGCACGGCGAGATTGTCTTTTACGACGTTCACGATCCCGAGCGAACCATCGTGCTGGAGCTCGACCACGAGAAATACAAAAGGCTAATCGTGGAGGTCGAAAATCCGCAGACGGCCCGCACGATGCTCGACCAAGCGTTGAAGGGCAAGCGCTGAAGTAGTTCGTCGACTGGTAAGAGTTGGCTCGTCCGAATCTGCCCACTCCGAACGCCACCGGATGAGCTCCCAGCCAAGCTGCTGCGAAGCTTACGGCTCCCTGCTTCGGTTCTGTGGATGCATTTTGGCACACTCGTCCTTCCCGGCATCCACTCTACCCGAAGGCTCGCTTGATGATAAGCTGCGCCTCCGCCTGGATCCTCCTGAGATGCTCGGCCCCGAGGAAGCTCTCCGCGTAGAGCTTGTAAATATCCTCGGTCCCGGAGGGCCGAGCCGCGAACCACCCATTCTCCGCAACAACCTTCAGCCCACCAATGGCATTCGCGGTACCCGGTGCCGTGGTCAGCATGCTTACGATCTTCTCCCCCGCGAGCTCCGTCTCCTTGACGTCCCCGGCTGAAAGCTTGGCGAGAACTTTTTTCTGCTCCGCGGTTGCCGGCGCATCGATCCGCTCGTAAACGGGATCACCAAACTCACGCGTGAGGTCCTGGTAGAGCTCGCCCGGATCCTTCCCGGTCACCGCCGTCATCTCCGCCGCGAGCAGCCCCATGATGATCCCGTCCTTGTCTGTCGTCCACGCGCTGCCATCTCGGCGCAGGAACGAAGCGCCCGCGCTCTCCTCGCCCCCGAATCCGAGCGAGCCGTTCACCAATCCATCCACGAACCACTTGAACCCGACGGGCGTCTCCTTGAGAGTGCGGCCGAGTCGAGCGGTCACACGGTCGATCATGCTGCTGCTGACGACGGTTTTTCCGACTGCCGCCGTCGCCGGCCAATTGGGGCGATGTGTGAAGAGGTAAGAGATCGCCACCGCGAGGTAATGATTGGGATTCAGGAGTCCCACGCTCTTCGCGACGATGCCGTGGCGGTCGTGATCGGTGTCGCACGCCCACGCGACGTCGAAACGATCCTTGAGCCCGATCAGCCGCTGCATCGCGTAGGGCGATGAGCAATCCATTCTGATCTTTCCGTCCCAATCCACGGTCATGAAGCGGAAGGTCGGGTCCACGACGTCATTCACCACCGTCAACGGAATCCTGTACCGATCGGCGATCATTCCCCAGTAGCGGACGCCCGCGCCGCCGAGTGGGTCGACGCCGAGCGTGAGGTGGGCGGCGCGAATGGCGTCGAGATCGATGACCGCCGCGAGGTCGCCGATGTACGCGTTCATGTAATCGTGAGGGTGCGTCGTCGCGGCGCTCTTGGCTCTGGCGAACGGAATCTGTCGCACGCCTTTGAGGCCGTCGGCGAGAAACGCGTTCGCCTTGTCCTGAATCCAGCCGGTGATGGCTGAGTCAGCGGGGCCACCGTTGGGCGGGTCGTACTTGAATCCACCGTCCTCCGGTGGATTGTGCGACGGCGTGACCACAATGCCGTCGGCGAGCCCTTGGGTTCTGCCGCGGTTGTATGCGAGGATCGCGTGCGAGACGACGGGCGTCGGCGTGTAGCCGTCGCGATCGTCGATCATCACTTCCACGTTGTTGGCCGCAAGTACTTCGAGCGCGGAGGCGAACGCCGACTCCGAGAGGGCGTGGGTGTCGATCCCCATGAACAGTGGACCATCGATGCCGTTCTGCTGGCGATAGAGGCAGATGGCCTGGGTGATGGCGAGGATGTGCTCCTCGTTGAACGAGCTCTCGACGGATGTTCGGCGGTGGCCCGAAG
>DHJM01000087.1:0-5019 GCA_002404335.1 Gemmatimonadales bacterium UBA4720
ATTCGTGGCGAAGCGCGGCCCGGGCATTCATCACATCTGCTTTTCAGTTGACGATCTCGACGCCACGCTGGAGCGCTGCCGCCGCGCCGGTATTCAGCTCATAGACGAGAAGCCGCGCATTGGCGCGGAGGGAAAGCGCATTGCTTTCCTGCACCCCAGATCCACCGGCGGGGTGCTGGTCGAGCTATCAGATCACTGATGTCGTGTCGAAGTCCCGGGATTGCCGCAGAAGTCGCGCACGGACGCGATGTCCATGTTGTCGACGTACCATCTGCCACCCGGGCCCTTGATCGCGTAGAAGGTCGTCTCCCGTGACAAATTTCCCTTGTTCAGCTGGACGCGAATCTCCCGGTGCCCCCCGATGCCACCGGCCTCGCCGAGTGTGCGGGCGCTGTCGTGGTTGAAGTAGCAGGCGAGGATCACCTCGCGCTTCTCGAGCTCGGTGCGGTCCATCGTCTCGCGGGCCGGACCGTCCTTGGTGCCGAAGACGGTGGACATTGCCTGGAGGTCTTTCGCGTTCACAGCCTTCAGGAACTCGTCGACGGCGAGCTGCGCGGAGGGCGCGCCCGTGATCTGTCCGTTGCTGCCCATTTTCTGGGTAGCGCTCGAACAGGCCGCAAGAAGGAATAGACCGGCAACTTTTCTAAATGACACGATAGAATTCTCCACTGGATAGAGCTGCGACCTAGGGACTGTGACAATGAACGCAAAGCAACAACGGCTGTATATCAATATCGACCACGTGGCGACATTGCGGCAGGCTCGGCGTGGAGCTGAGCCGGACCCGGTCGATGCTGCAATTGCATGCGAAGCCGCCGGAGCGGACGGGATCACCGCGCATCTGCGCGAGGACCGACGCCACATTCAGGACGCTGACATCCAGGGATTGAAGAAAAAAGTTCACACGTATTTCAATCTCGAGATGGCGTGCGTCCCTGAGATGCTGGAGCTGGCGCGTCGCATCAAGCCGGAGCAGGTGACGCTGGTGCCGGAGCGACGGGAAGAAGTCACGACCGAAGGCGGACTCGACATCATCAGTGAGCCGTCGCGCATCAGAAACGCCATCGACGTGCTCACCGACGCCGGCATTCGCGTCAGCCTTTTCATCGATCCCACCCGGGCCGCAGTCGAGCAATCGAAGAAGCTCGGCGTCCCGGCGATCGAGCTGCATACGGGGACATATTCGCACCATCCCGAATCGGAGAAGACGATCGGCGCGCTTCGCGATTCCTCGCGGAGAGGAGCGGATCTGGGGCTCGCGGTGCACGCGGGCCACGGCCTCACGGTGAAGAACGTCGGGCCCGTCGCGGCGATTCCTGAAATCGAAGAGCTGAACATTGGCCACTCGATCATCAGCAGAGCCGTGTTCATCGGCCTGGACAGGGCGGTGAAGGAGATGCGCGAAGCCATGCTCGCTGCTCGGTCGTCATAAAGGGTCGAGCTTTGACTGTGAGCGCCAAACCGCCCACCTTTCGGATGTGATCTGGAGAATGCGCTGATGACGATGCCGGGCCGGCTGCTGGATTTCTTTTCCCTCGAGGCGAGTGAGTATCTCACGCGCCTGGAGTCGCTGGCCGCGAAAAAAGCGATGGAGCCTTCCGATGCGACGCAATTCGCCGCCGCGGCGCGCGGACTGCGCGGCAGCGCGACGATGGCAAAGGCGGGTGGGATCGTTCAGGTGGCGATGACGGTCGAGCGAATCGGGTCAGGCGTCGTCCATGGGGCGACCACGTGGGAGCCCGAGCTCCAGCGCGCGCTCATCGGCGTGATCGAGGACCTCAAGCTGCTGGTGAGATCGGTGCGGACCTGGGGCGTCGATCAGGATGCGCGAGTAGAGGAAAGTCTGCGGCGCCTGGCGCGGTTCGCGCCCGCACGGAAGGAGCAGACAGAAGATTTGATCATCCCCATCTCACAGCTTTTTTTCAACGACGACGGTCAGCACATCATCTACGTCGCTCCGAACCCAAAGACGCACTACGAGCAGCAGCTACGTGAGCAGAGTGGCGGCATCGGCCCGGGCACTCTGTCTCCTGAAGTGAAGCGGGTCCCGACTCCTTCGCGCGAAGTGCCGCCGCCACCGCCCAGAACTCCGCCTCGCGGCCAGGAGCTGCGGGACGTGTTGAACTCGAGCCTGGCGACGATGCGCGGGCTCGATACCCGCCACTCGGGACCGCAGCCCACGGCGACCGACCTCGTCCCGATTCAGCAGCTGCTCTACCGCGGACAGAGCGCCATCGAGCGCGCCGCCGAGATTCGCCGCGCCCTCAAGAAGAGTGGAACTCCGCCGACACGCGCGCTCGTGGACGAGCTCGTTGATCTGGTAGAGCTCGCGGCAGCAGAGTAGCCGTTGCGACCCGGATGGCGCGCCGCACTCGGAGCAGTGCTGAGCGCCGCGCTCATCTACTGGACGCTCCACGGAATCTCACCCACTGAAGTAGCGCACAGACTATCGGAAGCTGATCCCCTGCTCTTCGCCGCGGCAATGTTCTGCGCGACGGCGATCTTCGCTCTGCGTGCGCGCAGGTGGCAGACGATTCTCGAGCCCGTGGCCGGCAAGCTTCCCTTCGGCCCGCTCTGGCGCGCGACGGCAGTGGGGATGATGGTGAACAACGTCGTGCCCGCCCGCGCCGGCGAGATTGCCAGAGCTTACGCATTGACCAGGGAAGTGCCGGTCCCCTTCGCCACATCGCTCGCGTCGCTGGCGGTTGATCGCCTCTTCGACGCTATCGTTCTGCTGCTTCTGGCCGCGACAGCGCTGCTCGATCCGGCGCTCTCGAGCGCCGATACCCTCGCGGGCCGGCCGCTCAGCGCATTCGCGACCGGAGCGGCCACAGTCGTCGTCCTCCTGCTCCTCGCGCTCTACGCTCTCGTTTTCTTCCCGAACCAGCTGCTTCGGCTGTTCGAGCTGTTCGCGCGGCGGGTCTCGCCGGCCACTGAACAGCGGGGACGCAAAGTGCTCGAGACCTTCGTGAATGGGCTGAGCGTGCTGCGGAGTCCGGGGCGGTTCGCGGCGGTGTTCGGATGGACGCTCGCGCACTGGCTGCTCAACGCGCTCGGCTTCTGGCTTTCATTCAAGGCGGTGGGCATCACCGCACCCTTATCTGCCGCACTCTTTCTCCAGGCCTTTATCGCCTTGGGCACCGCAGTTCCGGCGCTCCCCGGATTCTTCGGAGTTTTCGAGTACATGTCAGTGCAGGGACTCGCGGTTTACGGAATTGGCCAGCAACAGGCAGCGACGTGGGCGATCGGATATCACCTCTTCTCCTTCGTCCCGATCACGGTGATCGGAGCCTACTACTTCGCGCGCCTCGGCGTGAAGCTTCGCGATCTCCAGCCGGCGCCGGACGCGACGGCATGATCGGGCGAGGCGGAAGAACTCTCGCGCAGGCGAAGATCAATCTCTCGCTGCGGGTTCTCAACAAGGAACCGGACGGTTTTCACTCGATCGAGACCGTGTTTCTGAGGCTCGATCTGGGAGACGACGTGCGACTGCACATCAGGACGAAAGCGCGCACACTCCGCTGCGGCGTGATGCGCGATCAGCCGCAGGAAGAAAATCTCGCCTATCGGGCCGCTGAGCTTTACGCCGAGGAAACGGGCTGGCCGGGCGGGTTCGAGATCGTGGTCAAGAAGCGGATTCCAATAGGCGGCGGGCTAGGTGGCGGGAGCGCCGATGCCGCGGCGGTACTGCGCATTCTGAACGCGCTTTCCCCGAATCCTCTCAAGGCCGACGCGCTCCGCGCCCTGGCAAGCCGTCTCGGATCGGACGTTCCATTCCTAGCCAGTGATTTCGTGATGGCACTTGCGTGGGGGCGCGGCGAGAAACTCCTCCAGGTCGCCCCGCTGCCGTCGAGGGATGTCCAGCTTTTCCTCCCGCCCTTCGGCATCGATACCGGCGAGGCGTACGCGCTCCTGGACGCGTCGCACACGGCGCGGCCGCGCGCGGTGCCGGAGCTCACCGCCGAAATGTTCGGCGACTGGGAGTCGGCGGCGAAGCGGTCGGTCAACGATTTCGAGGCGGTGGTGAGACCCCGATTTCCCGCGATCGATGCGCTGCTGGCGCGCGGCGACCGGCACGGACTCTTCTATAGGATGAGCGGATCGGGGTCGACCGTGTTCAAGGTGTCCGGCATCAAGACGCGTCACGTTGAGGGCAGGGCGGATCTTCCTCCGCTGCAGGTTCCGGAGGGAACGAAAGTCATCGTAACCCGCACAGCCGAGAGCGTTGTCCCTGTGGAGCTTCTGGACTAGCTTTCGCTTTCCGCTGCCCCTTCGTCCAATGGCAGGACATCGGTCTTTGGATCCGGTAATGGTGGTTCGAATCCACCAGGGGCAATTGATCCAGGTCCCTTGCCCACTTAACTTGTAAGGCTGCATGGACGGACTATCCGTACCCGCTCATGGCTTCAAGCTCATCGCCGGGCCCGGGAATCCGGATCTGTGCGGTGAGATAGCGCGAATGCTGGATGTTCCGTTCTGCAAGACGACGGTCAACCGCTTCGCCGACGGCGAGATTTTCGTCCGCATCGACGAGAACGTCAGAGGGAACGACGTCTTCATCGTGCAGCCGACAAATCCGCCGGCCGACAACATCATGGAGCTGTTGCTCCTGATCGACGCGGCGCGCAGGGCATCGGCGGCACGTATCACGTGCGTGATGCCCTACTACGGATATTCGCGGCAGGACCGAAAGGACCAGCCAAGAGTAGCGATAGGCGCCAAGCTGCTGGCGAACATGATCGTCACAGCTGGTGCAAACCGAGTTCTTGGATTGGACTTTCATCAGCACCAGCTGCAGGGGTTCTTCGATGTTCCGGTGGATCACCTGTACGCGGCGCCGGTGTTCGTTTCGCATTACAGAAAAAAGGATTTGCACGAACTCGTCGTCGTCGCGCCGGATGTAGGCTCGGCGAAGATGGCCCGAGGGTTCGCAAAACGGCTCAACGGCTCGCTCGCAATCATCGACAAGAGACGGCCGAAGGCGAATGTATCGGAAGTCGTCAACGTCGTCGGTGAAGT
>DHJM01000087.1:5067-12810 GCA_002404335.1 Gemmatimonadales bacterium UBA4720
CGCGACATTTACGTTTGTGCCACGCACGCCCTTCTTTCGGGACAATCAGTGGAGAGACTCTCGAAGGCGCCGATCAAGGAAGTGACGGTAACCGATACCGTCATGATTCCGAAGGCGAAGAGATTCCCGACGCTGTGTGTGTTGTCGGTTGGCGATCTGCTGGCGAAGGCGATTCGCTACATACACAGCGAGCAGTCGGTGAGCTCGCTGTTCGAAGGATAGAGTGAAATGGCGGAAGTGATCGGGAAAGTCGCGAAAGAGTTCGCGGCAGCGGTTCTGGACTTTATCGAATGGGCGTTACACAAGTTGTTCACGCCCATAGGGAAGAACTAATCATGGCAGTAGTCTCATTCAACGCGACAGCTCGCGACATTTCAGGAAAGGGCGCCGCCCGCTCACTTCGCCGCCAGGGACAGGTCCCCGCGGTGATCTACGGACACGGACGCGATCCCCTGTCGCTCTCGCTCAACGCGCGTGATCTCGACAAGATGCTCGGGCGCATTCAGGCCGAGAGCACCGTCATCGAAGTGACGGTCGGTGGACAGACCGCGAAGACACTCATTCGCGAGATCCAGCGCCATCCGATCAAGCGACAGATCCTTCACGTCGATTTCCAGGCGCTCGTCGCCGGCGAGAAGGTCACCGTCAACATTCCGATCGTCCTGAACGGAATTCCCGAAGGCGTGAGGCTCGAGGGCGGAGTTCTCGACCAGACGCTCCGCGAGCTGGAGATCGAGGTCGATCCGTCGGACATCCCCGATCACGCCGAGCTCGACGTCACCAACATGGTCATCGGTGATTCGCTCCACGTCAGCGACATCAAGCTTCCCGCGAGCGTCAGGGTTCTCGACGATCCCGAGACTTCGGTCGCGGTTCTTGCCGCGCCGCGCGCGGTGATCGAGGAGACCCCGGCTGTCGAGGCCGTTGAAGGTGCGGCCGAGGGAGTGGCTGAGCCCGAAGTCATCGGCAAGGGTCCGGGTGACGAGGAAGAGGGTGAGGGCGGCGGAGAGTCGCCTGGCAAGAAGGGCGGAGAGTCGCCCGGCAAGAAGTAATACGACCTCACGTTCATATACGGCGATTTGGCTCCGCTATTGGATAACCCTTGAAGGTCATAGTCGGTCTCGGGAATCCGGGCCGCGAGTACGCCGCGACACGTCACAACGTCGGCTGGTGGTTGATCGACCACCTCGCCGACGTTTGGCGTTTTGACGGCTGGAAGAAGGACGGCGAGTCGCACGTCGCGAACGGCGTCGTTGGCGGCGTGAAAGTGAGGCTGGTGAAGCCCCAGACGTTCATGAACTTGAGCGGCCAGGCGCTCAGGAACTACGTTCGCCGGCCATTCTGGAGCGCCGCAAAGGATCTGCTCGTGGTGGTGGACGAGGTGCAGCTGCCCGTCGGGCGCACTCGCGTTCGCGCGCGGGGAAGCGCCGGCGGACACAATGGGTTGAAGAGCGTCGAGCACTCGCTCGACACCCAGGAGTACGCCCGGCTGCGAATCGGAGTTGGTCCGAGCGAGGAGCGGAAGGGGATCTACAAGAATCTCGCCGACTTCGTGCTGTCGCCGTTCGCGCGCGATGAGCGGGAGGATATTCTTGCCCTGATGCCAGCGCTCACAGAGGCAGTGGAGACGTGGGTGCGCGACGGGGTCGAGAAGGCGATGAACCTGCACAATCGGGTACCGGACGGCGATCCTGGCACCTAGCGGATTTGTACTACGCTCCCGCCCGCTACCCTGCAGTGTTTTTTGATCCCCGTTTTTTCTCATTGATTACTTTCCCCCAGAATGCTGAAACTCGGAATCGTCGGCCTCCCGAACGTGGGCAAGTCGACACTGTTCAACGCCCTTACTTCGGCCAAAGCCGATGCGGCGAACTATCCCTTCTGCACCGTCGAGCCGAACGTTGGCATGGTGGAGGTTCCCGATGCGCGCCTCGGTGAGCTCGCGCGCGTCGTGCAGCCGAAGAAGACCGTGCCGGCAGTCGTCCAGTTCGTTGACATCGCCGGCCTCGTAAAAGGCGCGGCCGAGGGTGAGGGACTGGGCAACAAGTTCCTGTCCAACATTCGCGAGACTGACGCGATAGTCCACGTCGTCCGCTGCTTCGAGGACCCCGACGTCACGCACGTCATGGGGGCGGTCGATCCGGTGCGCGACCGCGAGGTAATCGAGTTCGAGCTGGCGATCGCCGACCTCGCCTCGCTGGAGAAGCGTCTGGACAAGACGCGTCGCGCGGCACGCACCGGCGACAAGGAGGCGATGACGGAGCTGCCGGTTCTGGAGAAGGCGTACGGTTTTCTCAAAGACGGAAGGGGATTGTGGGAGGCGCGTCTCACCGCGGATGAAAAGGCGGTTCTCGCCCCGTTGACGCTGCTCACGGTGAAACCGGTTCTTTACGCGGCGAACGTGAGCGACGCGGAGCTCGCGGGTGAGGAAGGTCCGCATCTCAAGGAGCTGAGAGAAGCAGTGAAGAAGAGTGGCGAGCAGGCCGGGGTCGTTCCCTTCTCCGCCAAGATCGAAGCCGAGCTGGCGGAGCTCCCGCCTGAGGATCGCGCCGATTTTCTCTCTTCACTCGGACTCGAGTCAGCTGGGCTCGACCGGCTCATTCGCGCCGGCTACAAGCTGCTTGGTCTCGAGACCTACTTCACCGCCGGCGAGCAGGAAGTTCGCGCGTGGACCATCCATCACGGAGACACCGCGCCCAAGGCGGCTGCCGTGATCCACACGGACTTCGAGCGTGGATTCATCCGGGCCGAGACGGTTTCCTACGATTCCTTCATCGGGAATGAAGGGTGGAAGGGCGCGCGCGAAAAAGGCGCGGTGAGATCGGAAGGAAAGGAGTACGTCGTCCAGGACGGGGATGTGCTCCTCTTCCGATTCAACGTCTAACCAGACATTGCGACGCTCAACGCGTGCGAGACAGTGTGCCGCGAATTTCTCCGCCAGCGTTGGCGCTTGTGTGAACGTTTACGTACGCATTGCCATTGTTGAAAAGGACGCGCAACGAATCGAGCGAGACCTGAGCGTTGTTCGCGTTGGTGATCGTTCCAGTGGCAATTACACCGCTGACTGTTCCAGAGGGCCGAAGCGGGTTGAACAGGTTGATGATGACCGGACAGGCACACGTGGCGGAGCCATCGTGAATGTGCGAGGCCGTGACGGCGGTCATCGAGCTCACCGTCAGAACGTAATCGATCGAAGTGGTGTTGTCGGTGAACGTCGCAGTGCCAGTCGCGGTACTGGTTGTCGGCGGCGTTTCGGCCGAGCCTAGGAGGCTAGCCGTATAGATCGGCGGTCCGGCAGCGGTGGTGGAATTACCGCAACTTATCACAAACGCCGTAACTAGCACGGCGACCGTAAAGCGTGCCGCGAGTTCTACTGCACTGCGCATGAAACCTCCGGGAGGGCGCACGTTTGGAAGCTAGACTTTAGCCGGCCCCCAGAAAGGCTGCCCCCGCCAACGGCTGTGGCGGCGCGGCGAGCAGTACGTCTGGGACGGCGGAGAGAGATGGCGGCAAATGAGCCCACTCTCCCCCGAGAACTCGCGGGCCAGACGGTTGAATTCGAGGCCCCGACAGGGTAGGTTTCCCGTCTCACAACGGCCACGATCGTGGCCTTCACACCTTCCTCCCACTTAGGCAACCAGATGGGGGGCGGATCATGACCAAAAGGAGGATTGCCCAGTGCCTCGCACATACGAGGCGGTCTACATCTTCGACTCGACTCTCGAAGACGCCGCCATCAACGAAAAACTCTCCCGCTTCCACGGGCTCCTCGGTTCCAAGGAGCAGCCCGAGGTCCTGCATTGGGGCCGGCGACAGCTCGCCTACTCCATCGGCCCGCGCGACAACGGCTACTACGTCGTCTCCAAGTTCGCGACCGAGCCCACCACCCTGCCCGAGTACGAGCGCGCCCTCAAGCTCGACGACGGCGTCATCCGCTACCTCATCACGCTGCACGAGCACGAAGTCGGAGCTCCGCCGCAGTCCGAGGAAGACCTGGCCGCGGCAACGCGCCGTGACGACGATGACGACGACGAGGATTAATCAATGAGAAGACCACAAAAGAGCTGCCCATTCTGCGAGAGCCGCGTTCGCTGGATCGACTACAAGGACGATCGCACGCTCGGCCGCTTCATCACCGACCAGGGGAAGATCCTTCCTTCCCGTCTCAGCGGCTCGTGCGCCCGTCACCAGCGCCAGCTCTCGACGGCCATCAAGCGGGCCCGCTTTCTAGCGCTGATTCCCTACATCCGCGGTCACTCGGCGTAGATGGCCGAGGCCGTAGCGCCTGTAGCGAAAACGCAATCGTGGCAGCCGCTGTTTTGGGGGTTGGCTGCATTTCTCGTCTGCCCCTTTCTTCCATTTTTCGAGCTGTTGATTCCGATCCAGCAGACTCTGCTCCTGTTGGTGCCGGTCATCGCGGCCTGCTCGATAGTGGGTTGGAAGCTGGGCGGTCGCATGGCGCTGGCGCTCATCTGGATCGCTTTTTCGCTCTGGATGTTGCTTCAGCACGCTGGTTCTCCGGGCACGCAGTACGACCAGATGGCGCGTGGGTGGGCGATTCTTCTGGCGGCGAGCTTCGGCCTCGTCAGCCTGTGGAGCACCGCCATGCCATTCTTCTCGCGGGCTCTCATCTCGGTCGGGCTGGCAGCCGGAATCGGGTTTCTGATTGCGCTCTCGTCGCCGAGCGGGATCGCGAGGTTCCAGCACGCGGCGGAAGAGGAGCTGACGAGGAGGGTTACGATAACAGTCGCGAACATCCAGGAAGGGCGAGACACTCCGGAATGGCAGCAGCTCGCGACACGTGCTCCCGTCCTGGATACCTGGAACGACGACAGCGAGACGATGATGCGGGCTATTCCCGCGCAAGCCGCAACGGTGCTACCCGCGCTCCTCGCGCTGGAGTCGCTGGCCGCGCTGGCGCTCGGATGGGGCGCGTACCGGAGACTGTCTCCGGTGCAGATCGGACCGCGCCTCAGTCCGTTGACGGAGTTCACGTTCAACGATCACCTGATCTGGGGCCTGGCGGTCGGCGTCACGCTCTGCCTGCCGGCGTTCGAAAGCGGAAGAAATGCCGGCTACAACCTGCTGCTTTTTTTCGGCGCTCTGTACCTGATCCGCGGCATTGGAGTTCTGGCGTGGATGTCCCACGGCCGCTACGTGTACATCGTGATTCTCAGCATTCTGCCCCAGATTTTCCTGATAGTGACGCTCGCCCTCGGGCTGGGCGACACCTGGCTCGACCTTCGCAAGCGCGCCAAACCAGGATGACGATGCGATTCGCTCCACCTTTGTGCTAGAATTACTCGTTCTCAACGATTACTGAAGGAAATTTCTCCAATGGAAGTCATTCTCAGACAGGCAGTCGAAAAGCTCGGCCATCCGGGCGACATCGTGAAAGTTTCCGCCGGCTATGCGCGCAACTACCTGCTTCCCCGCGGCTTCGCCTACGAGGCAACGGCGGGCAACCGCAAGCGCATCGAGCAAGAGCGTCAGCGGCTGGAGCAGGCGGAAGAGGCGCGCCGCGGCTCCGCGTCGGAGCTCGCGACCAAGCTCGAGCAGGTATCTCTGACCTTCTCGGCCCGCGTCGGGGACGAGGGCAAGCTCTTCGGCTCGGTCACGTCTTCGGACATCGCGCACCAGCTCGACTCGCAGGGATTCCAGATCGAGAAGCGCCAGATCGAGCTGCACGAGCCGATCCGGGCGCTGGGGGTCTATCGCGTGCCGATCCGACTGCACGCGGACGTGCATCCCGAGATCAAGGTCTGGGTCATCAAGCAGTAGGCGCAAACGGAAGGAAGACCTGGCCGCGCCGCTGACAGCGCGGCCAGGTCTTTTCGCGTATTTAGATTGGCGTGCGAAATGCTTGCTAGAACCCCTCACGGAACTTTCGCGCGATAGATAAGCTACATACCAGATATGCGGCGCTCTTCGCCGCATATGAACCTTCACTGAACCGCATGGCCACATCCCTACCATCTGTAACCGCCCGCGAAGGCGCGCAAAGGGTGCAGCGCGCCGCCCAGCTTTGCCTGGAAATGAGAGCAAACGACGTCGTGCTGATGAATCTGGCCGGCGTCACCGACATGACTGACTACTTCGTCATCGCGAGCGGGACCTCCGATACCCACGTGAGATCGATCGGCGAGCACGTGATATCCGAGATGAAGAAAGTGGGAATGACAGTGCATCACACTGAAGGGTTGGAACAGGGCCGCTGGGTGCTGCTCGATTTCTTCGATTTCGTAGTTCACATCTTTCATCCGACGCTTCGGTCGTTCTACCAGATAGAACGGCTGTGGAGCGATGCGGAAACAGTGGCGCTGGAACCACAGGAGTAACGAAGAAAATGAAAGCGGCACGTATTCTGGCCACCTTGGCCGTCTTGCTGTGCGCGACTCGCCTCGACGCGCAGCAGTATTTCGGAATGAACCAGGTGCAGTACAAGCACTTCGACTGGCAGGTCATAGAGACCGAGCACTACCTCGTCCACTACTATCCGGAAGAGCGTGTGCTGGCGATGCAGGCCGCACGAATGGCGGAGCGGTCATACGCGCGGCTCTCGAAGATCATGGACCACCAGTTCCGCGAGAAGAAACCGATTATCCTCTTCGCTTCTCGCTCCGAGTTCGGGCAGAACAACATCACCGGAGATCTCGGCGAGGGCACGAGCGGAGTCACTGAGTACTCGCGCGACCGGCTGATCCTCCCGTTCACGGGAGATCTGGGAAGCTTCGAGCACGTTCTCGCGCACGAAATGGTGCACGAGTTCCAGTACGACATCTTCTCGCGCGGCAAGGCCGGCGCGAACGTGCAGAGCCTCAACCAGATCGATCCTCCGCTCTGGTTCATTGAGGGAATGGCCGAGTACCTGTCGGGGGGCCCGGGTCACACCCTGACCGCATCATGGCTGCGCGACGCCGCGGTGAACGGCAACGTCCCGACACTCGAGCAAATGACGGAGCGTCCGGACAAGTACTTCCCGTATCGTTACGGGCAAGCGTTCTGGGAGTACGTCGGCGAGCGTTGGGGCGACGCGGCAATCGGTGAGATTCTCCAGAACTCCACTACCCTCGGCGTCGCGCGGGCGTTTCAGCGTCAGCTCGGGCTGACACTACACGAGCTGAGCGACGAGTGGCGCGAAGCGGTCAACGCGAAGTACTTGCCGCAGGCCGCGGTGCTCGATCGTCCGCGCAGTTTCGCCGAGCCACTCCTGACGGAGAAAAAGAGCGGTGGCCAGATCTTCCTGGCGCCTTCCCTTTCCAGTGACGGCAATCGTATCGCGTTTCTGTCGAACGGCAACGAGAAGCGGGGCGAGCTGTTCATCGATCTCTGGCTCGCGGATGCACACACCGGCAAGCGGATCAAGAGACTCGTTCAGAGCACGACGAATCCGAATTTCGAAGAGCTGAGGCTTCTCTACTCACAGAGCTCGTTCTCGAACGACGGTCGCACGCTCGCATTTACAGCACAGCGCGAAGGCAAGGACGTTCTCTATCTCATGGACGTCGCCACCGCGAACGTTCGAGCGCGGCTCGATCTTCCCGTGGACGCTGTCTGGAGTCCGGTCTGGTCACCAGACGACAAGCAGATTGCGTTCAGCGGATCGCACGGCGGAATCAGCGACCTCTACATCGTGAATGCCGACGGCAAGGGCCTTCGTCAGCTGACGAACGACTTGTACGGAGATCTCCAACCCGCATGGTCGCCCGATGGCCGCCGCATCGCCTTCGCGACCGATCGCGG
>DHJM01000114.1:0-16355 GCA_002404335.1 Gemmatimonadales bacterium UBA4720
GGTCGCCTGGCGCTCCGAGTCGTTGAAGTACGCTGGAACGGTGATGACCGCCTTTTCGACCTTATAGCCGAGGTAGTCTTCAGCGGTCTGCTTCATCTTCTGGAGAATCATCGCCGAGATCTCGGGCGGAGAGTAGCGCTTGCCCTGCACCTCCACCATCGCGACATCGTTGGGTCCGGCAACGACCTTATACGGAACGCGCTTAATCTCTTCGGTGACTTCCGACATCTTGCGCCCCATAAAGCGCTTGATCGAGAAGACGGTATTCTGGGGATTGGTTACCGCCTGTCTCTTCGCGATCTGACCAACGAGCCGCTCGCCGTCCTTGGTGAAGCCGACGACCGAGGGCGTGGTCCGTCCACCTTCCGCGTTGGGGATGACGACGGGGTCTCCGCCCTCCATCACCGCTACGACCGAGTTGGTGGTCCCGAGGTCGATCCCAATTACTTTATCTGCCATCTCTGAATTCTCCTGGTCTTTTAGCCGCTACCGCGCCTGTCATTTTGCTGAATTTCGCTAAGCGCGCTCTTTCCGCGCCGCACTGGTCTTAGGCAAGCGAGGGGCCGTTTATTTCTGCCATAACGGCGGAGTTTCTGAACGGGGAGACGGGCGGAGACGGTCAACTTGCCCGACGATGCTGAAACCCGAGTAACTTTCCAGCCCAGTGATTCCACTCAGCGACGAGCTTCCGACTGTCCGCACGCCATGGATGACATATGCCATCCTGGCTGCCATGTTCCTGACCTGGATATTCGTGCAGGGAGCCGGGTTCGATCAGCAGGCGCTCGCTTCCAGCGTTTGCAACCTCGGGATGGTTCCGGGCGAGCTCACGCACATGGCCCCACTGGGAGAGGCAGTACCCTTTGGGCGCGGAGTCGGCTGCAGCGTCGACAATGACCCGATCAACATCCTCACGCCGTTCATCTCGATGTTTCTGCACGGAGGCTGGGGACACATTCTGGGCAATGCTCTTTTCTTCTGGGTATTCGGCAACAACATCGAAGACAGCCTGGGTCACTTCCGCTTCCTAGTGTTCTACCTCGTGTGCGGCCTGGCGGCAGCGATTGCGCACATCCTTGCCCAGCCGGCTTCTCCTCTTCCAACTGTCGGGGCATCGGGAGCCATCTCCGGAATTCTGGGCGCGTACCTTGTGCTCTACCCCAAGGTCCGCGTCAAGATGCTGTTCTTCTTCATCATCTTCTTCAAGGTGATCCCAATTCCCGCCTGGATGGTTCTGATCTGGTGGTTCTTCTGGCAGATCGTCGCAGCGCTGCCGGAGTTGACGAATGGTGCCGACCTCAGCGGTGGAGTGGCCGTCTGGGCCCACGTCGGCGGATTCGTAACCGGAGTTCTGCTGGTGAAGCTCTTCGAGAACCGCAGATTGGTAATCCGGCGCACGGCGCCGCGCCTGTCGGGCTGATTGGTAGCTCGAAAGTCGGGGCTTGGATAGATTCCCGCCGACCCCGGTTCGAAGGGACGCTTCGAGTTTTCGACTTTCATGGAGATGGCGCTTTGCGGATTCTTCCTCGCGACGAAAAGTTCTACGACCTGTTCACCGAGCTGGCGAAAAGGCTAACCGCCTCGGCGACCATTCTACAGGAGATGTTTCAGGATCCGACCCACTTGGACACCAAGGTCACGGCGATCAAGGGGCTGGAGCACGAGGCAGACAACTTGACCCACGACATCATCGATCGCATCGATCGGACCTTCGTCACTCCATTCGACCGCGAGGACATCCACGCGCTGGCGTCGGAGCTGGACGACGTGATCGATCTAATCGACGGCACGGCGCGTCGGGCTCAGATCTTCCGGGTGCAGCGTGCCCGGCCCGCGGCGGTAGTTCTGGCGGAGGTGCTGGCGCGCGCGAGCTGCGCCGTCGAGGAGGGGGTGCGCGAAATGAAGAACGCGAAGCAGGTCTTTGCCATCAGCGAGAAGCTCAAGGTGCTCGAAGAGGAGGGTGACGCCGTCTACCACGAAGCGATGGGGAAGCTCTTCGCTGAGGGGGGCGACGCGCTCGAGGTCATCAAGTGGAAAGACCTCTACGACAAACTCGAAGACGCGCTCGACCAATGTGAGGATGTAGGGAACGTGCTGCAGAGCATCGCGCTGAAGAACGCGTAGTGCTCTACTACGTTGTCGGCATCGTTCTGATCGCTTTTGTGTTCGACTTCATAAACGGCTTCCACGACTCGGCGAACTCGATTGCGACGATCGTGGGGACGCGCGTTCTGAGCCCAGGTGCAGCGGTGATCTGGGCCGCGTTCTTCAATTTCACGGCTGCGTTCACCGCCGGCGAGCTCGTAGCCAAAGCGATCCAGACGGGGATCATCCGGACGGACATCGTCACGCCCAACGTGATTCTGGCCGGGCTACTGGGCGCCATCGCGTGGAATCTCATCACGTGGTTTTATGGGATTCCGTCGAGCTCCTCGCACGCTCTCATTGGCGGTTACGCCGGGGCAGGAGTGGCGAAGGCGGGATGGAGCGCAATTACGTGGGGCACGAAGTGGGTGCAGACCCTTTCCTTTATCGTGATCTCCCCGCTCGTTGGAGGGTTGGCCGGCTTCATCCTGATGGTCGCGGTGTATTGGGGCTTCCGTAACATGGGGCCGGCGCGAGTGGATCGGTTCTTCCGCGGGGCGCAGCTCGCGAGCTCGGCGCTACTATCGCACGCGCATGGTGCGAATGACGCTCAGAAGACAATGGGAATCATCGTCGGCCTGCTCGTTTCGGTGAAGCCTCTGACGGCCACGGAGACGGGAATTTTTCACCATCTCTACGTGACTGGGGACGGAATCCCACTCTGGGTCAAGATGGGCGCGTACTCAGCGATCTCGCTCGGCACTTTCTTCGGCGGCTGGAGAATCGTGCACACGATGGGCTCGCGCATCACGCGACTCCGCCCCGTGAGCGGGTTCGCGGCGGAGACTGGAGGGGCGCTCGCGATCAGCATCGCCACGCACTACGGAATTCCCGTGAGCACGACGCACACGATCGCGGGAGCGATCATGGGCGCCGGCGCAACCTATCGGTTCTCGGCTGTGCGGTGGGGCATTGCGCAAAGAATCGTCTGGGCCTGGATCATCACTATCCCCGCGTCCGCTGCCGTTGCCGCGCTCAGTTATTGGGCGCTGGCTGCAGGCGGCCTTCGTTGAAGTGATCTTCCTCGTGGTGGTGTTTGATCTGCTTCCCCTCCGCGAGGTAAACCGCGTCTTCGCCGATGTTCGTGGCGAGGTCGGCGATCCTCTCCAGATTCCGGCCCACCAGTAGCAGCTCGAGGCACGGCGTGATGGTCTTCGCGTCGGCCATCATGTGAGTTAGCAGCACCCGAAAAACGGAGTCGTGCAGGGAGTCGACCACGTCGTCGTCCTTGCAAACCTTGCGGCCCAGCGCTCCGTCGGCGCGGATGAATGCGTCGAGTGACTCGCCCAGCATCTTGCGCGCTCTCCTCGCCATGACCTCGATCTCGGGAATCCGAATATTCACCTTGGGCATGTCGGCCAGGCGCAGCGCGGACTCAGCGATGTTGACGGCGTGGTCCCCGACGCGCTCGAGGTCGTTCGATACCTTGATCGCGCCGATGATGAAGCGAAGGTCACGCGCCATCGGCTGCTGTAGAGCCAGTAGCTCCACTGCCGCCTGTTCCACTTCTATCTCCAGCCGGTTCAACTCGGGATCACCGTCGATCACGAGCTTCGCTTTTTCCCGATCGCGGTTCATCAACGCTTCGACGGCGATGTCGGTACGCTCCTCGGCTTTCGACGACATGCCTAGCAGCGTTTCCTTGAGCGAAGAAAGCTGATCGTGAAAATGCCTGAATCCTGCGGCGTTCGAGTCAGGTGTCATCCAAATCTCCCAGTGATGTATGCTTCGGTGCGTTCCTCTCGCGGGCTCGTGAAGATCTGCTCCGTAGGGCCGAACTCGACGAGTTCGCCTGTAAAGAAGAACGCGGTGTATTCAGACGCTCTTGCCGCCTGTTGCAGATTGTGCGTCACGATGATGATCGTCAACTCCCGTTTCAACTCGTACACGAGCTCCTCAATGCGCTGAGTGGAGCCCGGGTCGAGCGCGCTCGCCGGCTCATCGAGGAGGAGCACCTCGGGCTGGTTGGCCAGCGCGCGAGCGATGCACACGCGCTGCTGCTGCCCACCGGAGAGGCCAAGCGCAGACGTACGGAGCCTGTCCTTGACCTCGTCCCAGATCGCGGTGCGTCGAAGCGACCGCTCCACGATTTCGTCGAGAGATGCTTCGTCCGCGATCCCGTTGATGCGCGGACCGTAAGCTACGTTCTCGTAGATGGATTTTGGAAATGGATTCCAGCGCTGGAACACCATTCCCACTCGCTGCCTGAGAGCAACGACGTCGAGCGACGGATTGTAGACACTGTTCGAGTCGAGGCAGAGATCGCCTTCGTGCCGCACTCCGGGAATGAGATCGTTGAGCCTGTTGATCGACCTCAAGAATGTCGATTTGCCGCAGCCCGACGGCCCGATGAGGGCGGTCACGGATCGTGGCGGCACCTTCATCGAGATTCCCTTGAGCGCCTGCTTTTTCCCGTACCAGAAGGAGAAGTCGCGCGCTTCGATGGTGCCAATGGTATTCGCGGCGGCAGCGGGGGCTGGGCGCCCGACGGGGGCAACCGCGGTCATCCGAACCGTCCTGTGATGTAGGACTCGGTACGCGGATCTTTGGGGGCCGTGAATAGCTCTCGCGTGGAGGCAAACTCGACCAGCTCGCCCATGAGGAGAAATGCCGTCCCGTCCGAAACGCGCGCGGCCTGCTGCATGTTGTGGGTGACGATGACGACGGTGACGGTCTGCCGCAAATCGTACACGAGCTCCTCGACCTTCTGAGTGCTGAGTGGATCGAGCGACGCCGTGGGCTCGTCGAGCAGGATCACTCGCGGCCTCGTTGCGAGCGCGCGAGCAATGCAGAGCCGCTGCTGCTGGCCGCCGGAGAGCGCCATCGCGCTTTCGTCGAGCTGGTCCTTCACCTCGGCCCACAGTCCCGCGCGCTGGAGGGCTTCCTCAACGATCTCGCTGGTTGCGCCTCGCGTCGCGTGGCTCTTCGAATCCACTCGCAGGCCCGCCGCGACGTTCGCGCGGATCGACATGGTGGGGAACGGTGTCGGCCGCTGGAATACCATCCCGACGTGACGGCGAACGGCGATAGGGCTGGTGCCCTCTCCGTAAATCGAGCTGCCGAGGATTTCCACCGAGCCCTCCACGCGTGTGCCCGGGACTGTCTCGTGCATTCGGTTGAAGCAGCGGAGCAACGTCGATTTTCCGCAGCCAGACGGGCCGATGATCGCAGTCACGGCGTTCTGAGGAATCGAGATGGAAACATCCTTGACGGCGGCGGCGTCGCCAAAGAACGCCGAGAGATGGCTCGCGACGATGCACGGCCGCGCCTCGTCCCGAGATGCGCTTGGCTCGAGTGAGCGCACATGTACGGCAGGTGTAAGGAGCCGCACAGGTTTCTCGCGAAACACTTCAGTCGACTGGAGCACCGAACCGGGACCTCGTTGCGAAGCGCGCCGCAAGGCTGATGACCAGAACGATCGCGATCAACACGAGCGCGCCGGCCCACGCCTGCTGGTGCCACTCGTCGTACGGGCTGTTCGCGTAAGCGAAGATCTGGAGAGGGAGCGCCGCGATCGGCTGACTCAATGATGTCGACCAAAACGCATTGCCGATTGCCGTGAAGAGTAGCGGCGCCGTCTCGCCGGCGATTCTTGCCACCGCAACCAGCGCCCCCGTCACGATACCCGCGAGCGCGGTACGGAGAACGACGGATATCGATGTCCGCCACCTTGGATAGCCCAGTGCCAGCGCGGCCTCGCGCAGGGACGTGGGAACCACGAGAAGCATCTCTTCGGTCGTGCGGGTGACGAGTGGAATCATCATCGAGCCGAGCGCCACTCCCCCCGCCAGCGCCGAAAAGTGTCCGATGGGCCGGACGAGAATCTCCCAGGCGAAAATCCCCATGACGATCGACGGAAGTCCGTTCAACACGTCGGATAGAAACCGCACGGTGGATGCAAGGGGCGAGCTCTTGTTTTCCGCGAGGTAGAGTCCGGCGCCGATTCCGATCGGGAGACCGATAACGGTGGCTATCCCGATGAGCACCAGCGTTCCCACGATCGCGTTCGCCATCCCTCCGCCGGGTTCGCCCACCGGTCTCGGCATGTGCGTGAAGAACGCCAGCGAAAGAGACGATGCGCCCTTGGTGAGCAGGTGAACGAGAATTAGCAGCAGAGGAAGGGTGGCCAGAACGGCGGCCAGATACGTAAGGCCTATCATCGCCCCGCTGACGAGGTGGCGGCTGCGCGCGGTTCTCATTGGGCCCGCCTCCGCGCCACGCTCCACACGAGCCAGCGCGCCACAGCATTTACGATCAGAGTAATGATGAACAGAATTGCTCCCACAGCCATCAGGGCCGAGAGGTGCAAATCATTCGTGGCTTCACTGAATTCGTTCGCGATCAGAGATGCCATTGTGTACCCCGGCGACAGGAGCGACGCCGAGATCTCGAGTCTGTTCCCGATCACCATGGTGACGGCCATCGTCTCTCCGAGGGCGCGCCCGAGGCCAAGCATGATGCCACCAATGATACCGGAGCGCGCATAGGGAATGACGGCATCACGAATCATCTCCCAGCGGGTCGCACCGAGCGCGAGAGCGGCTTCCCGCTGCGAGCGCGGAACAGCCATCAACACTTCGCGCGACACGGCAGAGATATATGGGAGAGCCATGATCGCGAGTATGACTCCCGCCGCCAACATGCTCGGTCCGTAGGCAGGCCCCGAAAAGAACGGTGTCGCGCCAAGGTGCAGGGTGTCACGAAGAAACGGCATGACATGCTGGCGAAGCAGCGGGATGAGGACGAAAATGCCCCACAGCCCGTATACCACGCTCGGAATCGCCGCGAGAAGATCGACAAGGAACCCAACGGGCTGCCGAAGCCACGAAGGCGAGAATTCAGAGAGGAATATCGCCACGCCAATTGCCAGCGGCGTTGCTATGATGAGGGCTACGGTTGAGGAGACCAGAGTCCCGAACAGCGCCGGCGCGGCGCCGAAGTGGCCTCCAGCGACATCCCAGTTGCTCGTCGTGATTATCGATAGCCCGAGCTTTGCAAAAGCCGGCCACGCCGCCGCGAAAATGGACAGCGCGATCGCAATGACGAGTGCCGGAATGACGAGCGCGCACGCGGCGGTGAGAGCCTCGTAAACTTTGTCGCTGAACGCTGACGCGTCGACGCGCAGCTTCCGGCGATCCTTCTCCAGCCAGTCGACCGGAAGAGAGGTCACTTCGCGCCGGATAGATCGATTGTGGTGAGCCTTGCCTTGACGCTGGAGGCCATCGAAGACGGCAGCGGGGCGTAGTCGAGTGATGACGCCTCGGCCTCACCCTCGGTCAGGGCCCAGTTCAGGAAGTCGATCAGCTTCTTGCCCTTCGTCGCATCGGTCTGATGCTGGTAGACCAGGATCCAGGTGAAGGACGATATCGGGTATGAATCCGCGCCCGGCGCGTTCACGATCGAAATTCTGTAGTCCGTGTTCGCGGGAAGTGCCTGCGCTGCTCCGGCAGCGGCAGCGGTCGCGGAAGCAACGGAGGGGAGCACCCTCTTGCCCGCCTTGTTCTCGACGGCTGCGCTCGGCAGGTTGTTTTGCTTTGCGTATGCAAGCTCGACGTACCCGATAGCGCCCGGCGTTTGCTGCACCTGGCCGGCAACGCCTTCGTTGCCCTTCGCGCCAAGGCCAACGGGCCACTTGACCTCTTTTCCCCTTCCAACGCTGTTGGCCCAAGCGGGAACCGCATTGGTCAGGTAGTCGGTGAAGATATAGCTCGTGCCGCTACCGTCGGAGCGGTGGACGACCAGGATATCGGTGGCCGGGAGCTTCACGCCAGGATTGAGAGATGTGACGCGCGTATCGCTCCACTTGGTGATGCGTCCCGAGAAAATGTCGGCGATCGCTCTTCCCGTCAGATTGAGCGGAACGGTCAGTCCAGGGACGTTGTACGTGATCACCACGGCGCCCAGCACGGTGGGGATGTGAAGGATCGGGCCACCCTTCGCCTTCGACATCTCTTCGTCGCTCATCGGACTGTCTGACGCCCCGAAGTCGACCGTGCCCTCCGAAAGCTGTCTGATGCCGCCGCCGGATCCGATCGACTGATAGTTGATCTTCACTCCGGTTTTGCCGGCGTACACCGAGAACCATTTCGAGTACAGGGGATACGGGAAAGTCGCGCCAGCTCCGGTCAGGTCAACGGATCCACCGGACGAGTAGGACGACGCGGTGGAGGAAGCCGTACCGGAGTTATTTGCGCCTTCCTTGGCGCACGCGACGGCCAACAACACGAGGGCGGCGAGTTTCAAGGCTCTCACTGAACGGCTCCTGTTTTTCGTTTTTTGGCGGGGATTGTCTGGTGGATGAAAAATAGAAGCGCCCCCGAGAGGTCACGACATACGACACGTAACGACATTGTCACAACCGCCCGAGGACGCCCCGTACTGCGATAGGCTGCCTAGAAGTTCGCCACCAGGTGCAGGAAGTAGGTCTTGGTTGCCGCGGCGATCGCTCCCGAGTGCGGAGTGACTTCCTGGTAGTCGAGGGAAAGTGCCGTCTTCTTGTTGAGGTCCCAGGTCAGGCCACCGATGACAGTGTTGAGGTAGGCGTCGGTGTTGGTGTTCGGCTTGAAGCGATCCCAGCGGGCGATGAGGCCAAGTGGGAAGGTCGACTGATCGTTCATCAGCTGGAACGGCTTGATCACCGCGAACCCGGCGAGAAGCCGCCCCGTGCTGTCAACTTCGGCCCGCGGCAGCGCCACGGTGTTGGCGCCGGTCTCACTGGCATCCTTCCGTGTATCCCACTCTCCGCCAAGGGACAGACGCGGGTCCCGAAGGCCCACGAAAAAGCCCGATCTGGTTCTCGGCAGAGAAACGCCGACCGGTCCGACCTGACCAGCGCCGCCGGCGGCAAACGAGCTCGCGACCGCGCCGACATAAGTCCAGCCGGTAAGGGCAAATGTCCTGATGAGTTTGTTGTCCGAGGCGCCGAACGGCGTCAGCGACAGCCTTGCTGCGTAGTCCTTGAACCGATCGGTCTCGCGGGAGGTGTAACCGGGACCGTTCACTATTGTTGCGTAGATCTCGCCGAACTTGTTCGGAAACGTGAGCTGCGTCGCGACTCCCGCATCGGAGGACGCGAAGAATCCGGCGCGCTCGACGGGCGTCTGCGAGATCCACCGTGGCCAGAACGACTCGATGTGATCGATGACAACGTTGTGCAGCAGCCCGGCGCGGGCCAGTCCGTTCCAGCCAGTGGCGCTCTTCAGGTAGTCGTACTGCAGATACGCATACTTCGCGCGGATGACCCAGCCTTTGTAGTACGCGTCGGGCCCATTCGCGGTTTGCTGGAACACGTCAGCTGTAATGCGGATGCTGGCGCGGTCGCCGGCCGGCATCTTGAACGTCAGGTATGCCCGCTCCAGGTCGAACTTGTTCGTGGCCTTGGCCGCGCCCTTATCGCCCCGATACTGAAAGTTCGCGTATAGTATTCCCGAGAAATCGACCGGAACCGAGACGGCTGCCGGAGGAGGCGTCGGTGGCGGAGCAGGCCTGGTGGTGTCAACAGGCTGCTGGGCAGAAATCGCCAGCGGCAGAGCCAGCAGTCCGAGCGCAACGATTGTGATTTTGTTCATCGAGCGGCTCCGACGCGCGTGTCGGCAATCCGTATGGTCTTCAGTCTGGTCTGGAGCTGCGCCAACATTGAAGCCGGAAGCGGGGCGTAGTCGAGCGATGCTGCCGACTTCTCTCCATCCTTGTAAGCCCACCGCAGGAAGTTCACGAGCTTGGCACCTTTGACGCGGTCAGGTTGATTCTGGTACACGAGAATCCACGTCATAGAAGAGATCGGATAGGAGTCGTTGCCGGGCGCGTTGACGATCGAAATGCGGTAGTCGGTGTTTTTCGGGAGCTTCATGCTTGCGGCAGCGGCGGTAATCGACGCGATCGACGGCGTGATAAAATATCCAGCGGCGTTGCGGACTTTGGCAGAGGGAAGCTTGTTCTGCTTTGCATACGCCAGCTCCACGTAACCGATCGAGCCGGGCGTCTGCTTCACCTGTCCGGCAACGCCTTCGTTGCCCTTTCCGCCAATACCCACGGGCCACTTGATCTCCTTCCCGGTGCCGAGCGTGCTCGACCAGGACGGACTCACTGCAGAGAGGTAGTCGCTGAAGATGTAGGTCGTCCCGCTTCCATCCGTGCGGTGGATGACGAGCACGTCAGAGTTGGGAAGAGCCACCCCGCGGTTCTGTGCGACAATCCGCGCATCATTCCACTTGGTGATCTTCCCGGTAAAAATGTCCGAGATCACATCGCCGCTCAGATTAAGCGGACGGTTGAGGCCGGGAACGTTGTATGTGATGACGACCGCGCCCATCACGGTCGGGAAATGGAGCACTACACCGCCTTTGGCGCCGGCGAGCTCCTGGTCGGTCATCGGTCCGTCGGAGGCGCCGAAATCGACGGTCTGTTCAGACAGCTGTCTGATGCCGCCGCCAGAGCCGATCGACTGGTAGTTGATCTTGACGCCGGTGCTCTGTGCGTAATCCGAGAACCACTTCGAATAAATGGGATACGGGAACGTCGCGCCTGCTCCGGTCAGATCCACTGATTGTGCTGAGGCAACACCACCTGAGAGAAGCGCTGCCGCCGAGAGGGCGACAGCAATGCTGCGAACCGTTTTGATCACTTGTGACTCCGTGAGAGGAAGTTTGTCGCGCTACAAACTCTCTCAGCCACGTCACGGACAGTCACACCGCAGGTAAAGGATTTGTCACGATTGGGCCGCGGTTGCTCCGTCGGGGAAGAAAATTCTAATGGTGGTGCCGGCGCCCATGACGCTCTCTGCTCGGACACTACCTCCATGCGCCTGAACGAGATGCCTCACAATTGCGAGTCCGAGTCCGGTGCCGCCGGCCTCGCGCGAGCGGCCGCTGTCGGCACGGTAGAAGCGCTCGAAGATTCTCGGCAGATGCTCGGGCGCAATGCCGCTTCCCGTGTCGCCGACTGACAGAGAGACTCCGTCGCCTTCACGCAGAGTCCGGATCGTGATCCGCCCTCCCTCGCCGGTGTGCCTGATCGCGTTCTCCACGAGATTGAGAAGGATCTGCTCGAGCGCGGTCCGATCCGCGTAAATCGTTTGCGCGCCCGCATCCACTGCGGTGTCGAGCGTGATGCCCTTCGCCTTCGCGCTGGCCGCAACTCGTCCAAAAACATCCGCCGCCAGGTCCGCGACGCGTATCGCCTCCGGCCGTGGCTTCCAGTGTCCGGTCTCGATCCGGGAGAGGTCCAGCAGCTCGTCGACGATCCGCTGCATGCGCTGAGTGTTGGTAAAGATCGTTCTTGCAAATTCGGCCCGCATCTGGGGCGGAACGTCATGATCCTGAAGTGTCTCCGCGAAACCGCCGATGATGGTGAGGGGAGTGCGAAGCTCGTGGGAGACGTTAGCAACGAAATCTCTTCTGACGGCTTCCAGCTTCCGGATGGGCGTGAGGTCGAAGAGCGCGACGACGGCGCCGCCGTTCACGAGGGGACGCGCGGTCAGCGAGAGCGTCGTGTCACCGATGACTATCTCTTCCGGCTCGGTTTCCGTTCCGCTCAGGGCGAGCGATATCGCGCTTCGCAATGTCGCCTCACGTGGCAGGAAATCTATCCCGAATGGAATGGGACGCGCGATTGAAAGAAGGCGGCGTCCCGTGTCGTTGATGCGCACCACTTCGCGGGACGGAGAAATCGCGATCACGCCTTCGTTCAGGGTTTCGACGAGCGCGGAGAGTATTGACTGCTCCGCCGCGAGCGCTGATATCCGCGCTTCGAGCTGTTCCGCCAGGCGGTGGACGGCGTCGGCAAGATCTCCAACCTCGCCTGGGGCGGAGAGCGCCGGGTGCCGATTTCGTTCGCCCGCGGCGAGCGAGCGCGCGACGTCGCTCAGGTCGACAATCGGTTTCGAGACTGCACGGGAGAAAAGCACAGCGAGAATGGCGGCCAACAGGAAGGAGATGAGCCCGGCCACGAGAACGCCGTTGCGGGCTCTCGCGAAGATCTCCTCGACCGCTACCGTCGTCACGGAGACGCGAGCGACGCCCCGGGGCGCCTTGACGGCGACGTAGAGCCGCTCTTCGCCGGTGGATGGGCTCATGCGCCGAACCGACCCGACCCCATTCTTCCGCGCGTCGACTACTTCCGGGCGATTGCTGTGATTTTCCAGGCCCTGAAGGGCTGGCCCGTCGAACTCCGAATCACCAACAACGTGTCCGGTGGAATCGATCAGGGTGACCCTGTGTCCGGTGGCGACACCCGCTTCATCCGCCAGCGAGTCGGGATCAACGCCCGACCTCCACTGGGTCGCCAGGAGTCTTGCCTCTCCCGCCAGGTCATGAGTGGTTTGCTCAATGATGCTCGAGTGCAGCTGAATGTCGATTATGACGACGACCGAGATCACCATTACCGCTATGATCGCGAGCGACTGGAGAAGCAGTCGGTGCGCGAGCTTCACGATCGCTCGCTGACGTTTCGAATGCGGTAGCCGAAACCGCGCACCGTCTCGATCAGATCACCGGCTGCGCCAAGCTTGGCACGGAGACGCTGCACGTGCATGTCGACCGTCCGGGTCTGAATGTCCGGCGCTGCCTCCCAGACGGTCTCGAGCAACAGATTGCGCGGCTGCACTCTGCCTTTTCGCTCGGCCAGCAGCAGGAGAAGCTTGAACTCGGTCGGAGTCAGATCGATCTCGCGACCGTCTACCGTGACACGGTGTGCGGTGGTTTCGATCTTCAGCGGTCCAATCTGCTTGACGTCCTCCGATTCCTCCCGCCCCGCCTTCACGCGTCTGAGAATTGCGGCGACGCGCAGCACCAGCTCCTGCGGACTGAACGGCTTGGTCAGGTAGTCGTCGGCGCCGAGTGTAAGACCCTTTATACGGTCGCTCTCTTCCCGGCGGGCCGTGAGCATCAACACCGCAATGCGAGAGGTCGCGCTGTCCGAGCGAAGCTCCTCCATTACCTCGAGTCCCGAGAGGCCGGGGAGCATGAGGTCGAGGACGACTATCGATGGCTTATCCCGTCGCGCGGCGGCAAGCCCTTCGGGCCCGCTCGTCGCAGTCGATACCGAGTAGCCCGATTTGGCGAGGTGATACGCCACGAGCGCGACGATGTCGGGCTCGTCGTCAACGACTAGGACGCGCTCCACAGCAGCGCTCTGTTCGGTCACGTGTGGAAGTTGTCTGAACTCCCGACGCGGCGTCAACTCGCCGACTGTCACGAACACGTTACGATAACGTTGCACTCCCTCGCCCGGCACCGCGCCGCTAGCTTTGCAATTCACCCGGTGAAATGACTTTCAGAAGAGATGACCTTGCGAGCGCTTAACTTCATTCTGCTGCTGACCCTGGCCTGCGCCCCGGCGCAGCTGCCCCGTTCGACGGAGCCCGTCGATCTCGTCGTCGCCACTACAACTGATGTTCACGGACGGCTCAGGGCCTGGGACTACTACGCCAACCAGGTGGACGCCGTGCGCGGCCTGTCGAGGGCGGCCACGATCGTGGATTCGGTTCGCGCCGCCAATCCGGGGCGCGTGATCCTGCTCGACGCTGGGGATCTGCTCCAGGGGAATCCGCTTGCATACGTGGTGGCCCGGGTCTCCCGCGATCGAGCGAACCCGATCATCGCCGCGATGAATGCGATGCAGTACGACGCCTCGGCAATCGGAAATCATGAATACAACTACGGCGTTCCCTACCTCGACTCAGCTGTGCGGCAGGCAAAATTCCCGTTTCTTTCCGCCAACACTTACCGGCTCGATCCCGAGGGAGTACACGCATATCGTCCGTGGACGATCATCGAGCGTGCGGGTCTGAAAATTGGGATCGTGGGCGCGACGACGCCCGGCGTCACGCTGTGGGATGCCGAGAACATCAAAGGGCGCTTGCGCTTTGGCGACATAGTGGCCGCGGTGAAACAAGCCGTTCAGGAGACTCGCGCGGCTGGCGCGGACATCGTGCTCGTAACCGTGCACTCGGGCCTCAATGAGCCCTCGAGCTATGACACTCTGACCACGGGCGTGCCGAGCGAGAATGTCGCGGCGCGGGTCGCCAGCGAAGTTCCTGGAATCGACCTTGTGCTCTACGGGCACTCGCACAAGGAGAATCGTGGCAGCACGATCGGCCAGACGCTCCTCGTTCAGCCAAAGAACTGGGCGACGAGCGTTGGCGTCGCGCATCTGGTCGTGTCGCGATCGGGTGGCCGGTGGATCGTCAGCGAGAAGAGGAGTGACATCGTCCAGTCGGCCGGACACGCCGAGAACGCGGCGGTCCTTGCCGCGACGGACGCAATTCACCGCGAGACCGTGGCTTACGTGACGACACCGATCGGATCCACGTCCGAGCGCTGGAGCGCGGACTCGGCGCGATTCAAGGACACGCCGCTCATCGACTTCATTCTCGAGACGGAGAGGAAGGCAGCGGGCAGCGATCTGGCGTCGACGGCGGCTTTCTCGACCGATGTCGTGATGGGACCGGGTCCCATCACCATCGCGCAGGTGGCTCAGCTCTATCCTTACGACAACACGCTCCGCGCGGTCAGGATCAGCGGAAAGCAGCTGCGCGACTATCTCGAGTTCAGCAGCAGATACTATCGAACACCCGCGTCACCGAGTGCTCGGCTCGAGACGGATCGGCAGATCCCGGGCTACAACTTCGACATTGTATCCGGCGTCGATTACGTGATGGATGTGTCGCGGCCGGTCGGATCGAGGATCACGCGNNCGAATTGGATGATGGTCAGGGGAAGCGTCGTGATCGGCGGTCCTAACGCGCTGGAAGGACGCATCGTCGACGTTATCCTTGTCGCTCCCGCTGTCGCACCGCTGGCACCAGCCAGCGTGAATGCGTCGCGGCCACCTTTCCCGGCTGGAACCCGCTTCCTTCGCATCATCGCAACCAACGACTTCCACGGTGCGCTCGAGCCGCGGCCGGATGCAAACGGTGTCCGCCGCGGCGGCGCTGCCTACGTCGCGGCCGCGATCGATCGTGCTCGCGCCGAATGCGCGCCGCGTTGCGAGACTCTCTTGCTCGATGCGGGCGACATGTTCCAGGGAACCCCGGCTTCCAACCTCGCCTATGGGCGGCCTGTCGTGGAGTACTACAATAGGATGGGCTACGCCGCGGCTGCCCTCGGCAATCACGAGTTCGATTGGGGAACCGACTCGCTTCGCGCGCGCATGCGGCAGGCGAAGTACGGAATCTTCGGCGCCAACGTTCGATACACGGACGGGCGCGACGTCAAATGGATCCGCAACGACACGATCGTGAAGCGGGGTGCCACGCGCATAGGAATCATCGGCGTATCCACCGTCTCCACTCCGACGTCGACTCGCGCCGGCGATGTCGTCGGACTGCGTTTCGACGATCCGGCGCCGATCGTGGACAGCATTGGAACCGCGCTCAGAAAGCGTGGCGCGAATTTCGTGGTGGTGATCGCTCACGCCGGAGCGAGCTGCGGCAGGGACGGAGCTACCGATTGTGGCGGAGAGATCATCGATTTCGCGCGGAAGCTCACGACCAAGGTCGACGCCATCGTGAGCGGACACACCCACACACTCGTCAACACCGAGGTGAAGGGAATTCCAGTTGTGCAGGCGCGTTCGAGCGGGCGCGCAATCGACGTCCTCGATCTGCCGATCGGCAGGAGCACCGGCCTCCCGGTGCGGCACCAGGTGCGCGAGCTGGCCGCGGACACAATTCAGCCTGTCCCCGCGATCGATTCGATAGTTCGCCGTGCGGTCGCGCGCGTTTCATCACTCGTAGATCGCCACGTCGCGACCATCCCGGCGACCCTCCCGCGCCAGGGTCCCCAATATCCACTCGGCAATCTCATCGCCGATGCGCAGCGCTGGGCGGGGAAGGGCGATGTTGCGATCATGAACAACGGGGGAATCCGCACCGAGCTCCGTGCGGGTGACGCAACGTACGGATCGCTGTTCGAGATCCAGCCCTTCGGAAACACGCTGTACGCTCTCACCATGACCGGTTCCCAGCTGCGGGGATTGCTGGAGGCCATGCTCGCCAGGAATTCGGTGGACGATCACGTCAGCGGCCTCACCATCAAGTACGATCCCACGCGGCCCAAGGGCGCGCGCATCGTCTCGGTGACGATGGTCGACAACTCCCCTCTCTCCGATACTAAGACGTACGATGTAATCGTCAACGATTTCCTCGCAACCGGCGGAGAAGGGTACAACGCGGGCGGGCGCGCCACTGTATCGAAGCCGCTCAACATCGT
>DHJM01000114.1:16434-19276 GCA_002404335.1 Gemmatimonadales bacterium UBA4720
AAGTACGCATCGCTCCCATCTTACCGTGAGCGAGACCGTCCGCATCTACATCAATGGCCGCCCGGTCGATGTCGACGCCGCGGCGACGGCCCTCGAGGCGGTCGAATCCTGGGATGAGATGCAGGCAGTGGCGGTTCGCAGCGGCGAGCGGATGATCACCGACAGCCGCGGGATTGTGACGGCCAACAACACCCCCGTGCACAACGGCGCGATTTTTCGCATCGTTCGCGCTCGGCAGGCCGCCGGCGACGACCAGGACTTCAACCCATTGTAATGCCACTTTCAATTTTTTCCAACAAGCTCCGCCAGCTCCCAAAGGCGGAGCTGCATTGCCATCTGGACGGCTCACTTCGGCCGTCAACGCTTCTGGAGCTGGCGCGGGAGCATCGGGTCCAGCTGCCGAGGCACACGCCGGAGGAGCTGGCGGAATTCATGAGGGTGGATGACGCCGAGAACCTCGACGATTACCTGCGGCGCTTCGACGTGACGATCTCCGTCATGCAAAGCGAGGACGCCCTCGAGCGCATCGCCTATGAGCTGGTCGAGGACGCAGTCGAAGACGGTGTGCGCTACATCGAGGTGCGAAATGCTCCGCTTCTGAACGTCGTTCAGGGACTCACGCTCGTGCAGGCGGTCGAGGCGCCTCTGCGCGGCCTTCGTCGCGCCGAGAAAGACTTCGACATCACAGCGCGGTTCATCATCTGCGCGTTGCGCCAATTGCCGCCCGAAAGCTCGCTCGAGATGGCCAGGCTCGCCGTCGAGTTCAGGAACGACGGCGTGGTGGCGTTCGACCTGGCCGGAGGGGAGAGGGGGAATCCAGCGGCGCGCCACGTCGAGGCCTTCAGGTACGCGCGTGAGCACAATCTCGCGGTCACTGTTCACGCCGGTGAAGGTGATGGAGCCGAATCGGTGCGGGAGGCCGTGCACGTGTGCGGGGCGAACCGCATCGGCCACGGAACGCGGCTCATAGAGGATGCGGATCTCACTCAGTACGTCAACGATCGACGGATCGCGCTCGAGGTCTGTCTCACCAGCAACGTGCAGACGCGTGTCGCCGATTCATACGCGACCCATCCGTTCCGCGAATACTTCGACCGCGGCCTCAACGTGACGCTCAACACCGACAACCGTCTGATGAGCGCGACTACGCTTACGGACGAATACGTCTTTGCGGCGGAGCACCTCGACCTCACAGTTGAAGAGCTGGCCGGCATTGCGCTCAACGGCTTCGAAAGCGCATTTCTTCCCTGGGAGGAGCGCCTCATGCTGATCGAGGAAGTGTCGGACAAGATCGAACAGCTGATCGGGCCGGACGAATGAAGGGCGAATACTCGACAGAGGCGGTGATCACAGCCGCCGCCGCGATTCGCAAGCGCTCCGAATCTATACAGCCAAAGATCGGAATCATACTCGGCTCGGGGCTGGGCGGGCTATCGAACTCCATCGGCGATGCCGCCCGCATTCCGTTCCGCGACATTCCCGGTTTTCCCGAGGCAACGGTCGCGGGACACGAGGGCGCCGTCATCGTCGGGTCACTGGGCGGGCGTGATGTCGTGGCGTTGAGCGGCCGATTCCACATGTATGAGGGACATCCCGCGGCGCTCGCGGCGTTTCCTGTCCGCGTATTTCACGCGCTTGGCGCGCAGGATCTCTTCGTCTCGAACGCCGCCGGTGGAATCTCACCCAAGCTGGCGGTAGGAGACCTGATGATGATCTCGGATCATCTCAATCTGATGGGAACAAATCCTCTCGTCGGAGAGGCGCGCAAAGGGGAGATTCGCTTTCCCGACATGACCGACGCATACAACCCCGGTCTTCGGTGGCTCCTGCGCACGTCGGCGGAAAAGCTCGGCATCACGCTTCGTGAAGGCGTGTACGCCGGACTGCTGGGCCCGTCCTATGAGACTCCGAGCGAAGTGAAGATGTTGCGGCTGCTCGGCGCTGACGCGGTTGGAATGTCGACCGTTCCTGAAGTCATCGTGGCCAGAGCGCTGGGTATGCGAGTCGCGGGTGTGAGCTGCATCACGAACGCCGCGGCCGGGGTCACTGGCTCAGCGCTCAGTCACGCCGAAGTACTGGAGACAACCAAACGCGTCAGCGCCGCCTTCGAGTCGCTGGTGACAGAGTTTGTCGCGCGCTCCGCCGCGCCTCAATTGTCCGCGATCAGATAGGCCGTCGGCGGCCGCCGTCGAGGACGTCAGATGTCGGCGGCAAGGTGGTTGAGGGGCCCGTGTCCAGATCCAAGCCCCGGCGCTGTGGCGATCGCGTTGTGAACATAGTCGATCGCGCTGCGCACGGCCGCGTGCAGCGATTCCCCCTTGGCCAGCTGCGCCGTAATCGCCGCCGACAGAGTGCAGCCGGTTCCGTGAGTGCTCGTCGTGTCGAGGCGCTGCCCGCGAAAAGTGCGGATGTCTCCGTCGTAAAGCATGTCCACGACTCTGTTGCCCGAATCGAGGTGACCGCCCTTGATGAGGGCAGCTTGCGCTCCCATTTCGTTCACCAGCACCTCAGCGGCATGCTCCATGGAATCTTCATCGTCGATCTCCTCGCCGATGAGAATCGCCGCTTCGTGGATGTTCGGCGTAACGAGTGCCGCCAGCGGAACGAGCTCGCGCCGGATGACCTCGATCGTGTCAGGCTCGAACAGCACATCGCCCGACGTCGCGACCATCACCGGATCGAGCACGTAGTTGCGGAGGTCGTGGTCGCGGATCGCAGCGGCGACGATCGTCGCGATTGCCGCGTTGGCTAGCATCCCGGTCTTGAACGCGCCCGGGAATAGATCCTCGGCGACGGAATCGATCTGCGCGCGAACCATCGCGGGCGATACTGCGTCCCAACC
>DHJM01000114.1:19301-30037 GCA_002404335.1 Gemmatimonadales bacterium UBA4720
CCGAATCTCTGAAATGTCTTCAGATCGGCCTGGATCCCGGCGCCGCCGCTCGAGTCGGAGCCGGCGATTGTGAGCGCAATCCTCATAAACGAAAGATGCGCCGCGAAAGATCACGGCGCATCATCGAGCGGGAAACCGACGCCGGTTACTGGACCTGGCGCGGCGGGGGCGACGGCGGCAACGACAGAATTCTCGCCTTGAACGAGTGGAAGTTGCGCGTATCGGCGCCGAGTGATGCGAGGGTTGCGGGTGGCAGCTGGTTGATTTGCGCCTGAACCGCCTGAATGCGATCCTCTTCGAGCGGGTGCGTCAGGAACATCGATTCGACGGCGCCGGGATGGCTTTTCCGCTCCTCGAGCAGCTTTCGGAACATGGTCACCATTCCGACCGGGCTGATGCCGGCCCGCACGGTGTTCTTGAACCCTTCCTGATCCGCTTCGGCCTCGTCCTGCCGGCTGAAGCGCGCGAACACGGCGCCGCCGAGGACATTGATCGCCGCGCCGGCAGCCTGATTGTTGCAGACGCCCGTGAGAACGCACGCCAGGGTCACGCCGATGTTTGCTCCCTGCGCCTTCTCCATCTGCTTCACCGTGTGACGCCGCACCACGTGTCCGATTTCGTGACCCAGCACGCCCGCGAGCTCGTCCATCTGGTCGGCGCGCTCGATGAGACCCCGATTCACGTAGACGAAGCCGCCGGGCACCGCGAAAGCGTTTACTTCCTTGGAGTCTACGATGAAGAATTGCCAGTCGAGATCACGGCGGGCCGTTAGCCTGGCAATCGAGTCTCCCAGGACGTTGATATAGCGATTGATCTCCGGATCCTGGACGATCGGTAGTTGCGCGTTGATCTGTTGCGCATATTCCTGTCCCATCTGCACTTCCTGTTGCTGCGAAATGGCGCAAGCAGTAAGGGAGCAAGTAATCGCGATACCTACGACAATTCGCTTCATTGTTACTCCAGCAATGGGATTTCAAATGAGACGCGGAGGCAAGTCCTATTCCAGCTGAGCCCTGCAAAACCAAGACGTGAAACTCCTGACACTGGCGCGCGATCTGAGCCGCAGAAAGGCGCGCGAAAAGCACTCGCTCTTCGTGGCCGAGGGCGTACGCTCGGTCGAGGAGCTGCTTCGCTCGGACCTCGCCGTTCGCGGCGCGCTCGTGGCTCCCCAACTCGCCGATGCCCCCCGAGGCCAGGCCTTGCGAAAGACTCTCGACGAGTCCGGCATCGAGGTGACCGAGGTCTCCGAAAAAGACTTCCGGTCCGCCGCCGAAACCGAGTCGCCGCAGGGTGTCATCGCGATCGGAGAAGTTCCCGAGCGCTCACTTGATACACTCGATGTCGCCGGAGTGTGCCGCTTGATCGTCCTTGATGGGGTGCAGGACCCCGGCAACGCGGGCACCATTGTCCGTACGGCGGCGGCACTCGGTGCCACGGCGACGATCGCGCTTCCCGGCACGGTCGATCTTTGGAACCCCAAGGTGATCAGGAGCTCGATGGGCGCACAGTTTCAGCACCAGGCCTTTCACGCGGGGATTGACGATCTACTGAGCTTTCTCGCGGCAAAAAAAATCGACCTGTGGGCGGCCGACGCCGGAGGAAGCCCGTTGGAAAACGGCCGCGCTCCAGTGCGACTCGCGATCGCCGTCGGTAACGAAGGGTCCGGATTGTCTCCCGCGATCCGCGCGAAGGCGCAACGCATTGTTTCGCTTCCCATCGCCCGCAACGTCGAGTCCCTCAACGTCGCGGTTGCAACGGGAATCATACTCTACCAGCTTCGATCATGATTGAAATTCTCGAAGGCATCTACGTATTCGTTATTGGAGCAGTGATTGGCTCGTTCCTCAACGTCTGCATTGGACGTTGGCCGGAAGGCCTCTCAGTGGTGAAGCCGAGGTCACGATGCCCGAAATGTGGCCACCAGATCAAGGCATCCGAGAATATCCCGATCGTGAGCTGGCTGATCCTGCGCGGCAAGTGCAGCAGCTGCCGCGAGCGAATCTCGATCCAGTATCCGATCGTCGAGCTGCTGGTAGGACTGATCTGGCTCGACGCCTATGGCCACCTGGGAATGACGTTCACGGCTTTCCGGGTGGCGGTTTTCGCGACGGTGCTACTCGGGATCGCGATAACGGACGCGAAGCACTTCCTCATTCCCGACGGCTTCACGGTTTTCGGGCTGTTCTTCGTCCTCCTGACGTCGTTTGTCGCGCTGTACCTCGGAGAATCGGAGCCGTTTGCCGGGCCGTGGGACGCGATACTCGGGATGTGCGTGGGCGCCGGCGCGATCTCGATCGTTGGATGGCTCGGCGAAGTCTGGCTCAAGCGTCCGGCGATGGGCTTTGGCGACGTGACGCTCATGGCTGTCGTGGGCGCGGCGGTGGGCCCGGTGCGGTCGCTGCTCACGATCTTCATTGCCGCCGTGATCGCTCCGATAGTCTTGCTGGCTATCGTGTACCCGCTGTCCGCGCGCGGACTCGCCGACGACAAGGGGCAGACGGAGCTCGCGCTCGAAACGAGGGGAGCATGGCGCAAGCGCGAGCTTCCTTTCGGCGTCTTTCTTGCGCCCGCTGCACTCGTCGCCTTGGTCCACGGAAATGCGATCATCGCGTGGTATCTGCGCGTCTCCGGTCTTTGAAGCGGTGGCAACACCTCGTAACTCTCCTCTAATCTGTGTGCAATGAGCGTTCAGCTTAAGCGAAGTCTCGTCCTCGTCTGCGGCGCGCTTCTGACGTTGGTGCCCGCGTGTGAAAGCCAGAAGCCGAAATATGAAGGGCCCTACGCCGCGGAAGTCACGGAAGCCATTCCGATGATCGAGAAGGCAGTCGGGCTCAAATACAAGACGCCGCCAAAGGTGGAGACGCGTTCGAAGGAGCAGGTGCGCGAATTCGTGACGAAGCAATTCACCGACTCGTCGGCCGCGCACGACATAGCGGGCCAGGAGGCGGCGTACAAGCTGTTCGGCATGATCCCCGACTCGCTGAAGCTGCAGGCGTTTCTCACCAGCCTGCTCGAGGAGCAGATCGTCGGCTACTACGACCCTCACACGAAGGTGCTCTACGTCGTCGATGGCGCTCCAAAGGACATGGTGGGGTTGACGATCACCCACGAGCTCGTGCACGCGCTGCAGGACCAGTACATCAGTCTCGACTCGGTTCAGAAGGTCAAGGACGACAACGACCGACTATCGGCGGCACAGTCCGTCTTCGAAGGGCAGGCCGTGTACGAGCAAATCTCGATCATGCTCGGTGGCTCCAACATCGCGATCAACCTTCCTGGAGGCTGGGACCGGATCAGGGAGATGATACGCGAGAATCGGGGATCGCAGCCAGTTTTTGCCGCCGCTCCGCGAACAATCCAGGAGACGATGATCTTTCCGTATCTGAGCGGCGCCGAGTTCTATCGCAACTACAAGGAACGGAAGCCGGGCTCGATCATCTACCAGGACATGCCGGTATCGACCGAGCAGATAATCCATCCCGCGGCGTTTTTCCTGACGCGCGACGCTCCCACGCGAGTTACGCTGGGCACTCTCTCAAACGCGACGAAGGTATACGAGAACGACTTGGGCGAATTCGAGACTCGCCTCTTCCTGTACCAGCAGCTGAACGACCAGAACGAGGCCGTCCGCGGCGCGACCGGATGGGACGGCGATCGCTACGCGGTCGTGAACACGCCGCAGGGCCAGGGGATAGTGTGGCTCACCGTCTGGGACTCGCCGGTGGAAGCAGGCGAGTTCTTCCATATCGCCGGGCAGGCTGTCGAGGCACGTTACTCGACCAAGGCGGCGAAGAACTCGACCGATCTCGTCAAGAAGTATTCAGCGGCGGGAAGAACTGTCCAGGTCTCGACCATGGAAATTCAGGGTCGCCCGGTTGTGATCTACATGGACATTCCCGCGGGAGCGAACCCGAACATCATCAACACGGCGCAGGTGACGCTCAAGGAGTAGCTAGAGGCCGAGCAGCTTCTGCAGGCCGAAAGTGCAAACTCCAATCAGGCCGCCGAGCACGTAACCGGTGGTGATGATCAGATTCAGCTCGTTCTGAATCACGCTGCGCAGAATCTCCTCGACGCGGTCCACGCTGAACGCCATCACCTTGCGCTCGACCATCGCCTGCACGTCGAGCTTCTTGATCAGCTCCGGGAGCTGGTCGTGCACCCATTCCCAGATAACCGGTGCCGCCTGCGCCGCGAGTCTCCTCGGCGCCTCCGGATCTTTCTTCGCTTCGACGTCGCCGAGGATCTCGGAGATGGGCTGCTGCAGATAGGTGAGAATCGCGTCGTGAATCGCCTTCGAGATCTCATCCCTGATCTCGGGCTCCTCGAGCAGACCCACGACCTGCTCAACGCCATCGTTCTCGATCGCGTCGAGGACGGTGTCGAATTTTTTCTCCGTCATCATCAGCTTCGCGAACACCCGCTCGTGAAAGCGCATGTCATCGACGAAGCGGTTGAACATTGAATGCAGAGCGGTGCGCAGCTTGAGTCGTGTCGTCGGCTGACCCAGGAACGCGCCGAGCTTCGTCATCGCGACAGGCAGGTAGGCCGTCATCGCGCCCTCCAGTGCCGTTACCACCGCGGGCGGAACCTTGTCGATGAGGGGGTCACGCGAGGTCAGGATCGTCGTGATGACGTCCTCGATTCGCGATTGGAACGCCGCCAATAGCTCGGGCCGGGCTAGCTCCTTCTGCAGGTCTCCGGGCGTGAGCAGTCGCTCGCCGACCGTGCGACCGAGACTCTTCGCCAGCCGCGCCTGGTTCTTCGGGATCGCTCCCATGAATCCGAACTTTTTTTGCTTCGGATTGAAGAGCATCCACACCGCAACGGTGTCGGAGAGCCCTCCCGCGAGAGTTCCGACGAAGACGTGGATGCCGAACTGGACCCAGCTACTCTCGAGGTTCACCTACTTCGTGACTGCCGCCGCCGACTCCGACCGGTTGATCGACGCCGTGCTCGAATCGCCGACCGCATTCTTGGCTGGCACATCGCCGTGCGGCTCGACGGCGTCAGCGAAGGTTCCCGGCGGCTTGGGCAGAAGCGCGAGGTGAATGATGTCGTCCATCGTCGAGACAAAAGTGAAGGTCATGCTGTTCACGACCTCGTCGGGAATACCGCGCAGGTCTTTTTCGTTCGCCTTCGGCAGAAGAACCTGTCGCAGCCCCGCGCGGTACGCAGCCATGACTTTCTCTTTCACACCGCCGATCTCCAGCACTTTTCCGCGAAGCGTCATCTCGCCCGTGAGCGCGATGTCGCGACGGACGGGGCGGCGACTCAACACGCTGGCAATCGCCAGCGTCACCGCGGCGCCCGCGCTTGGTCCATCCTTTGGAATGGCGCCCGCTGGAAAGTGAACGTGGAGGTCGCACTCCTTGAACTCGACATCCTCGACGCCGAGCGTGTGCGCGCGCGAGCGGACATAGGAATACGCCGCATCGACCGACTCGCGCATCACATCACCGAGCTGTCCGGTGACCGTGAGGCGCCCTGTACCGGGCATGCGGAGAGCTTCGATGACCATCAGATCGCCGCCGGTGGCCGTCCACGCCATGCCGGTGACCGCTCCGATCTCCGGCTCCTGCTCCGCGTCCTCGAGCGTGTAGGTGGGATTCCCAAGGATCTCGGTCACCATCGGATTGTCGACGATCCATGCGCCCTCTTCGCCGTCCGCCTTCTTGCGGGCGCGCTTCCGCATCAGCGCGGCGATGTTCCGCTCGAAGTTGCGGAGTCCCGCTTCCCGCGAATAGCGGCTCGAGATGTAGCCGAGGACTTCGTCGGTGAACTGGATATCCTTGTCGGTGATTCCATGCTCCTCGAGCAGGCGGGGCAGCATGTAACGCCATGCAATCTCGACTTTTTCTTCCACTGTGTAGCCGAGCACGCGGATGACTTCCATCCGGTCGCGGAGCGGCGCGGGAATGTCGAAGAGGTTGTTGGCGGTGCAAATGAAGAGAATGCTCGAGAGGTCGAACGGCAGATTGAGGTAGTGGTCGACGAAGTTCGAGTTTTGCGACGGATCGAGAACCTCGAGCATTGCCGCGGTAGGATCTCCGGACGGACCCCCGGATGTCATTTTATCAATTTCGTCGATCATCAACACCGCGTCCCGTACCTGCACACGTCGCAGCGCCTGCAGAATCAGGCCCGGCATCGCGCCCACATAAGTGCGGCGATGTCCGCGGACCTCCGCCTCGTCGCGCACCCCGCCGACCGAAATGCGGTAGAAGGCGCGGGTGATGGACATTGCGATGGCCTCGCCAAGGGATGTCTTGCCGGTGCCCGGCGGGCCGACGAAGCAGAGAATCGGACCATGTGGATCGCCGCCGCGCAGCTTCCGCACAGCGAGGTACTCGGTGATGCGCTCCTTCGCTTCCTTGAGACCGTAGTGCCGGCTATCCAACAGCTCTTCGACTTTTTTCAGCTCGATGATTTCGTCTTTCGACGATTTGACGTTCCATGGCAGCGCCAGCATCCAGTCGAGATAGGTGCGAATGACCTGATACTCGCTCGAGGCGGGGGACAGGTTCCGCATCCGCTCGATCTCGCGCCGCCCTTCCTGCGCCGCTTTCTCGGGGAGATTCGCTTCCTCGAGCTTTTTCAGAGTCTCGATCGCTTCCTTCTCGCCCGGGTCGCCCTCGCCGAGCTCAGACTGGATCGCGCGCAGCTGCTGACGCAGATAAAACTCGCGCTGGTGCTGCTCGATCTTGATCTCGGTTTGCCGCTTCACGTCCTCGGCCACGCGCGCCCGCCCGACTTCGCGCTCGACCCGGCCGAGCAGGAATTTGAGCCGCTGCCCGATGTTGAGCCGCTGAAGGATCTCGTCCTTGTCGGAGACCTTGAAGTTGAGATTTGTCGCGGCCAGATCGGCAAAGCGCCCCGGATCGGAGATGTTCATCTTGAGGATTGCCGGCACCTCGTCCGGAATCCGCTCGATCAGCTCGGCCAGCGTCTCCGCTCCCGCGACGATGCGGGAGATCAGGTCGTCCACTTCGTTGGCGTCGGGCGCGATCTCTTTCGCCGGCTTGACGCGGACTATCGCGAACGGGTCGGTCTGAACGACTCCCTCTACTACCAGGCGACGTAGGCCCTGCAAGGTGATCTGAACGGTCTCGCCCGGGAGATTGATTCGCTCGTGCACGCGGGCCGCGACGCCGACGCGTCCGACAAACCGCTCCGGATCGAGCACATCGTCGTGGTCACCGCTCGCCACCACTAGTCCCACGATCAGGCCTGCCTGCTCGTTGGCCTTGAGCAGCGCGAGGTTCTCCGGCGCGCCCATTTGCACGGCGATCGTGCCGAGCGGATAGACGATCGTCGATCGAAGCGCCATGAGAGGCAGCGTCGATGGTATTTCTGCGTGCAGTATGTCGTCTTTACGCTGGGCAGGCGGCATCCAGTCCCTCGCGAACGGCGTGATGCTTCAGTTGTTTCAGAAGTTAACGGCGCCTAAGTTTAAAGGCTATGTTCGAGGATCTGAGCGAAAAGCTCGAAGCCACGTTCGCCCGCCTGCGTGGCCGCGGTGTTCTCACCGAAGCCGACATCAGGGAGGGCCTGCGCGAAGTCCGCCGGGTACTGCTGGAGGCTGACGTCAACTTTCAGCTCACGCGCGAATTCCTGGAGCGCGTCGAAAAGAAGGCGACGGGCGTCAACGCGCTGACTACGGTCTCTCCCGGGCAGCAGCTAGTCAAGATCGTACATGAAGAGCTCACCGCCATGCTGGGTGAGCGCCGCGAGGGATTGAAGCTCGGTACGGTGCCTCCATCGGTGGTGATGATGGTGGGCCTGCAGGGATCCGGTAAGACCACCACCGCCGCCAAGCTGGCGCGAAAGCTCAAGGCGGAAGGTCGTTCTACGCGTCTCGTTGCGGCCGACGTCTACAGGCCCGCGGCCATCGACCAGTTGGAGACGCTGGGTCGCGAGCTGTCGATTCCGGTCTACGCGGACCGAACCACGACGGACGTAGTGAAGATCGCACGCGCGGGAGTCGCCGAGGCTTTGCGCGAGCGCGACCGTGTAGTGATCATCGACACCGCCGGCCGGCTCCAGATCGACGACGCGATGATGCAGGAGCTCTCGCGTCTCAAGGAAGCGCTTCGTCCCTCCGAGATTCTACTCGTCGCCGACGGAATGACCGGACAGGACGCCGTCAAGATCGCGCAGGGATTCGACCAGGTTCTCGACATCACCGGCGTCGTGCTGACCAAGATGGATGGCGACGCCAGGGGTGGAGCGGCGCTCTCGATCTACGGCGTGACGAAGAAGCCAATTAAGTATATAGGCGTTGGAGAAAAGCCCGACGCGCTGGAGGAGTTCCATCCGGAGAGAATGGCGGGTCGCATCCTTCAACAGGGCGACATCGTCACGCTCGTCGAGAAGGCGCAGGCCTCATTCGATGAGGCCGAATCGAAGCGGCTCGAGAAAAAAATCCGCAAAGAGGGAATGGATCTCAACGATTTCCTCAACAGCATGCGGCAGATCCAGAAGATGGGCCCGCTGGAGGGAATCCTGAAAATGCTGCCGGGCGTGAACACCAAGGCGCTCAAGCAGATGAAGGCGGATCCGAATCGGATGAAGCACGTCGAGGCGATCGTGCTCTCGATGACGCCTGAGGAGCGGAAGAATCCCGGCGTGATCAACGGATCGAGGCGGGCGCGCATCGCCAAGGGCGCCGGCCGGCCGATCAGCGACGTGAACCGGCTGCTCGATCAGTTCCGCGAGATGCAGAAGATGATGAAGAAGATGGCCGGTGGGGGACGGATGGGGATGCCGTCAATGCCGGGGATGTTCGGGCGCTAAACTGCAAACTGCAAACTGAACGGGCGGGAGGCGCGAGTAGCATAGGCATCAGTTTGTTAGTTCACTACGCCGGGACTTATCTCGGTAGAGTCATGACACAAGCAACCGCCTGGGCCCAGAACGCCACAGCGGCAAGTCCCGGCGTCGTGAACTAAATCGCTGGCAACTACGCTACTGACGCCTCCCGCCCGTTCAGTTGCAGTTCTTTCCCCCTATGTGCCGGATCGCGCTAACCAGTTAGATTCCACGACTCAGTTCCACCGGGTGCGCATCGGATCGACCGATGACGCGAGGAGCCCGGATTGGGACGCTGTCAGCGTCCCGCCAAACACCCTCAAGGGAGCAGTCCAGAAATGGTAAAGATTCGTCTCCGCCGCGTCGGGCGGAAAAATGCGCCGTTCTACCGTATTCTCATCGCCGATTCGCAGAGCCCGCGCGATGGCAAGTTCATCGAGATCATCGGCCAGTACGCTCCCCGTCAGAACAATGAGGGTTCGCTTCAGGTCGATGAAGCCCGAGCCAACCACTGGCTCAACCTCGGCGCCCAGCCGACCGATACCGTCAGGTCGCTCCTTCGGCGCGCCGGCGTCCTCAAGCGGCGACACGAGCAGAGAATCGGCATCGAGCGCAAGGTCGTCGCGGTCCCGGTCACCGAGATGTCGGACGAACCAGCCCCCGGCGCTTAGAGCGCCACGGTCTCGCGTGCCTGAGCCCGAATACGCGATCGTCGGGCTGATCCGCAAAGCGCAGGGAATTCGCGGAGAGGTTGTCGTCGAGCCTCTCACCGATAAGCCGGACGTGGTCTTCGCATCCGGCAGTCGTGTTTTTGCGGGGACCCCCACCGGCGATCTGGCCGTCGTCCGCGACGCCGGGGGACAAGATCAGACGCCGACGCTCACCGTCTCGGAGTCGCGGCCGTTCAAGAAGGGCCTGATCGTCCGGTTCGAAGAGCTTCAGGACCGTGACAACGCCGAGCTGTGGCGTGGACGCTACCTGCTGGCGCCATTCAGTGAGCTGCCGCCCCTCCAGGAAGACCAAGTCTATCTCCACGATCTCGTCGGTATGAAGGCCGTGAGCACCAGCGGCGAGGAAATCGGCACGGTGACGACGTTCTACGAGTTGCCCCAGGGACTCATGCTCGACATCGAGACGCCACGGGGAAGCGTCCTGATTCCGTATCGGCCCGAGCTCGTCGTCCGGACGGACATCGAAGCGCGCAAGATCCTGATCAACGACACGCTCGGCTTGATCGACGCGTCTCTGGGCGGGGAATAGCGCGTGCCGCTCAGAATCAACGTCGTCACGATCTTTCCCGAGTTCTTCAGCGGACCGCTCGGCCTGAGCATCCCGTCGCGGGCGGCGGCGGCGGGTAGCGTGCGGTACAACATCGTGGACTTGCGCGATTTCACGCACGACAAGCACCGAACGGTGGACGACGCTCCGTACGGCGGTGGCGCCGGGATGGTGATGAAGCCACAGCCGTTCTTCGAGGCAGTGGAATCGCTGAACACCAAGCCGCCAATTGTGCTGCTGTCCCCCCGCGGCCGCGTTTTCTCCCACGCGGACGCCGAGCGGTTCACAAGCGGCGAGGAGCTCACGTTGCTGTGCGGGCACTACAAGGACATCGACCAGCGCGTCGCGGACCACCTGGCGTCGGAAGAGATTTCGCTTGGGGATTTCGTGCTGAGCGGTGGGGAAGCGGCTGCTCTCGCGATCATCGATGCGACGGTGCGCCTTCTTCCAGGGGCGATGTCGGATCTCGACAGCGCTCGCAGTGATTCCTTCTTTGGTCGCGGAATTAGCGCGCCAAGCTATACTCGGCCGCCGGAATTTCGCGGACTCACTGTGCCGGAAGTGCTTCTCTCGGGCGATCACGCGCGAATTGCCAAATGGCGCGAAGAGGAGGGCGCGAGGCTGACTCGGAGCCGACGAGAGAGACC
>DHJM01000114.1:30046-33978 GCA_002404335.1 Gemmatimonadales bacterium UBA4720
AGCTTCCAGCTAACCTCTCGTTAGTTGCAGTTGCTTTAGTTCGACTGGCGTCGCCCCCGCTATGGGTTTACTTTTCGTGGCTACCCGAGAATCGCATAAACACGTCTTTACCAGGCTGTTAACTCCAGCCCCGAGCGCCATATGCATCCCTTCATCGAAACCCAAAAAGAGTGGCTCCGCGACAACATCCCCCCGTTCAGGGCGGGTGACACGCTCCGCGTCAACGTGCGCGTCCGCGAGGGTGACAAGGAAAGAATCCAGGCTTTCGAAGGTGTCTGCATCGCCAAGCGCGGCGGCGGAGTCAGCGCGACCTTCACGGTTCGCAAGATCTCCAACGGAATCGGCGTCGAGCGCATTTTCCCGATTCACAGCCCGATGATCGCCGAGATCATCGTCGTCCGCCGCGGACGCGTCCGTCGCGCCAAGCTGTACTACCTGCGCCACCTGACCGGCAAGGCTACCCGCATCAGGGAGCGGAAGGCCAAGGTGACGGTGCCGGGCTCGGAGACCGTAGCAGAGGCAGGAGCCGAGGCTGGGGTCGAGGCCTAGCGCTCTCCTCGCTCATCGAGCGTAGAGCAGCATGCAGGACGAGGTCGAATCGGGCACTCCCCAGTCGGCCCCCGAAGCTACAAATCCCAATGAAGGACAAACCCGCCGCCGGCACATGCCGCGGCGGAAGCGCTGGACCACCATCGAGCGAGACCTGCGCATCGCAAAGGGCTCGCTCCTCGCGGGTGTCGACGAAGTAGGCAGAGGCCCGATCGCGGGACCGGTCGTCGCCTGCGCCGTGATAATGCCCGCCGACACGCGCGCGATCGCCGGAGTGGACGACTCCAAGCGGTTGACGCACGACCAGCGCGTCCGGCTCGCCGTCAAGATCCGAGAGCGCGCGATCGCATTCTCGCTCGGCGCTGCCTCGGTGCGCGAGATCGATCGCATCAACATCTATCAGGCAAGCGTGCTTGCCATGCGGCGCGCGCTCGAGCGCCTGAAGGTCAGGCCGGATTACGTAGTGATCGACGGCCGCGCCATGCGCACGCTTCCCATTCCGCACACGGCGGTCGTGCACGGCGATGCGCGGTGCTTCAGCATCGCGTGCGCGTCCATCCTCGCCAAGGTTACTCGTGATCTACTGATGACGCGGCTCGCCGTGCGGTATCCGCAGTATATTTGGGACCACAACGCCGGCTATACGACGCGGGAGCACGTGGCCGGACTCACGTCGCACGGAATCACGCCGCACCATCGCAGGAGCTTCTGCCGGATCAGCGATCTGCTGCTCGAGCTCGAGCATCAGACAGTGTCGCAGGATCTCGAGCCCCGAGCGTTGGACGATGTCGGCATGCCGGACGAGGACGATTTCGATTACGAAATTGTAGCCGGAGCTGAACTCGGTCTCGACGACGTGGACCAGGAACTGGACCGAGAGCTGTAAGCGGCGCGAGCCGGATCACAACACCGAGAGGAATCGCCGTGGCCGAAGCGCTCGTTGGACTGATAATGGGCTCCAAGTCCGACTGGGACACCATGCAGCACGCGGCTCAGATTCTCGATGTCCTCGGCGTCCCGCATGAGACGAAAATCGTCTCCGCGCACCGTACTCCAGATCTGCTCTTCGAATACGCCGCGTCCGCCGAGCAGCGCGGAATCGAAGTCATAATCGCGGGGGCCGGCGGCGCGGCGCATCTCCCCGGGATGGCGGCGGCCAAGACCGTGCTTCCGGTGCTGGGCGTTCCGGTCGAATCGAAGGCGCTGCAGGGAATTGACTCGCTGCTCTCGATCGTGCAGATGCCGGCGGGCGTGCCAGTCGGTACGCTTGCCATCGGCAAGCCTGGCGCGATTAACGCCGCGCTGCTCGCCGCGTCCATCATTGCCATAAGTCGGCCCGATATCAGAGACAGGCTACGCGCGTTTCGCGCCGAGCAGACCAAGGCGGTTCTCGCTCAGCCCGACCCGGCCGCGAGCGAGTGAGAGTCGGAGTCCTCGGCGGCGGGCAGCTCGGAAGAATGCTCGCGCTCGCCGGCTACCAGCTCGGCATCGAGTTCAGATTCTTCGATCCAAACGCCGGCGCTCCAGTCGGACAGATCGGTCAGTTGATCGCCGCGGACTATGGTGATCAGGCGGCGCTTGAGCGCTTTCTCGAGGGCGTGGATGTCGTCACCTACGAATTCGAGAGCATACCTGTCTCGACGGTGAGGTTCGTCGCCGAGCGTATCAAGGTTTTCCCGCCTGTAAAGGCGTTGGCGATCGCTCAGGACAGGCTGCTGGAGAAGCAGCTCTTTACCGATCTGGATATTCCCACTCCTCCCTTCGCTCCAGTCGACCAGATCCAGGATCTGCAGCGCGCTGCCGCGCGTATCGGGTTCCCGGTCGTCCTCAAGACCCGCAGAATGGGTTATGACGGAAAGGGACAGGCCGTGATCCGCGACGCGGCGTCGCTCGAAGCGGCCTGGCAGCGACTCGAGGGATCGCAACTTCTGGTCGAGAAGTACGTCGGGTTCCAGCACGAGCTGTCCGTGATCGGCGTCCGTGACACCGCCGGACGGGAGGTATTCTACCCACCAATCGAAAACATCCACCGGGAAGGAATCCTGCGACAGTCGACGGCACCTGCGCCGAGCGTGACACCAGAGCTCGCCGCGGTTGCGACCGAATACTGCCGGCGGCTGATGGATCGTCTCGCGTACGTTGGCGTCCTCGCGCTGGAGCTTTTTTCGGTCGATGGGGAATTGTTCGCGAATGAGATGGCGCCCCGCGTCCATAACTCGGGTCACTGGACCATCGAGGGCGCGGAAACGAGTCAGTTTGAAAATCACCTGCGGGCTTTGTTGTCGCTGCCACTCGGGGCCACGACCCCTCGCGGCACCTGCGTGATGTTCAACATCATCGGACACATTCCGCCCCTCGAGCGCGTAGTGGCGGTGGAGGGAGCGCACCTGCACCTCTATGGGAAGGCACCCACCGAGATGCGGAAGGTCGGTCACGTTACGCTCGTAGCTGGCACCCCAACGGAACTGGAGCGGGGCTCGGGCGAGCTTCGGCTTGCTCTGGGCCTGGAGGGCGGTGGCGCGTGATCCCTGTGTCGGGGTCGTCAGCGAGGCCGCCGAAACGCCCCCGAAGCCGGTTCAAACCAATGGGACGGGCCAGACTGTCATAACTGCAGCCACAGGAAAAGCCGATTGTCCCGCATTCAAACCTTTGAGCCCTTTGAGTTATCCAATCACGCAACAAACCAGGGACAACGATCGAATGGCGGCGGCATCCAACCTGGCACACGTAGCAATGGGTGATTCCACTGACGCGGCGCTAGCCGCCGGCGGGGACCGTCAGGCCTTCGAGCGGCTGTACCAAACGCACGCGAACAGGGTGTTCTCACTCTGTGCGCGGATGGCCGGAAGCAGGACGAAGGGTGAGGAGCTGACCCAGGATGTCTTCGTGAGGACATGGGAGAAGCTCCCGCAGTTCAGGGGAGAGAGCGCATTCTCGACCTGGTTGCATCGCCTCGCGGTGAACGTGGTGTTGAACGCGCGAAAGAGCGAGGGCAAACAAGCTTCGAGAATGGGTGGGGCCGATGTCGACGACGAGCGGTGGGATCAGGACGCCCGTGCTCCGATGTACGTCGAGCGGATGGACTTGGCGCAAGCGATATCTGGGCTACCAGCGGGAGCGCGAAAGGTTTTTGTGCTCCACGATGTGGAAGGGTACAAGCACGAGGAGATTGCGGAGATGATGGGAATCACCTCGGGCGGGAGTAAGGCGCAGCTGCATCGCGCGAGACTTCTTTTGAGAGAGGCGCTGGAACGATGACGAGCTCCAACATGAACTGCGAAGCGTTCGATGCCGCGCTCCCCGACTATCTCGAGGGAACGCTGGACGACTCGCGTCGCGCTTCTGCCGAACGGCATTTGAGCGAGTGCGTGCGTTGCGCCAGT
>DHJM01000114.1:34112-44693 GCA_002404335.1 Gemmatimonadales bacterium UBA4720
GTGAAGTCGATCGACAATCAGCCGCAAACGAATACCGGCACGGACTCCGGAGTGACTCCTGGCTCGACCACGCCCTCGCCGGTGAATGTCGGTGTCCCGGGCACTCAGCCCGGCGCGACATCGCGCGTCGTCATAGGCGACGCCCCCACGCGTCAGCGCGGCATACCTGCCCGTCTCGCGAGCCAATCCACAGCTGACCGCGAGCATTCCGATCTCGTATACGGAAAGGAGATCGAAATGCTCCAGAACATCGTGAGCCAGCGGAGGGCCCAACTCGACTCCTCGACGGTGGCGATCATCGAGAGGAATCTTCAGATCATAGATGCTGCAATCGCACAGAGCAGGGCGGCCCTCGCCAGAGATCCGGCCAGCCACATGCTCGACCAGCAGCTGACACACGCGCTCGACAAGAAAGTCGAGCTTCTACGTACGGCGGCCATGCTGCCGGCAAGCACATGAAAATGAAAAACCGAATCCAACTTTCGCGGCTCGTCGTCGTAGCGGTCGCAGTAATGGCCCTTCCAATTGCGGCAAAGGCGCAGGACGAGCAGGGGGTGCAGATACGCGGCCTCACTAAGATAGACACAACAGTGAGACTGGACCGCGGCGGCGCCGTGGACCTCTCGCTCATTTCCGGGAAAATCCGCGTCACGGGCTGGGATCGCCCCGACGTCAAGATCTCGGCGTCCATCGAGAGCGGGCTGCTGCGCTTCACTGCGAATTCGTCGAGGGTCAGCCTGAGCGTGGACGACTCCGACGAAGGGGGCCGGAGGGGCCGCCGGCACAACAACGTGGGTGACGCCCGCTACGATGTATCGGTTCCGCGTGGAACGCGGCTCATCCTCGAAGCGGTGTCGGGCGACTTAACGTCGAAGGGCTCGCAGGGCGAGATCGAGGCCACGAGCGTCAGCGGCGACGTCGACGTGACCGACGGCGTACGTACGGTGAGCGCCGAGTCGGTCTCAGGATCGGTGCACGCCGCCCAGGTGAACGGAAATCTGCGAACAGAGACCGTCAGCGGAGATCTTCGCGCCGAGAACGTGACTGGAGACGTCGAGGCGAGCTCGGTGAGCGGCAACATCCGCCTCGTCGGAATTCAATCGAAAGACGTGCGCACCGAGACCGTGAGTGGTGACATCGTGTACTCCGGAACGATCGAGCCGTCGGGCAAGTACGGCTTCGAATCCCACTCGGGAACGCTGCGCCTGAATATTCCGCGTGGCGCGGGAGCGCAGTTCAGCGTGGAGACCTTCAGCGGCGATCTGCAGTCGGATTTTCCCGTCACGATTCAACCCAAAAGCAGCCTGAGAAGGGAAGGTCGAATCGAGTTTACGATCGGTGACGGTAGAGCAAAGGTTACCGCCCAGACCTTCAGCGGGAGCATAGTGATCAACAGTGGTTCAGACTCAACCATCCGGAGAGATGATGAATAGAACGAGACTTTTTGCGGCTCTCGCCGTCCTGCTCGCGGCGCCTGCCCTCGGCGCGCAGCAGCAGTATGGGCGCGACTCGGATACATGGAAGTGGGATGGCCGGGTGGACGCAGGCCATTGGATGAACGTGTTCAACATCAACGGCTCGGTGGATTTTGCGCCAAGCCCCGACAACATGGTTCATCTCGTTGCCGTGAAGAGGTCGAACGGGCGCGAGATGGATGACATCCATTATGAAGTCGTCCAGGCTGGCGGCAACGTCACGATCTGCGCGATCTGGAACAACAACTCGCGCTGCGAGGATGGCGGCGTTGAGTCGATTCACCGCAACGGCAACAACGAGACGCACTCGAACGTCAAGATCACGGTCAGCGTGCCACGCTCCGTCAAGGTCGGCGCGCACTCCGTCAACGGTGGCGTGTCGGTGCGCGACGTTGGCGCCGAAGTGCGGGCGAACACCGTGAACGGCGGCGTCGTTGTCCGCAACACCAGCGGGCCCGTACGGGCAACAACGGTGAACGGCGGCGTCGACGTGAATACCGCGGCGGGCCCCGTGACGGCCGAGACTGTCAACGGGAACGTCGATGCGCGGATGGCCTCGCTTCAGGGTGATGACGATATGAACTTCAAGACCGTCAACGGATCCGTGTCGATTTATGTGCCCGCAAGCTTCGACGCGACCTTCCGCTTCGACACCGTGCACGGCGGAATCGAGAGTGATTTCCCGATGACGCTCTCGGGCCGCTGGGGTCCGCGCCATGCGTCGGGGACAATCGGGAATGGCGGACGTGACGTAAGGGCGAGCAGCGTGAACGGCAGCATCGAGCTGCGGAAACAATAAAAGCGTTAACTGCAACTGAACGAGAGGGAAGCTATAAGCTGACCCAAGCTGTTCGCGGTAAGCTGCAAACGTCGGGACGTTACTAAGTGGCGTGATGGCAAAGGCAGTTGCTTGTGTGGACCCGCGCCAGTAACGTCCCGACGTCGTGAAGCTTACCGCTTCAGGCTACAAAGCTTCACAGCTTCCCTCTCGTTCATTTGCAGTAGCAGTAATTCCTCGCCGTCACCGCTTGGGCAGCACCGACGCGAGAAGGCTGACTCCGATATACACGGAGCGCTGACTACCGGGCTCGTAGAATTTCCCCGCAGCCGCGTTCACGCTCACGGAGGAGATGTACTTCGTGTCGAACACGTTCTGTGCGCCGAACGTCAGTTCCGCGCCCGATCCATTCCACAACGCGCTCGACACGATTCTCGCGTTGAAGATTGCGTAGCCAGGAGAGCTCTCCGAATTCGCGTCGTTGACGAACATTCTGTCGGCGAGGGTCGCTTCCGTGACTAGAGTCGCGAGCGATCCGTGCAGCGCCGCGCTTGCCTGCAGCGTCTGGCGCGGAATGCCGGGGATCCTGTTTCCGGCGTAGTGCGCCGTGTCCACGGTGAAGTCGACGAAACGATAGTTCGCATAGGTGTAAGCCCCGCCTAGCTCGAGCTGCCTGATCGCAATCCCGAGACCCAGCTCCAACCCTCGCCGCGATGTGCGGCCGGCGTTCCGAAAGTATCGCCTGCCCCCGCTGGCGGGGATGTCGAACGGAATGAGCTCGTCGTGCACGCCGGTTGCGAACAGCGCCGCATTGTACTGCAGCCCGTTGTCGCCCACGCCCTTGACCCCGACTTCGTACGTCGTCGAGCGCTGCGGCTTCAGGTCGGGATTTATCCCGCCCGCTCCGCTCGGCTGATTCCCGAGCTCGGTCGCGGTGGGAGTTTCGAATGCCGACGAGATGTTTGCGTAGGCGCTGTGCGATTCAGAGAGACGGGCGAGAATGCCCACCATTGGACTCACGGCGTCGAGAAGGCGCTGACCCGAGTCGTCCGGATTCGTCGCGTTGATCAGTTTGTCCTTCACTCGAAAGCGCACGGCATCAGTCCGGGCCGACGTGGTGAAGGTGTATCGCTTTCCGAGATCCAGCTCGTCCCGGAGGTACGACCCGAACGAGGAGACGATCTCGCGCTGATCCAGCGTCACAGACCCGCGTTCAACGCCGAGAACCGGGCACGTTGCCGTCGGCGCGGCGAGCGGGGGAACGTCGTTGCAGTTGGTGTAATTCAGGCGCAGGTCGTTCTGCAGCTGGACTTCCGTCCCCGCGGTGAGTCTGTGATCGGCGCCCAGCACCGAGAAGGGAAGTGTCGCTCTCAGATTCCCGCCCGACATCGCGCGGCCAACATCCACGACAGCGAAGGTCAGCGGATTGTCGAGTGTCCGTGTTCCGACGTATCCCGATGCCTCGATCTCACCGCGCGCAACGCTGTGACGCGCTGTGAGGCCGAACTGGGATTGAGTCACGGCCTTGCGGGCCCCTTTTCTTATCGAGAGCGGATCCGCCATTCGAGGATCAGTCTCGAACTGTGCGCGAGTAAGGGCTCCCGGATTCTGCGCGACCGGCGTATTCACTCCGAGCCACTCGAGCGCGTAGGACCCTCCGCCGTCATCGTACGATATGCGCGCGAACCCGTTCGTCATCCGCTGACGCGAGTAGTCGCGATAGCCGTCGCTTTCGGTTCGTGCGACGTTGGCCTGATATCCGAATCCATCGGCCGCACCCGCGGTCTTCGCGACCAGACGACGCGTGTCAAAAGCTCCAGTCCACATTCGAACAGCACCCGAAACCGGAACTGGAGGCGGGTCACTGGTCCGGATGTCAACCACTCCGCCACCCGCATTTCCATAGAGCGAGGATGCACTGCCGCGCATTACCTCCACGCGGCCCACCGACTCGAGGTCGAGGTAGTCAACAGGCGTCTGGCCGTCGGGGAGCGTGAGTGGAATGCCATCGCGCAGCACTCGAATGCCCCGGACCCCGAACGCAGAGCGCGCGCCGAAGCCGCGAACGGAGATGCGCGGATCCTGCGACGGATTGTTTCGGTTCGAGACCGAGAGACCGGGGATCAGCCACAGTGTCTCATCGAGCGAGAGATGCCGCTGACCCGGTCGCATCGAGTCCGGGGTCTGAACGGTGACGGCAAAAGGGAGGTCGAGGGGGGATCTGTGTGCTCCGCGTCCGACCTCCACGACTACCGGCTCGAGCTTGGCTACGGTCGTATCCTGGGCGGGCGCGTGATTCGCGAGCAGCGCGAGTGAGATCACCGCCGCCACCACGCCGAGAGTCTTCGAGTTCATGCTCCTATATACAGGGCGGTACAGGCACGCTCAACTCGGCCGCGGCTCAGCCTTCGTCCAGAACCTTCCTCACGGTTTGCAGCAGGGCTTCAGAGGTGAAGGGCTTTTGAAGAAAACTCTTCGATGGGTCGATGAATCCCCGTCTGATGATGTCGTCGTCGGTGTAACCCGACATATAGAGCGACTTCATTCTCGGGCGAATTCCCGCCAGACGCTCCACCAGACCCCTGCCATTCATGCCGGGCATCACGATGTCGGTAAGCACCAGATCGATTATGCCTACCTCCTTAGTCGCGATGTCCATTGCCTCGCGTCCGTGCTGCGCCGACAGGACTCTGTAACCCTGTTTCTCCAGAATCCGCGACGTTAATCCGCGCACTGCCTCTTCGTCTTCGACCACCAGAATCGTCTCGGATCCCCGTGACGCTTCCCTCGTCGCGGGCTTGTATTCCCCTGGCTGGAAGGCCGTGGCGGCGCTCACCTCCGGAAAATAGAGCTTGAGCGAGGTTCCATGCCCCGGCTCGCTGTAAACCCAGACATACCCGCCCGATTGCTTGACGATTCCATACACGGTCGCCAGGCCGAGGCCCGTCCCCTTGCCGGCTTCCTTTGTCGTGAAGAACGGATCGAACGCGTGCTCCCGCGTGTCGACGCTCATTCCGACGCCTGTGTCTCCCACCGCGAGCATCACGTAGCGTCCAGGCATGACCGGCGCGTGCTCGCTGGTGTAAGTCTCGTCCAGCTCGACGTTCCGGGTCTCGATGCTTATCCTGCCGCCCTGCGGCATCGCGTCGCGCGCGTTCACGACCAGATTGACGAGGATCTGCTCGAGCTGGCCCGGGTCGGCGACGACGTAGCCACGCGCGGCGCAGGCCGAGGCGATCGTGATGTCCTCCCCGATCAGGCGTCGCAGCATGGGCTCGACACTCGCCACCACGCTGTTCATGTCGAGCACCCTGGGCTGGAGAATCTGCTTGCGGCTGAACGCCAGCAGCTGCTTGGTGAGTGAGGACGCCCGCTCCGCCGCGCTACTGATCTGTCTCACGTCCTCGCTGCGCGGATCCGCCGGGTCGAATCCCTCCATGATGATCTCGGTGTTGAGTCTGATCACCGTCAGGAGATTGTTGAAATCGTGAGCGATTCCTCCGGCCAGTCGGCCGACGGCATCCATCTTCTGCGACTGGCGGAATTGCTCCTCGAGGTTGCGACGCTCGGTCAGATCGATCGAGACGCGTACGTACCCGAGCACGGTTCCGCGTTCGTCGCGAACGGGAGCGGTGGTGAGCAGAGCGGGGAACGCCTTGCCCGATTTCCCCTGCACCAGATACTCGCCCGTCCAGCTCTCTCCGGCTGCGTCGCGCTGACCGATCTCTCCCCCGTGATCGCGAAGAAAGGGCGATGGCGTCAACTCCTGAATCGGCTTTCCAACGGCCTCCTCGGCGGCCCACCCGTAAAGATTTTCTGCGAAGGCGTTCCAGAAGATCACGATCCCCTCGGGATCCGTGGCGACGACTGCCTGCTGTACGGCGTTGAGCAGTTGCGCCTGGAACCTGATCGCCGCCTCAGAACGAGAGCGCTCTGTCACGTCTGTCATCGCGCCGATCATGCGGATAGCCGTGCCAGTGCTGTCACGCGCGACGTGACCACGATCCATCACGTTGGCGTATGTCCCGTCGGCGCGCCGGTAGCGGTACGAATCGCTCCAGTTCGTTCCTCCGTGATCAAGTACTCCGTGAATTCCGGAGGTGACCCGATCGCGATCTTCCGGATGGATGTGATCGTACCACCACTTGATCTCCGGAAAGATCTTGTTCTGCTGGTGCCCGAATATGTGTTCGACGGAATCATTCCAGACGAGAGCGTTGGTCTTGATGTCCCAGTCCCAGATGACGTCGTTCGTGGCTCTTGCCACGAAGCGAAAACGCTCGTCGGTCGTGCGCACGGCGCGCTCGGCCTTTCGCTGGTCGGTCACGTCAACCACGATCGCGACGGCGGCTACGACCTTGCCATCAGCATCGTGCACGGGAGCGGAGCTCATGCGGATGTAGCCATCTGAGCCATCGCCGCGGAGAATGCGGATTTCTTCGCCACGCACGCTCTCCCCGCTGAGTACAGTGCGCGCCAGCGGCCACTCGAGGGCGGCGAGCGGAGTGCCGCTCTCGCGAAACCCGACCCATTCGTTGTAGCTGTGCAGGTCGGGCGAGGGCGTGAACGACGTCCGGAAGATCTCCGTCATCTGGGCGTTCACCGAAACGAGCCGCCCCGACGGCACTTCCGCCACGACGACGCCGACCGGCATTTGCTGCTGGACCGCGTGCGAGAGAGTTCGCTCGGCGATCAGGCGGAGTTGCGTGTCTTGTACCGCGCGCGTGGCAACGCGGCGCTGTATCTCGGACATGACTGCCGTGGAAAGTGCAGTCAACACGCCGACATCGCGCTCGCTCCAGGCGCGCGGTTTTTGATCGAATGCGCATAGAGCGCCGAGCACGTGCCCGTCTTCGGTGATGAGCGGGACACCCGCGTAAGCCGTGACTTTGGTTCCGCTGTCAGCGAAGACTGGGTCGTTCCGCGCATCAGCCATCACGAGGGGCATTCCCGTCCCGACGACGTCCTGGCAGAACGATGCGTCGAGCGGATTCCAGCCAGCCGAAGGTGAACCGCCGTTACCGGCCACGCTCTTGAAGTACTGGCGTTTGGCGTCGACGAGCGAGATCAGGACGGTGGAAACGTCGAGGACTTGCGCCGCGAGGCGCGTGAAGACATCCAGGCGGTCGTCAGCGGCCGTCTCGAGAAGTCCCGTGTTGTGGAGAGCAGCGAGCCTGGCCGGGCTCGTCAATGCCTGATGGTTGGGCAACTGGGACTGTAGAGATGAGAAATCGGACAACTGGAGCAGCAGAGCACTGCTGGGGACAACGGTTTCAAGCGCTCAACACTGCAAGAATCACAGCATGATATGTGGTGATCGCTCAGGCGGAGAGCGCCGTGGGCTAAGCGGCTCCCCCACACGCACCATGGGCGCGTAGTGGACTACCAATCGATGCCGAACGGATCTCCTGGCGGCGCGCGCAGCGCTGGAGTCGGGGAGGGAAGCTCCTGTCGCTCGAGCCAGCGATTCAGGTCCGCGGCGATGCTCGTCCAGTGCGCGCGGCGCTGTTCATCTCCCGATGAAGACAGCGCGCGGCTGCGCGCACGCAGGGAATTCATCTTGAGCTCGATGAGCGAGCGGACCTCTGGCGCCGCTTCCTTGTCCGCGGCCAGAAGCAGGATGCGATCGACGACCGCTCGCTGCGCAACCCTTCTCAGCGCGTCAAGCTTTGGACTGGCGAGCCTGGGCGCACCCCAATCGGACGTCAGCGCGTCGACTACTTCGCCGAGCGTGAGCGGGTTCGGCATGCGCGTCTGAAATGCCACGACGCGCGCGGCGCGCTCCCGCTGAAGAATTCCATCAACGATCAACTGCGCCAGCGTGCGCGCCGCTCCAAGCTCGTCGAACGCCGGGCGCGTGCGGCTGCTGAAAAGCTCAACGTACGGCTGGTAGGAAAATGGCCGCGGTCCGAGCAACGTGAGAACAGTATCAGGGATCGCGAGCTCGCGCGGCTCGAGCGCAGAAATCAGGGTCGCGAGCGCCACGCGCTGGGTGGCCGCGTCGATCGGGTGGGTCGCCTGCACCCGGTCGCCCCGTATCGCGTTTGCGTACTCCATGCCGCCGATCGTCTTTGTCAGCGAGTTGAGCGCGAAGCGGTGCATGAGATAGAGAGGGACGAACCGTTCCTGCAGCAGCGCGACTGGTTCCCCGACGCGGATGTTGTGCTCTCCAAATCTGGCCATCGCCAGGCTCCGCGCCGCCATCTCGTGCCGCAGAAACTCGGCGGGCGTCGACGCATCATCCCATAGATTCGTCCGCGGGTCAGACGCGAAATCTGGACGCGCGTCGGCATCCGAGAGGAAGAGAAGTCCGCGCCGCAAGCCGTCCTCGACGATGGCACCGAGGGAATCCGCCTCAGAGCTGGGGGGAAAAATCCCGTATCCCCAGTGAATGGCGAACACGTCGTACGCGCCGGGGCCCGTGGCGTAGGCGCTCGAGATGTCGATGTCGCCAGCCGCGTTGACGGTAACGCGGGGCGGGGGATAGTCCATTACCGACCCGCGATCGTAGGTCGACGCGATGTAATTGTGAGACAGGCCAAGCGTATGTCCCACTTCGTGCGCGCTTACCTGGCGCACGCGAGCGAGTACGAACGCGGTGTCAGCGGCAGCCGCGTCCGCGCCGAACAGCCCGGCGTAGATGTTGTAATCGGTCCGGGCACGGTGCGAGTCCAGACGTGCCATACCCTTGATGATCTCGCCCGTGCGCGGATCGCCGAGGGAGCCTCCGACGGACCAGCCGCGCTCGTTTCGATTTTCCCACTGGACGACATTGTAGCGGGCATCCATCGGGTCCACGCCCTCGGGCAGATCCTCGACCCTGAATCCACCCTTGAGTCCGGCGCGATCGAATGCGTCGATCCACCAGCTGACGCCCTGCTTCGTCGCGGTTCGGATCGGCTCCGGAATGCCGCGGTCGATGTAGTAGACCAGCGGGTTCCTGATCGGACTATTCGGATCCGCGGGATTCACGCGCTCGAGTCGATGGCGCGCGATCCAGCGCTGCTCGAGCGGCTGTTGAATGGGCTGCGCGTAGTCCTTGAAAACGACGTCGGAGAACCCGACGCGCGGGTCGAGCACGCGCGGTTTGTAGCCGGGATCGGGAAGCGGCAGCAGCGAGATGTGCTGCCTGAGCGTGAACGATTTTCCGTCGGGAACGATCGACGAGATGGTTTGTCCCGGTCTACCCTGAGTGGCGAATGTGAGCGCGACGTCGACTTCGGTGTTTTCGGGAAATGCCTTCGTGTGCGGCCAGTAAATGCTCGAGCGGTCGCGAGCGACGGAGTACGCGCCCTCGTCGCTCGAGGCGATGGCGCCAGCCACGTCGTTCCAGTCGCGCATGAAAAACTCGGTCGCGTCGACTACCAGCCGTAGACCATCCTGCGCGATGATCGGGAGCGACGCGGGAGTGCTGGGCGGAAAAGCCTCGATGACGGATCGCGCGTGGGCCGGATTGTCCAGCGCCGACGTGCGGTAGTTCCAGTTCTCGAATACGACGAGGACGCGATCCCCATTCCTGTCGAAGCGCGCGATGTAGGAATCGCCGCTCGCTCCGCGGTCGAGGCCGATAGGATTCGATCCAAGCCCAGTGGCGAGACTGACGAACATCAACGCCCGGGTCGAGTCGCGCGGAATCTCGAGGTAGATCTTTCCCTGTCTGATATCGAGGTACAGGGGAATAAATCCGTCGCGCCTCTCCATTCCCGCTGTCTTCGCCAGTAGCTGCGATCCGGCGGCGGTTTCGGGGGTGGCTGTCTGGCGCTGGAGCGGGGCCGACGCGCAGGCCATGGCACCGATGACGACCGAAAGGCGGGGAATTGTGTTTCTGCTTGGCATTGGGGCAGGAGGCTATGGGAGAGCGAAAATCCCACGACCGGCTTCGGGGCGCAAGGCGGAGCTAGAACTGATTTGTCAGCTGGCAGCTCACCTCTCGCTCCGTTTCAGTTCCTTCCGGTTATGGCTAGGGGTTCGAGTCGCCAGCGGAACGTTCACAGTGAACACGGAGCCAACTCCCGGGTCGCTTCTCAGGACAATGTCTCCGCCCATCCCCCGCGCCAGGCCGCGGCTGATTGCCAGGCCGAGTCCGGTGCCTTCGGTCGTCCGGGTCAGACCGCGATCGAGCTGCACGAACGGCTCGAACACGGCCTCGTGCTTGTCGTGAGGGATACCGGGTCCATTGTCTTCGACGTGGATCGAAACCGATTTTTCCTTGAGCGTGCACGAAACCCTGACGCGTCCGCCCGCGGGCGTGAACTTCACCGCGTTGGAGAGGAGGTTGATCATGACCTGCCGAAGCTTGTCGGGATCGGTGCGCGCGTACACGTTGCC
>DHJM01000114.1:44737-47018 GCA_002404335.1 Gemmatimonadales bacterium UBA4720
ATGTCATTGATGATGCCCAGCAGGTGCAGCTGGCTGCGCTTGATGCGAGTGAGGTCGGATTTCTGCGCGTTGGTGAGCGGTCCGCGCAGCTCCATCTCCAGCAAATCCACGTAGCCGCCGATCGAGTTGAGCGGAGTCCGCAGCTCGTGACTCATCACCGTGAGGAACTCGGCTTTCGAGCGGTTGGCCGAGTCGGCAGCCGCCCACGCTTTCCTCGCCTCGCTGATGACGGCGCGCAATTCCTCGTTGGTGAGGGCGAGCTCATGGGCGAGCTCACGAGCCTCGCTGGTCTGGTGCTCGAGCTGGCGGGCCTGGGTCTGAAGGAGATGGTTACTCTCCTCTAGCGCAGCCATGCGGGCAGCCGCAACCTCACGCTGTCGGGACATCCTCACAGCGCGAATCACTGCGTTGACCTTTGAGAAGGCAAATGGCATTTTCGCGCCCGTGATTCGGGATACTCTGAAGACGATTCTTACGGCGCGGAGCCACCAGGAGTGCCCAGTTCGCTGCGGGAGTGCCGCCAGAGTGGCCTAACATAGATTTGTGATATTATCCCGATCCTTCCGGACATCGGGAAGCGCACCATCAGCAAGCTTTCCCACACCATCGGACGAGCTGCACGCGAGCGGCTGACTCGATGCACTGTCCGTTGTATCTTGAAGGCCATCAAGACCCGGTAGCTCAGTTGGTAGAGCAACGGACTTTTAATCCGTAGGTCGTGGGTTCGAAACCCACCCGGGTCATTTCCTAAGTTGTTGGAACGTATGGCATTGGTCGCGCGGCTGGAGAAAGTGGCTGCCATCTCTTGTGGCGTTTCTGTGCCGATAGTGTGCCAATTAGAGAGGAAGGACTAGCGCACCTGAATGGGGTTCAGGGGGTCGCGGTTTCAAATCCCGCCGTCCCGATTCATCTATTTTTTTATCTCGGATGCACTCCCCCGTATTATCCCCCACATCTCCGGGAATTCTTGCGCGATGCAGCTCTGCGTTTCAGCCGACCGCTTGTGTCCGCTCACTCGGAGGGACGGCCTTGGTCAATCCACTTTTGAATACGAGTGGCGAAGTCCGTGCTGATATGAAAACCTATCCGGCGAGGCTCATACTTGTCGCCCTTTTCGATCACTGTCCAGTCGAGGCGCTCAAAGAACTGTCGAGATTTCCCGGCGGCCGCCTTCACAGAATCAACTAGCCGCTTCACCGCGAAGGCGAACATCAGGGGCGCAATCATCGGACGAAAATGCGCGTTGACGGAGGATGGGGATTCGAACCAGCCTTGCGATTTCGCGAAGGCGTGCTTAGCATCGTCGCTGCCTTGAACGGCTGTTTCGATGTGCAATTTGCAATCCGATTCAGGACCCGTATGTGAGAGGGGCTATTCCGCTCAGGGCAAAAGCCTGAGACCCTTTTTGGACAATTCCCAGAGACCTGTCCAGTGTTTCCATCCTTTTGCACGGGGGTATTCGTCCGATGACGCATCGTTCCTCACTTCTCCTCGCGTGCGGTGTGCTCGCGCTAGCGGCATGCACCGACCCCGCCACGAGCCCGACCACACTGAAAGCCCCCGTGACCGTAGCTCTGTCGCGATCGACGGGCACGCCTACCATTCCGACCGACCAGCACGTTTTCCTCATGAATGGTGACGCGATTCCCGACAACTTCGCAGCGGATGTGGCCGCGGCCGGCGGGACGCTCATCCGAGTGCAAAGGGAGATTGGGGTCGCGGTGGTAAAGGGTCTCACCGACGCCGCGGCGAACCAACTCGCGCGCGGGAACGGCAAGGTTGAACGGGATGTGATGGTGCAGTGGGTACCCACACTCGAGGATGCTCAGGCTTATGTCGCCGACGATGCGGTGCCGGTCACGGGACAGAGCGTCCTTCCCCCGCAAAGTGCATTCTTCCTGCCTTTCCAATGGGACATGCGTCAGATCCATGCTCCCGAAGCCTGGGCAGGGCACACCGGGATCCCAAGCGTGCGTGTCGCGATCATCGACACAGGGCTCGATCCCGACCATATCGACGCCGCAGGCTTGATTGACGTCGCGAGCAGCGTTGCTTTCGAGCATTCACTCAGTGGGCCACCAGACTGGGCCGACGACAACCTTCATGGGACGCACGTCGGTGGTACCGTGACGACCAACAATTTCGGCACAGCGGGCGTCGCTCCGAACGTAACCCTCATCGCGATCAAGGTGCTGAACTCTACGGGCTCCGGCACGTTCGCAGATGTCATCTCCGGGCTGATATGGGCCGCGAATGTCCACGCCAACGTCGCGAACCTGAG
>DHJM01000042.1:0-482 GCA_002404335.1 Gemmatimonadales bacterium UBA4720
GCTTCGCGATCGGCTCCCTCGCCGGGCTCGATGAACCGGATATTGGAGCCGAGCATCCTGGTGGCGCTGTCGGCTCCGGCGTAAGCGCCATCATTGAACGACTTGTCGCCTCGGCCGCCGACGTCCAGGACGATTCCGATGCGAACGGACGATGTCTCCTTTCCCTCGGCCTTGGCGCTCCGACGCGTGAAAAGGAGCGCAATGTGTACGGCGAGCAGGAGGGACGTGACGAGGATCAGCTTTCTCATCTGAACAGAAGAATCGCCCACAACACAGCGCCTTGCAAGCCGAATGGCGGCTGTCAGCGTCTCGCAGAACACTATACCCGTGGCGGCTGTCAGCGTCGCGCGGAACACTATACCCGCGGCCCCCTTTCAATCGGTTCACGCGGGCCATTGATTTCAGTGCATGGCCGAGCGGATACGGACGCGCTTTCTCGTGGTGGGGAGCGGAATTGCTGGACTTCACACTGCATGGCGCGC
>DHJM01000042.1:587-2820 GCA_002404335.1 Gemmatimonadales bacterium UBA4720
ACGGCATACGCCCAGGGCGGAATCGCCGCCGCGCTCGGCGCCGGAGATTCACCCGAGCTGCACCGGCAGGATACTCTTGCCGCCGGAGCGGCGCTCTGCGACGCGAAGGCGGTTGAGGTCCTGGTCGAGGAAGGACCCGCGCGGGTACGCGAGCTGGCGACGGCCGGCGCGCACTTCGATCTCGAGCCCGGCGGAAACTTCAAGCTAGGCCGCGAGGCGGCGCACTCCCGGCGGCGGATCGTCCACGCGCACGGAGACCAGACCGGGGCCGAGGTCGCGCGCACGCTGATCAAGCGGGTGAAGGAGAGCGAGCGGATTAAAGTGCTGGAGAAGGCGCGCATCCTCGATCTGATCGTGCAGGACGGTGTGGTTTTCGGGGTGAAGGCGACAGTCGCAGGCAAACCGGTCGAGATCATCGCCGATGCGACGGTGCTGGCGACCGGAGGTTGTGGGCAGGTCTATCGATATACCACGAACCCGGAGGTGGCGACCGGTGATGGATACGCGATAGCACACCGAGCCGGTGCCAAGCTGGCGGACATGGAATTCGTGCAATTCCATCCGACCGCGCTCGATACGCCCGAGAATCCGCTGCAATTGATCTCGGAAGCGGTGCGTGGCGAGGGCGCGGTGCTTCTCAACGAAGAGGGAGAGCGATTCATGCTCAAGAAGCATCGACTCGCTGAGCTGGCTCCTCGCGATGTCGTGGCTCGCGAGATTTTTCGTCAGAAAGCGGGTGGCAGGCGGGTCTGGCTCGATGCGCGGAAGCTGGGCCGCACTTTCGAGAAGCGCTTCCCGGGGATTTTCGCCATCTGTCGCGCGCGCGGTGTCGATCCCTCGAAGGACCTGATTCCCGTCACTCCGGCCGCGCACTATATGATGGGAGGAATCGTGACCGACCTGCGCGGTCGCACGAGTCTCAACCGATTGTACGCGTGCGGGGAGGTTTCACGAACCGGAGTGCACGGCGCCAACCGGCTCGCATCGAACTCGCTGCTGGAAGGACTCGTATTCGCCGAGCGGGTCGCGCGCGACATGATCGACACGAAGCCGCTGACGACACCTCCGCGCAAGAAAAACTGGGAAGTTCCGGTGCTGCGCGATCGCGGGGCGGCGCAGGTCGCCGCCGACAGCATCCGGCAGGTGATGTGGGACTACTGCGGAATCGATCGCAGCGCCAAGGGGCTGAGACTCGGGCACGCCAAGCTCACAGAGATCGAGTCACGTCTCCCGCAGGGAGCGACCGAGGAGGCGAACATGGTACAGACATCACTGCTCATTGCAGATGCTGCGCTGTTGAGAAAGGAGTCGCGCGGAGGCCATTTTAGAAGTGATTTTCCGCGCGCGAAACGAAAGTGGAGCGGCAAGCACATCGAATGGTAAACACGACGGACAACCGGTACGCAGGGCTGCAGGAAGAGATCAGGCACCTCGCGAGAGAGCGCAACGCCGTGATCATCGCGCACAACTACGAGCGCGCCGAGGTTCAGGACGTCGCGGATTTCGTCGGCGACTCGCTCGGGCTGAGCCGTGAGGCCGCCAAGACCAAAGCACAAGTGATTGTGTTCTGTGGCGTCCATTTCATGGCGGAGACGGCGGCAGTGCTTTCGCCACAGAAGACCGTGCTACTTCCCGACCTTGCCGCTGGATGCTCGCTTGCCGCGACCATCAACGCCGACCAGCTGCGGGAATGGAAGGCGGAGCATCCGGGCGCGGTCGTGGTGTCGTACGTCAACACCACCGCCGAAGTGAAGGCCGAGAGCGATTACTGCTGCACGTCCGGCAACGCGGTCGAGATCGTGAACTCCATTCCCCTCGACAAGGAAATCCTCTTTCTCCCCGACATGTTCCTCGGCGCGCATGTGCGACGCATCAGCGGCCGCAAGAACATGCACGTGTGGATGGGAGAGTGTCATGTGCACGCCGGGATCGACCCCGAGGACATCAGGCTTGAGCGCGCGGCGCATCCTGGTGCGGAGTTCCTGATTCACCCCGAGTGCGGCTGCGCCACCAGCGTCGTGGAGGCTGTATCGGCTGGAGACATTGATCCGGTTGGCGTGCAGATCCTTTCGACCGAGGGGATGATCAAGCGTCCGAAGAATTCCCCCAACGACGAATTCATCGTCGCGACCGAAGTCGGAATTCTGCATCGACTTCGGCGTGAGAATCCGACCAAGACGTTTTACCCCGCCAACCCCGACGCGGTGTGCGCGTTCATGAAGGTGACCACGCT
>DHJM01000096.1:0-6703 GCA_002404335.1 Gemmatimonadales bacterium UBA4720
GCGATACGCCTCTGGATCGTCGACACATCCAACCTTCTCTTCTCGACCACCGGTCCACTCGTGGGCGCGAGCTACACCGACGTTCACATCGCGCTGCCCGGACTCCGCATCTCCGCGATTGCGGCGCTCGTTGCCGCAGTGTGGGTGGTGCTTGGGATCGCTCGCGACAAACTCGTCTGGTCAGCCGTCTCGGGGACCGTTTTCTACGTGGCGGTGAGCGTGCTGGCCCGCGGCATCGTCCCTGCCGCGTTCCAGAAACTCGTTGTCTCGGCCAATGAGCTCACGCGCGAGACTCCCTATATCAGGCAACACATCGATGCCACGCGCAACGCGTGGGGCCTGAACAAAGTCGAGGGCAGGGACCTGTCGGGCGAAGTTCAGCTGACGAACGCGAATATAAAGGCGAACGCGGCCACCGTGGACAACGTGCGGCTCTGGGAGCGCGACCTGCTGATGCAGACGTTCAAGCAGCTCCAGGAGATTCGGACGTACTACGACTTCGTGTCCTCGGACGACGACCGTTACATGATCGATGGCAAGTACCGACAGGTTCACATCGCGGCGCGCGAGCTGAATTCCGAGTCGCTTCCAACCCGCACATTCATCAATTCGAGGCTGACTTTCACGCACGGCATGGGCGTGACGATGGCACCGGTTAATCAGGTTACCAGCGAGGGGTTGCCCGTTCTCTTCATCAAGGATGTGCCGCCCGTCTCGACGGTCTCGATCAAGCTCACTCGGCCGCAGGTCTACTATGGCGAGCTGACCAACGAGTACGTCTTCGTCGGCACGGGTCAGCCGGAGTTCGATTATCCGGCGGGGGACAAGAACATCTACACCAAGTACACGGGCCGTGGTGGAGTCCCGATCGGATCCTTCCTCAGGCGAGTGTTGTACGCGTTCCAGTTCGGCTCGCTCAAGATTCTTCTCTCGGACGACATCAAGGGAAGCGCCAGAGTCCTCTACCGGCGGAACGTCATGGATCGCGCGACGACGGCGATGCCGTTTCTCGACTTCGACAACGATCCGTACATCATGATCACCGACGGCGGGCAGTTGAAGTGGATCCTCGACGCGTACACGACGAGTGACGCCTATCCGTACTCGCAGCGAACCGCGGACGGAATGAGCTACATGCGGAACAGCGTGAAGGTCGTGATCGACGCTTATGATGGCACGGTGGACGCGTACATCGCGGACCCGAATGACCCGGTCGTCCAGACGTATGCGAAGATATTTGGCGGAATCTTCAAGCCGATCAGCGCGATGCCGGCCGACATCCGGAAGCACGTCCGCTATCCGGGCGATCTCTTCAGAATCCAGACGGCATTGCACGCGACGTATCACATGACCGAGCCCGACGCGTTCTATCATCGGGAAGATCAATGGCAATTTCCGAGCGGGCTCAACAAGGCGACCAACGAAAATCCGTTCATGCGTCACATCATCATGCGACTGCCCGGGGAAAAGAATCCCGAGTTCATTTTCATGACGCCCTTCACGCCGCGCGGGAAGGACAATCTGGCGGCGTGGATGGTGGCGCGGATGGACGGCGAGAATTACGGAAAGCTTTCGGTGTACCGGTTCCCCAAGCAGAGCCTCATCTATGGGCCGAAGCAGATCGCAAACCGCATCAACCAGGACACCGACATCTCGAGGCAGCTAACGCTCTGGGATCAGAAAGGCTCGGAGGTAATCAGGGGCGAGCTGCTGGTGATCCCAATCGAGGAATCACTGATCTACGTGCAGCCGATCTACCTTCGCGCCGAGGGCGGCAGCATACCGGAGCTCAAGCGCGTGGTGGTCGCCCACGAGAACCGCGTCGTGATGCGCGAGACGCTCGAGGAGGGTCTCGACGCTCTGTTCGGCTCCGGCGCCGCGGCGGAAACGACAACGAACGCGCAGGATTCACTCGGCACGCTCGGAGTTGAGCCGTCGGTGGTCGGGGGCGGAGCGGTTCCTTCCACAGGTGCCGCGCCCTCAGGCGCGGTCAGCGCGCTGCTTCGGGAGGCGCAGACGCACTACGACCGGGCGATCGCCGCGCAGCGGGCCGGCAACTGGACGGAGTACGGACGCGAGATCGAGCAGCTCGGCGTCACGATCCGCGCTCTCAGAGCGGCGAAGAACTAGGGGCATTCCGCCATCCTCAGCCGCCAGAATGAATCTCACGTGGCGCGCTTCAGAAATTCCTGGACTGCCTTGCGGTAGCTTCGCCCGGTCGTGATGCGCTTGCCGTTCCGCAGGATCAGCAGCTGGTCACCCTGATCGAAAGGCTGTGCCTCGCGCACCTGCGCCGTGTTCACGATGGTCGAGCGGTGGACCCGCAGGAACCGATTGCTGGGCAAGCGCGCCTCGAGCTTGCTCAGCGGCTCGCGCACGTCGTACGCCACCTCAGCGAGATGAATTCTCGCCAGGTCGTCGCGCGCCTGAATCCAGAAGATTTCGTCGGGGTCGAGAAAGAGTATCTTCCCGTTCACCTTGACGCCGATCCGGTTCTTCGGCGCGTCGAGCTGCCCGACATACTTGAGCAGCGCGCTCAGCTGTGACGACACGCTGGGGTTGGGAGATTCCCTGAGTCGCTTCTTGGCGCGGTCGAGTGTCTGGTGGAAGCGCACGTGATCGACGGGCTTGAGCAGATAGTCGAACGCGCCGAACTCGAAGGCGGAAACCGCGTAATCGTCGAAGGCGGTGACGAAGATTACGGGTGGCATCTTGTCGGTCCCGACCTCGGTGATCACATCAAAGCCATCCAGCTCGGGCATCTGCACGTCCAGGAAAACCAGATCTGGCTGCTGCGCGCGAATCGCGGCGACGGCCTCGAGTCCGTTCTGGCACTCGCCCACCACTTCGACGTCGGGGGAGTTCGAGAGGAGCGATAGGAGTCGCTGGCGCGCGAGCGTTTCGTCGTCGATCACCAGAACACGCAGAGATTGCCCGATCATGCCTGCACCGCCGTGGCGAGGTCACTGTCCTTTTGAGCGTCGTTTCGGGCCGGCGAGAGGCGCCCGAGCCTGAACGGAATTGTAATCTGCACCGCGTAGCCTCCCTCGTCCCGGGGGCCACTCTCGAATTCGTGGCTGTCACCATAGAGGTGGATCAGCCGGGTGATCGTATTCGTCAGGCCGAGGCCCGTTCCGCGCGAGCGTTCGCGCGATCGGCGGGCACGCACCCCGACCCCATCGTCCAGAATGGTAATCGAGAGCTTGTCGCCCAGGCGCCGCGCGGTGACCTGGACGTAGCCCGCGCCGGCGCGGGGACTGATGCCGTGCCGGATAGCGTTCTCCACCAGGGGCTGGAGCAGCAAGCTTGGAACGAGCGCCGCTCGAACGCCGTCCTCGATGTTGCAGCTGACGGTGAGACGATCCTGGAAGCGCACGCGCTGGATCGCCACGTACCGGTCGAGAAGCCCGAGCTCGCGCTCGAGCGGCACCTCCTGCTCGCTCGATGTCGAAAGCACCAGCCGCAGGAAGTCGCTCAGCTCCGACACCATTCGCTCGGCTGCCGGCGGGTCCGTTGCGATGAGTGCCATGGCGCTGTTGAGCGCGTTGAAGAGAAAGTGCGGATTGAGCTGAAGCTTGAGCGTATCTAGCTCCGACTGCACGAGCCGCGTCACCACTCGCTGACGCTCGGCGGATTCCTTGCTCGCCTCGCGCACGAGGTGCTCCACCCAGGAAGTCGCGTACGTCGCAACGGTACCGAAGACGCCGAGTAGAATGAGCTTGGCGGCTTCATCGAGCGGAGTGATACGCGCCATCTGGACCGCATCAATCGGATTGATCACCAGAGGCACGCGATTGGTCGCCCACAGCCAGACGAGGAGGCCAAGGTACTCCGCAAAGGCGAGGACCGATATCAACGCGGCCTTCCGGACCGACGAAGCGACCGGCCGGCCGGCCAGCACCACGAAGTACATCAGGAAAATCGGGGACCGGAGCGCGAGCACGCCGGACTGCGCCACCGCATAGCCGCCGATGATCGCCGTCACTGCCGTCACGTCGACGATTGGATTCACCGCCGACAGCCAGTCCGGAAGCTCCGGGCGCCGATACCATATCAGATACTGCACGACGGTCCAGAGCAGCATCGGGCCCAACACCAGCACGTTGGCGCTGTTGAGCGCCTGCGAGAGGTGCGGCGCGTACATGAGCGCCGACGCGGTGAGCAGGAACACCACCGCGGCCCGGAGGCCGTTGAGGATCCGCTCCGCCCTGTCGCGTCTTAGGCGGAGACTTTCGGGAGGCGCGAAAGAGGATGAAGCGAAGAACTGCATTAAATGAATCTGGCTGGAGCGGGTTGGCTGGGATAGCAGGCCGACGAGGTCCTGCTACCCCCCGACGCCGGCTTAGTCGTGCCCGCCGTCGTCGTTGCCTTGACCCTCGTTCAGGTCGCTCGAGCAGGCGGCAAGAGTGATAAGTGCTGCAATGCCGGCAAGCGGCCTCGTGTACTGTATTGGAAGTGCGATCATAGAGTCCTCATTTGGCGGTTCGCCGCGAGTGATTAGTCCGCGACTGCGTTGAAAGTACGTCAATCATATGTGGCGACGACCCATGCAGGGGCGGGAGAACTCGTATACGGGGCGAGTGACTTGTTGCGCGCGGTGAAGGACGGTTTGAGAGAGACGAGAAAGCGTGGCTCAGCCTCCGCGAGTGTGCATTTCCAAGTTTACATTCTCAATGCCGCATCACCCGGAGTCGCGAACGGCGCGCATAAAGGCGACGAGCTTGGCTTCGTCGAGCCTTCCATTTGCGCGCAATCCACTGCACACGTCCACGCCGAATGGCGCAACCCGGGTTATCGCCTTGCCCACGTTGTCGGGATTGAGCCCGCCGGCCAGAAAAATCGGAACGTCCACCGAATCGCGAATCCTTCTGCTGACCGCCCAGTCGTGGACGCGTCCCGTGCCGCCAAGCTCTTTCGTCGAGAGCGAAGGATTCCCGGAATCGAGAAGAATGGCGTCCACTGACGAGGACACAGCGACCGATTCCCGCAACGCCCCTTCACCATCGCCGCCGCGGACGTGGACCACCTGAACGATCGAAATTCCCGGGAGTGAGTCTCGCAGTCGCGCGTGCACTCCGGGCTCGACCTCGTCAACGAGCTGGATTGTGGTGGTGCGGCAAAATCGTTGTTGCGCGATGATCGGCTCAGCCGTCGTTTCGCAAGTCAGAAGGAAGGTCGCGACGCCCGGTGGCACGGTATCCGCAATGTTACGGATGCGGGACTCGGGAATGGGGCCGGGCCCGCTTGGCATTCGAGACACGAGACCCAGAGCCGACGCGCCCATTCGCACCGCGAGCGCGGCTTCTTCTTCGGACGCAATGCAACAGACCTTAACCCTGGGCGGAACGGGGAACATAACTGAGCCGTTGGTGGATACTACGTTAGGGAATTGCATACAATTGGAACGTCGGGCCGCGCGCGTTGAGCGGCTCCTTCCTACAACCATGTAACGCGCGAGGCAATATGCTCACAAAAAAATCTAGACTGTTCCTGGGCCTCACGGCGGCGACTCCTTTGTTGTTCGCCGCGTGCACCGACAACGGCATCTTCAATCCGATGTCGAATGCCGCCGGCACCTACCAGCTCACCGTCTATGCGGGGAGGAGTATTCCGGCAACGTTTACGGTCCCGCAGGGAGATGCCAATTACCCCAACGGAGCCTCGTTCGTGGTGACTGGTGGGGATATTGTCCTGAACAGCAACGGGGCATTTGTCGAGACGAACAACATTCTCATCACGCCAACGGGCCAGGCGTCGTTTCGCAATGATTTTATCAGCAGCGGAACGTGGACGCTCAACGGCACGGATCTGACGCTCAGCGCGCCGGCGCAAAACAACACCTCGGCGCGGTTCGTGACCGGAACTCTCGACACAAATTTCAACAGCAGGCTCGCGATCAACTATCAGGAAGACGACGGCACGGGTACCGTCAACTCCTTCGAGTACGTGCGATAGAAGCTGGGGCCCCGGGTGCCGGATCCGTCGGCAACATGGCGGCTCACCAGCGATCTAACCTGGCCTGAAAAGGGAGCGCTCTCGTCCGAGCGCTCCCTTTTCGTTATCGTTTGTACACTTGGAACCGTTTCCCGTGCGGCGCCGTAAGGCTCAAAACTCTTTCGAGGACGGACACAATGGGCACAATGGGCATAGTGGCCTGGATCGTGGTTGGGCTCGTCGCTGGAGTTCTTGCATCTCTCGTGATGGGTGGCACCGGGTACGGAATCATCGGTGACATCGTCATCGGCATCGTCGGCGCCTTCATCGGGGGCTGGCTCTTCGGCGCTCTCGGCATCTCGACGCCCATGGGGGGCATGGGCGGAACGATTTTCGTCGCGTTCATCGGCGCCGTCGTTCTTCTCTTTGTCCTCAGGCTGATACGCGGCTCTACACGAAAGGTATAGAGCGCTCCATGCGGCTCGGCAGCGGCGCGCGTCGAGCGCCGCTGACCGTTTAGGTGGCGATGAAGCGGCGGAGCGTCCAGACCTTCGGTTATTCGGGCACTCCGCTGGTGGACAAGCTCGGAATAAAACCGGGGACGCGTCTGCAATTCGTTTCGGAGCCGCGGGATTTTGCGGGACTGCTGGGCGAGCTTCCCGACGGCACGCGCATCGCGTCGAGAGGATCCCTCGATTTCACGATGCTGTTCGTCAAGGCGCGGTCCGATCTGGAAAAACGATTCGCGCGACTGCGCGACAGGCTCGAG
>DHJM01000096.1:6804-15323 GCA_002404335.1 Gemmatimonadales bacterium UBA4720
GGCTCGAGTCCGGGCTTGTCGACGTGAAGGTCTGCGCCGTCGATGACACATGGTCGGGACTCAAGTTCGTCCGCAGGCTGAAGGACCGCTGATATCGCGCCGGGCTGGCGTTGGGGATTAACTTCTCTGCGATGATCGATCCCAACGCCCGAGTCCCGGATTGAAATCCGTCGACGCGCTCCTCGCGGGGCTGGTGGACTACGCTGGTCTGTTTCCACCCGCGAGCGAAGACATGCGGCCGGCTCTCGAGAGTTACGCTTCTTACTTACAAGACCGGGACAGGACGGCGCTCGGCCGTTTCATCGTGCCTATCTCACGCGTGAAGGAGCTTGAAGAAGCGGGCGGCGACCTCATGCCACGAGGCTCGCGGGCCGCTCCGTGGCGCTTGAGCGTGCTGGTCGCGGAAGACGTGCGGGCCGCAAGTGAAGAGATGCAGAAGTTCAATCGCCGCCATTCGTCGGAATCAAGGGACGGGCACGCCGTGATCGACGTGGTCGAGCTGATGGCGAGCACGGTGGACGAGATCGGACACCAGCGGCAGGATCTGCCGCCCGCATTCACACCGTATTTCGAGATTCCAATCAGCGGCGATGTGTCGCCGCTCGTGAAAGCGATCGCGCGGGTGGGTGCGCGGGCGAAAGTTCGCACCGGCGGTGTAACGCCCGAAGCATTTCCTCGGGCCGAGGCGATCATCCGCTTCATTGCCGCATGCCAGCAGCAGGCCGTACCATTCAAGGCGACAGCCGGACTTCATCATCCGATTCGCGGGGAATACCGCCTGACCTATGAACCGGGCGGTCCAACGGGAATGATGTACGGGTTTATGAACGTCTTCCTGGCCGCGGCCCTCCTGTACGCCGGTGAGAGCGAGGACACGGCGCTCGCCGCGCTCGAGGAGAGCGATCCGTCGGCATTCCAGTTTGCCGACGACGCGATTCAATGGCGCGGAAAGCGCATTGGCGCTGAGCTGATTCTGGCCACACGCTCGGAATTTGCGATTTCGTTTGGCTCGTGCTCGTTCCGTGAGCCCGTCGAAGAGCTGGCACACCTCACCCGCAGAGCGAGATCAACCGACCAGTGAATCAGACGCACGACCCGGCGCTCACCTCGTGGATCGAATCCGCGAACTCGCCCGACAGCGATTTTCCGATCCAGAATCTTCCTTTCGGCGTATTCTCGCGCAAAGGCGAATCGGAGCGGCGCGTCGGTGTGGCGATCGGCGACCAGATCGTCGACGTCGGAGAATCTCTCAGCGCGAATCTGTGGAGCGGGAAGGCGCGCGATGTAGCACGGTGGTGCGATCGGCCGACCCTGAATGAGCTGATGCAGGCGCCGAGGGAATCTCTCTCGCAGTTCCGCGCGCGGCTCAGCGAGCTGCTGGCTGGCACGCCCGGCGACGACAGCGTGATCAACCCGCTCCCACCAGGCGCTCTCGTTCCGATGGCCGAGGTAGTGATGTTTCCCGCAGCTCAGATCGGCGACTACACTGATTTCTACGCCTCCATCTACCACGCGACGAACGTCGGCAAGATCTTCCGTCCCGAAAGTCCGCTGCTTCCCAACTACAAGCACGTGCCGATCGGTTATCACGGACGGGCGTCATCGATCGTAATCAGCGGCACTGAGGTCACGAGACCCAAGGGTCAGACGCTTGCGGTCGGGGCCAAGACTCCAACTTTCGGACCTACGGAGATGCTCGACTACGAAGCGGAGGTCGGCTTTTTCGTAGGTCGGGGCAACAAGCTCGGCGAGCCCGTGCCGATCGGCGAAGCCGAGGACCATCTCTTCGGGATCTGTCTCGTCAACGACTGGTCAGCGCGCGACATCCAGTCGTGGGAGTACCAGCCGCTCGGCCCTTTCCTGTCGAAGAACTTCGCGACGACGATCTCACCCTGGGTGGTAACGTGGGAGGCGCTGGAGCCCTTTCGCGTGCCCGCATTCTTCCGGCCGCCGGCAGATCCACAGCCGCTGCCGTATCTCTCTTCCGAAAAGGACAAAAACGAAGGCGGCATCGATCTCAACATCGAGGTCTACATCAGATCGATGATGATGCGAGAAGGGCGTCTGCGTCCATGGCGCCTCAGCTCGGCCTCGCTGGCCGACATGTACTGGACCGCGGCGCAGATGCTCACGCACCACACGAGCGGCGGCTGCAATCTCCAGCCCGGCGACCTACTGGCGAGCGGCACCGTGTCGGGACCCGACGCGGGCTCGCAGGGGTGCTTGCTCGAGCTGACGCGGCGCGGCGCCGCCCCGATCGCGCTCCCGACCGGCGAGGAGCGGAAGTCCCTCCACGACGGCGACGAGATCATCCTGCGCGCTTACTTCCAGCGCGAGGGCTCTGCCCGCATCGGTCTTGGGGAGTGCTCCGGGCTCATCGTCGCATCTCCCAGGCGGTAGCACCCAACCATCGATGTTGATGTCACGTAACGCGCGCGAGCCCCTGTATGTCGTTCGCAATTCGCCGATTCACGGGCGCGGCGTGTTCGCGGCACGCTACATCCGGGCTGGAACGCGGATCGCCGAGTACACGGGCGACCGAATCAGCAACAGCGAAGCAGACCGCCGTTACGACGACACCAGAATGAAGAGGCACCACACCTTCCTGTTCACGCTGGACAAAAAGACGGTGATCGACGGTGCGATCGTTACGGGCGGGGGAGACGCGAGCTATATCAACCATTCGTGCGACCCGAACTGCGAGGCGATAATCACCGGCAAGAGGATCTTCATTCACGCGCTTCGGGGGATTTACCCCGGGACCGAGCTTGCGTACGACTACCAATATGAGCGAACCGGCAGGAACGACGCGAAGCTCGAGAAGTTCTACTTCTGCAAGTGCGGAGCGGAGAACTGTCGCGGGAGCATCATGAAGCCCCGCACAAAACGTTCGCGGCGTGCAACGCGCTCGGTGACCGGACGGAAGTAGCGGCCTCTGGACTTCCCGCGTGCGCGGCGGTTATGGTAGGTCATCAATCCTTTCTTTTTCGGAGCATCCTCATGCGTTTAGTTTTTCCCGCGCTCGCACTCACGCTTGGGCTCGCAACGTCCGCGGCGGGACAGGGCGCCGTCCCCATACAGTCGACGCCACTCGATCCTGCCAACCTCGATCGCTCGGTCTCGGCATGCACTGACTTCTACCAGTTCGCCAACGGCGGCTGGGCGAAGACCCATCCGGTGCCACCCGCATACTCGATCTGGGGCAGCTTCGCCGAGCTGTCGGAGAACAACCAGAGCAACGTCTTGACGATACTGCGCAACTCGGCCGTGAGTGGTAACCACCAGGCGAGCGCGGATCTTCGCAAGCTCGCGACCTATTACACGTCGTGCATGGACTCGGCAGGTGCCGAGAAAGCGGGCGCGCAGCCGATCGCGCCTGAGCTGGGCCGAGTTGCGGCAATTCGCAACCGCGCGCAACTCGAGTCAGAGATCGCGCGCCTACATTCGATGGGACTCCCCTCGGTCTTCGGCTTCGGCGCCCAGCAGGACGCGAAGAACAGCACTTCCGTCATCGCCGGCGTCCGCCAGGGTGGCCTGTCGCTCCCGGATCGCGACTACTATCTGAACCCGGAGAAGCGCTACTCCGACATCCGCGCCAACTACACCGATCACGTCGTGCGAATGTTCCAATTGATTGGGGAGAGCGCGTCGGATGCAGGAACGGACGCGCAGCGAGTCCTCGCGATAGAGACCGCGCTCGCAAGACCGGCAAAGACTCGCGTGGAAATGCGTGATCCGAACGCCAATTATCACAAGATGACGACGGCGGAGCTCGCCCAACTTGCTCCGGGCTTCAACTGGCCCACCTACTTCGCCGGCGTTGGACGAGCCGACATCACGACCATCAACGTTCAGAATCCGGCGTTCCTGAAGGCCGTTGACAGTCTCATGACATCGGTCCCGCTCAACGACTGGAAGGCGTACCTGCGCTGGAAAATTGTTGACGCGGCCGCGCCGAGCCTCAGCTCCGCCTTTGTCAACGAAGATTTCCGCTTCGGCAGCACGCTCAGCGGAACCAAGGAGCAGCTGCCACGCGACAAGCGGTGCGGCCGCGCGACCGATGCGGGATTGAGAGATGCGCTGGGGCAGGCGTACGTCGCCCAATATTTCACCCCAACAGCCAAACAGCGCGCGCTCGAGATGGTTCGCAACCTCGAGTCGGTGTTCCACGATCGCCTTCAAACGCTCGGCTGGATGAGCGACACTACCAAGGCGCAGGCGGAGACGAAACTTGCGGCATTCACCAACAAGATCGGCTACCCAGACAAATGGCGCGATTATTCGTCGCTCACGATCAAACCCGGGCAATTTCTCGACAATCAGCTCGCGGTGCGCGAGTACGAGCGTCGCCGGGAGCTGGCGAGAATCGGCCAGCCGGTCGATCGCACGGAATGGGGGATGACGCCGCCGACTGTCAACGCGTACTACAACCCGTCGATGAACGAGATCGTGTTCCCGGCCGGCATCATGCAGCCGCCGTTCTTCGATCCGAAGGCCGATGACGCGGTGAATTACGGCGGGATGGGCGCGGTCATCGGACACGAGATGACGCACGGCTTCGACGACCAGGGCGCCCAGTTCGACGCGCAGGGGAATCTGCGCAACTGGTGGAGCGCGTCCGATCTCGAGAAGTTCAAGCGCGGCACCGGGCTGGTGGCGTCGCAGTTCGATTCCTACACGGTGCTGGACAGCGTGCACGTGAACGGCAAGCTCACGCTGGGCGAGAATCTGGCCGATCTTGGAGGACTCTCGGTCTCGTACGCTGCTCTCGAAAAGGCCCTGTCCGCGAAGGGAAGGCCGCCTCTCATCGACGGCTTTACTCCCGAGCAACGCTTCTTCCTGGCGTGGGCGCAGATCTGGAGGCAGAACATCAACCCGGAAGCGCAGCGCGTGAGAATCAACACAGATCCGCACTCTCCGGGGCAGTGGAGAACGAACGGCCCGCTGTCGAACCTGCCGCAATTCGCCTCCGCGTTCGGGTGCAAGCCAGGGGATCCGATGGTCAGGCCCGATTCGGTGAGGCCGGTTATCTGGTAGTCAAGACCAACTGCAACTGAACGAGAGGTTAGCTGGAAGCCTTGCAGCTCTAAGCAGGAAGCCTTTGAACGTCAGGACGTCATTGGTGCCGTGTTGGGAAAGCAGTTGCTTTTGCCCGGACGCGCGCCGATAACGTCCCGGCGTAGTGAAGCTTACAGCCTTCAGCTTCAAAGCTTACAGCTCTCCTCTTGTTCAGTTGCCGTTCAGTCGTGTTCAGTCGCCGTTCAGTGGTCGGCCGGCCGAATCCGTAGTCTAGCCCCTTCGCGACGACTAACTTGAAGGTATGACCGCCCGAAGCTTCTTTTACCGGGAGACAGAAGGGATTCGCGTTACGGTGCGACCCGTCTATCTCCGCGATCACTCGGAGCCTTCGCAGAGCCATTACGTGTTCGCCTATTTCGTGCGCATCGAGAACGTCGGTACGATGGCGGCACAGGTTCTGACGCGCCGCTGGCTGATTCACGATTCGGTCGGGGAGGGAGTTGACACCGAAGTGATCGGCGAAGGGGTGGTCGGAGAGCAGCCGACGATCGCGCCGGGCGCGGTCCACGAGTACCAGAGCTTCTGCATTCTGAAATCGGGAGAGGGCTGGATGGAGGGGCACTACGGCCTTCTCCGGCAGGACGGAACGCCCTTCGAGGCGACGATCCCGCGCTTCATACTCAGCGCGAGCGAGTCGACCAGCCTCCCATCATAACCCGCGCACGACAGTTGCCTTGCATCCGGCCGTGAGCCGCATCTACGACATCTCGGTGCCAATCCGGTCAGGTGGACTGGTGTACCCGGGAAACCCCGAGATCGACATCGCCCTCCAACAGGCGGTGGCGAAGGGCGCCAGCGCCAACGTGTCGACGATACGTTTCGGATCCCACACCGGCACGCACGTCGACGCTTCCCGTCACTTCTTTGACGATGGCCAACCCGTCGACAAGATCCCGCTGGACCGCCTGATCGGACCAGCGCTCCTGGTGAGCTTCGGCGACGAAGTTCTCTCTGTTGGCGCGGCCGAGCTGCGCGCGCACGACCTGAAGGGTCACAAGCGAATCCTGCTTCGAACGCGAAACTCGGCCTTTCTCTCGCGGATGGAATTCGTCAAGAACTACACATACCTCGCTCCCGACGGCGCGCAGTTCCTCGTCGACGAGGGCGTGGAGCTGGTGGGAATCGACTACCTGTCCATAGAGCAGTTCCACTCCGGACAGCACCGCACCCATCGCACCCTACTGGAGCGCTCGGTGGTCATAGTCGAAGGACTCGACCTCTCGGTGCCAGCTCCCGGCGAATACCAGTTCATCTGCCTTCCGCTCCGGATCGAGGGCTGCGACGGCGCGCCGGCCCGCGCGGTACTCATCGCGTGACCGAAATAAGGCACATTTTCTTCGACATTGGCGGAGTGCTGGGCTCGAATGGCTGGGATCACGAGCAGCGCGAGCGAGCAGTCGCGCAATTTCGCCTGAATTCGGAAGATTTTGAGTGGCGCCACAAGGAAGTGGTCGCCGAGTGGGAAGAGGGAAGGATCACGATCGACGAGTATCTCGACATCGCCGTGTTCCATACCGAGAGGACGTTCTCGCGCGAGGAGTTCATCGCGTTCATGTATTCGCAGAGCGTCCCCAACGAAGCCACGATCGCAATCGCGCGCCAGCTCTCGCGGCAGACCGGCTACACGCTGATGACCCTCAACAACGAAGCCGAAGAGCTCAATAGATATCGCATCGAGAGGTTTGGAATCTCCCAGGTCTTCGAGGCATTCCTGTCGTCCTGCTGGCTAGGGGTCCGCAAGCCGATACGCCGATTCTACAACCGCGGCCTGGGTATCGCTCAAGCGCAGGCCGCAGCCTCACTCTTCATCGACGATCGGCAGCAGAATCTCATTTCGGCCAGCACCCTTGGCATGAACGTGGTTCACTTCACATCAGCGACACAGTTGCGCTCCGACCTGGAGCGTATTCTCCACCTGGAAATTCCCGGAGCATAGGCAATGCGCTTGGCGATGATCGGCCTCGGCCGAATGGGCGGCAACATGTCGGAGCGGTTGATGAAAGGCGGCCACGAGGTCGTTGTCTTCGATCGCACGCCGGAAGCGGTGCAGAAATACGTCGCGAAGGGAGCAACGCCCACGAGCACGCTGGCCGAGGTCTTGGCCAAACTCAAGAGTCCGCGGATCGTGTGGATCATGGTCCCCTCGGGGAAACCCGTTGACGATACGATCGCCGCGCTCGCGCTCGGCATGTCGAAAGGCGATGTGATAATCGATGGGGGCAACTCCAACTTCCACGACACGATGCGGAGGGGGGCAGACCTTAAGACGAAGGGAATTCACTTCGTCGATTCTGGAACCAGCGGAGGCATCTGGGGCCTCGCGAACGGATATTGCCTCATGATCGGCGCGTCGCCGGAGGCGTTCAAGCTGTGCGAGCCGATCTTCAAGACCCTCGCTCCGGCCGACGGCTACGCTCACATGGGGCCGACTGGCGCGGGCCACTACGTGAAGATGATTCACAACGGGATCGAGTACGGAATGCTCCAGGCGTACGCGGAAGGCTATGAGATTCTCCACGCATCGAAGAACTTCAAGCTGGACCTGCACAAGATTGCGGCGGTGTGGAATCGCGGCAGCGTCGTGCGCTCGTGGCTCAACGAGCTGGCAGAGACGGCGTTCGAGAAGGATGGCGAGCTGAGCGATCTGCGCGGATACGTCGAAGATTCGGGCGAGGGACGCTGGACGGTGCAGGAAGCGATCGATCTGGATGTCCCGGCGCCCGTCATCACGCTCTCATTGCTCACACGGCTCCGCTCGCGGCAAGCCGATTCGTTCTCGGCGAAAGTGATCGCCGCTCTGCGTAACGAATTCGGCGGTCATGCCGTAAAGAAATCGTGAGAACTCCGGTTGCGGTGCCGTTGATCCGCGCGCCAAGAAAGCGTGGAAGCCGTGACAAGGCCGACCCGTGCACGATGGTGATCTTCGGCGGGGCCGGCGATCTCACCAAGCGCAAGCTCATCCCGGCGATCTACTATCTGGCGGAGCAGAAGCTCCTGCCGGACAACTTCGCCCTGTTGGGCGTGGCGCGCGATCAGAATACCGACGAAGGGTATCGCGCCCTGATGCGCGAGGCGATGACGCACTCCGACGAGATCCACAAAGTCCACGACGACGTCTGGCAATGGCTCTGTGAGCGGACGTTCTACGCCGGCGGCGATTTCTCGAAGGACGACGCCTACGGGAACATCGAGAAGCGGCTCAAGGAGATCGAGGCGCGCTCCCCGCACGAGCAGCAGAACCGACTTTTCTATCTGGCGATTCCGCCCAGCGTGTTCGAGACGACCCTCAAACACCTCTGCGCGAACGGGCTCGCCAAGCGCACGCATTCGTACGAGGAGCGGCCCTGGAGCCGCGTGGTGATCGAAAAGCCGTTCGGCCGCAGCCTCGAATCGGCAAAGGCGCTCAACCGGCTCGTGCTCGACGAGTTCGGCGAGCACCA
>DHJM01000096.1:15441-16435 GCA_002404335.1 Gemmatimonadales bacterium UBA4720
TTCGCGAACTCGATCTTCGAGCCGCTGTGGAACAGGCACTACATCTCGCACGTGCAGATCACGGCCGCGGAGTCGGTCGGGGTGGAGGGGCGGGGCAAGTACTACGAGGAAGCGGGAGTGCTGCGGGACATGTTCCAGAACCACCTGTTGCAGCTTCTCACGCTCGCCGCAATGGAGCCGCCCAGCTCGTTCACGGCGGACGCGGTTCGGGACGAGAAAGTAAAAGTCCTTCACTCAGTGCGCCCTCTCATTCAGGGCGACTGCGAACCGTCAGTAGTGCGGGCGCAGTACGACGCGGGAACGATCGAAGGCAAAACGGTTCCGGGATTTCACAGCGAGCCGGACGTGTCGCCGGATTCCCTGACGCCGACCTTCGCCGCCATGCGGATCTCGATCGACAACTGGCGGTGGAAGGGAGTCCCGTTCTACCTGCGATCCGGAAAGAGAATGGCACGCCGGATCTCCGAGATCGCCATCCAGTTCCGGTCGCCGCCCCTCCTGCTGTTCGGTCAAAAAACGGTCGAGGAGATGTCGCCCAGCGTCCTCACGCTGCGCGTTCAGCCCGACGAGGGAATTTCCCTGCGTTTCCAGGTGAAGACTCCCGGCGCGATGCACGAGCTCACTCCGGGCCTCGAGATCACGCCGGTCGACATGGACTTCACTTACGCCGACGCGTTCGGAAACGATGCGCACCCGGCGTACGAAACCTTGCTGCTCGATTGCATGATCGGCGATCCCACCCTGTTCACGCGCAGCGACGAAGTCGAGATGGCATGGTCCATCATCGACCCGCTGCTCGAGTATTGGGACAGCCATCCCGCAACGTCGCTTCCTACGTATCCGGCGGGCAGCTGGGGACCCGAAGAGGCGAATAAAATCCTTGACGGAGATCACACACGTTGGCGATAGCTTCGCTCCTACTCCCGCTCGTCGCGCTCGTCCTTTCGTCGACAGCCTGTCAAAATTCAAAACCGAGTCATAAAGATTCGGCCGC
>DHJM01000096.1:16519-25076 GCA_002404335.1 Gemmatimonadales bacterium UBA4720
CGCGAGCTCGATCGCGCGGACAGTGTCGATGCCGCGCGCTCCGCGTACGACCAGGCAGCGCAGAAGCTCCCACAGCTTTCCGATTGGCTATACCTGAGAGCAGCCGGCGTCACCGGCGACAGCTCGGCGAGAGCGGCCTACTACGCGAAGCTTCGAACGGACGTTGCGCGCGATCGCATTCGGGTGACCGATGCGATCGCACGGGAACGGACGCGCGATTTCGCAGGCGCCATACGTGCCTACAACGCGCTCGGCCAGCGGCTGGACGCATTGCGGCTTCGCATCAATCCCCCGGCCGATGATGCGTCGAGGACGGCGGCGCGGGGCGAGCTGCTGTCGTACATCTCCAATTCGAACAACTCGGCGGACACGCGCGAAGCGATCGATCTCTTCGATAAAGTATTCACGACGACGACGCCATCCGAGGAGCTGGTCATTGCGCGCGCGGCGAACAAATCGGGACTGCCTGATCGCGCAGCCACAGCTTACGCAAAGGCGCTCGGCGCCGGACTCGGCGACGTGGATGACAACGTCGGCTACGGCTCGGTGCTCTACCGCCTGAGGCGCTACGCCGACGCCGCGACACAGCTCGCCAAGGTTCGAGCTCCGGCCAAGCTCGCCGCCGCGGCGCAATACCAGCGCGCGAGAGCGCAGATCGCTCTCGGAAACACAGAGGTCGGCCGGTCCACGCTCCGCGCGATCACGACCGCGTATCCGAAGGACACGAGCGCGGCGTCGGCACTGATCCTGCTCGCCGACCTCGCCACCGACGACAATCGCGATCAGGCCGCGCGGCAGACCCTCACCGCACTGCTCAAGCGCTTTCCCACTGGCCGGCATGCCACGAATGCTCGCTTTCGCGCGGGCATGATTGCCTATATACAGGGAGACAGAAAAAACGCCGCCGCGGAATTCGATTCGCTCGTCGCGCGCGACTCCAACAGCACTGAAGCGCTGGCCGCCTCCTATTGGGCGGGACGGTCTTACGCCGCACTGGGTGACAAGACGCGCAGCAAGGCAAGGTGGCGGTCGATAATCGCCAAGGAGCCGCTCAGCTACTACGCCGTCGTGGCTGCCAAGCGGCTCGACACGACGCTCGTCGCGCCAGACCGTTCACCGGCGAACTACGCCAGGGTTCCGGCGATCGATACGGCACTGAACCGCATCGTGGCGCTCAAGGACGTCGGAATGGATGTAGAAGCCGGATTCGAGAACGACAGGCTGTTCCGCGATGCTCTGGGAAATCAGACGCGCATGATTGCCACGGCGCACGCCCTCGCCGGATCGGATCAGGCATCCCGCTCGATCGCGCTGGGTCGCCGCGCCATCGACGAGATCGGACGCAGTCCGGAGAATTACCGGCTGTACTTTCCGGTGCTGGAGCGGGAGACTCTGATCTCCAGCAGCAAGGAGAACGGCCTCGATCCGGTTCTCGTCGCGGCGCTCATCCGACAGGAATCGAACTTCAATCCGCTGGCTACTTCACCCGCCGGCGCGAGAGGCCTAATGCAGCTGATGCCGGCCGTTGGAAAGCAAGTCGCCGAGGCGAAGGGCATCGGGCCGTGGGATCCGGATCTCCTTTATCAGCCCGCCACCAACATCAAGCTGGGCACCGCTCATCTGAGTGGTTTGGCCCACAGGTATCCGGAGGTCGTGAAGGTGCTGTCCGCCTATAACGCGGGCGAGTCGCGCGTGGAAAAATGGTCGACCAAAGCAGGGGCAGCGGATCCGGAGGTATTCACGGAGCGCATCCCATTCGTGGAGACGCGTGACTACGTGCGCACGATCCTGCGCAATCGCGCGTACTACCAGGCGCTCTATCCCTGGTAGCGTTCCTTCTCGGAAGCCGGATTCACGTCGCCCTTTCTCCGCTTGCGCCAGTCGAGGAGCCACGTCCCCGGAATCAGGAACAACGGCGTGAGAAAGATGCCGAGTAGCGAGTTCAGCCAGATCAGCGCGAGGTAGAATGCGATGAGGCCGAACGATACCCACAGCGTGCCAAGCGGGCCGTGCGTTTCCAAGCGAAACTCCCCCGTGAATAGGTAGATTAAAAGGTATCATGACGTACGCCCGGGTTGAAGCATCCGATGTAGACTGCGCTGTCGAGGCGGCGCTTGGGAACGGGGGACCAGCGGTTCTCGCGGTCTCGGGCGGCCTCGATTCGATGGTGCTGCTCACCGTCGCTGCGTCCCAGCTTTCCTCGCGGGCGCGCAAGAACGTCATGGTCGCCACCTTCGATCACGGCACGGGCAAAGCAGCGGGACGCGCGGCGGCGCTCGTCGCCCGCCAGGCTTTCCTGTCCGGGTTCGTTTGCGTCACTGGCCGCGCATCGACCATTGGCACGCGTGAGGAGGAGTGGCGTCGCGGCCGCTGGCAGTTCCTCGAGCAGGTCGCATCGAAGTGCGAAGCGAACGTCGTGACCGCGCACAACCTCGACGACCAGGTCGAAACCGTCTTCATGCGGATCCTTCGCGATGCCGGCCCGCGCGGACTCGCCGGCCTGTACGCGGAATCGGAGATCGTCCGGCCGTTTCTGAACATCAGCCGAGCCACGCTGGCGAGCTACGCTCACCGGAACAATGTGCCCTTCGTCCAGGATCCATCGAACTGCGACCGCAAGCACCTGCGGAACCGAATCCGCCTCGACATTCTGCCGTCGATCATGAAGCAGAATCCGAAGTTTTCGGACGAGCTCCTCTCGCTTGCCCGGGAAGCCGCGGCGTGGCGGCGGTCGCTCGAGGATCTCGCCGGCAACGTGGGAGCCGAGGCGGAGCAGGATGGCGCGCTCCGCATCAGCCGATCGAGCCTCAAGGGTTACGACGCCGACTCCCTCAGAGTTCTGTGGCCCGCCCTGGCCGCACGCGCGAGCGTGGTAATGGACCGGAGAGGAACCCAACGCGCCGCTGAGTTTACTATTAAGGGTGCGACGGGAGGGGCGATTCAGCTATCCGGAGGGATCGAGATCGTGATGCGGCGCGATCACATGCTGCTGCGCCGCTGGCGGTCGGTCAGACAGGAGATCCGGGCATGAGCAGCACGGTCAGACCGCTCGGGTTGAAAGCTGATCCGCGCCTTTCCGGGAGAATCGTCAAGCGTATCGCGTTCGATGAGGCCGCGATCGCGAGGCGAGTCACCGAGCTCGGCAGAGAGATCACCGAAGCCTATCCGGACGGCGATCTTCTGGTGCTTGGCTTGCTCAAAGGAAGCTTCATATTTCTGAGTGACCTCGTTCGGCAAATCACTCGTCCGCTTCAGGTCGATTTTCTCGTAGCATCCAGTTATGGTGATGGGACGGTGTCGAGCGGTACGGTCAATCTGGTGTACGATCCGGAAACGGAGCTGGAAGGGAAAGACATCCTTTTAGTCGAAGACATCGTGGATTCCGGCCGTACGTTGAATCGTCTGATGGCTATACTGAAAGAGCGGAATCCGAGGTCATTGGAGATCTGCGCACTGCTTCACAAGAGGATCGCGGAAGGATTGCAGTACGACGCGAAGTTCGTTGGTTTTGATGCGCCGAACGAGTTTCTGGTTGGATATGGGTTGGATCACGCGGAGAATTTCCGCCATTTGCCGTACATAGCGAGCTTGCTGTAATGCCTATACAAATGCCTAACAAAAACCCCAAGAAGCCGACGAACTGGAGCAGAATCTCCAAGAACGTTTCGTTCTGGGTTTTCGTCATATTGGTGCCCGTCGCGATCATCCAGTTCTCGGGGAAGGGATCCGACGTAGCGCCCGAGATCTCCTACACGGAGTACACTGGCCAACTTCTGCGCGACAACGTCGACAAGGTCACCATCCAGGGCGGCCAGTCTCTGACGGGTGATTTCAAGCAGAAGGTCGCGGTGAAGGGGGGACGGCTCGTCCAGAAGTTCAAGGTCCTCCTGCCGATGGAGAATTCGAGCGACGACCTCAAGCAGCTCGTTGCGCACGGAGTCCAGATCCAGGCGGAAGTGCCGCGCACGTCGATGACGTCGCTCCTCATCGGTCTGTTCCCATATCTGCTGATTTTCGGAATCTGGTTCTTCCTGTTCCGCTCGATGCAGGCGGGGGGAGCAAAGGCGTTCAGCTTCGGAAAGTCCAAAGCGAAGCTGCTCACCGGCGACACGCCCAAGGTGACGTTCGATGACGTCGCCGGCGCGGACGAGGCCAAGGTCGAGCTCCAGGAGATCATTGAGTTCCTGAAAGATCCGCAGAAGTTCACCAAGCTCGGCGGACGTCTGCCGAAGGGTGCGTTGCTGGTCGGTCCTCCAGGAACCGGCAAGACGCTGCTCGCCCGCGCCGTCGCGGGTGAAGCCGCGCGTCCTTTCTTCTCGATGTCGGGCTCAGACTTCGTGGAGATGTTCGTGGGCGTCGGCGCCAGTCGCGTGCGCGATCTGTTCGAGCAGGGCAAGGCCCACGCCCCGTGCATCATCTTCATCGACGAGATCGACGCCGTCGGCCGCCATCGCGGCGCCGGGCTTGGCGGCGGTCACGACGAGCGCGAACAGACTCTCAATCAGCTGCTGGTCGAGATGGATGGCTTCGAGTCGAACGAGGGCGTCATCCTGATCGCCGCGACCAACCGTCCCGACGTCCTCGATCCAGCGCTCATGCGTCCCGGTCGGTTCGACCGACAGATCGTGGTGGATCTGCCGGACCTGCGCGGACGTGAGGGAATTCTCCGCGTGCACATCCGCAACAAGCCGATGGCGGAGGACGTAGACGTTACGACGCTCGCGCGTGGAACTCCGGGAATGGCTGGAGCCGATCTCGCGAATCTGGTGAACGAAGGCGCGCTCCTCGCCGCCCGACGCAACCACGACAAGGTCTACATGGCCGATCTCGAGGACGCGAAGGACAAGGTGATGATGGGCGCCGAGCGAAAGTCGATGGTGATGAAGGACGAGGAGCGGAAGCTCACCGCTTATCACGAGGGCGGCCACGCCATCTGTGCTGTCAAGGTGAAGGGCAACGATCCGCTGCACAAAGTCACGATCGTACCGCGCGGACGCACGCTCGGTGTGGCGTGGACGCTGCCGGAAGACGACCGCGTCTCGGTCACGAGAGAGCAGCTCGAGGCGAATCTCGTCAAGGCGTACGGTGGTCGCGTGGCCGAAGAGCTGGTATTCGGCCGTGACCGTGTGACGACCGGAGCCGCCAGTGACATCCAGCAGGCGACGGGCCTGGCGCGCCGCTACGTCTCGCAGTGGGGACTGTCCGACGAGATCGGCCCGATCCTCGTCGGCGACAACGAGCAGGAGCTCTTCCTCGGCCGCGAGATCCAGACGCGCCGGGAAGTTTCCGAGCGCACCGCGCAGCTCGTCGATTCCGAGGTGACGCGCGTGATCAAGGAGGCATACGCGCGGGCGACGGTGGTGCTTCAGGAAAACATGGAGCTTCTGCACACGGTCGCGGCGGCGTTGCTCGATCGAGAGACTCTCACGGGTGACGATGTTGCAGCGCTCTCGCGCGGCGAAAAACTTCCGCCACGCCCGGTGAGCCCACCAACTACTGCGCCCGCGCTGGCGACACCGGTCATGCATCCCAAGCCGTCGAAGCCGCCACTCTTCGGAGGACCGGAGGTAGCACCGGCGTGATCTTCGCCTGGCCGTCAAAGTCACAGCGGCCAAACATCTTCGGAATCCTGAACGTTACCCCCGACAGCTTTAGCGACGGGGGTAACTTTTTTTCCACGGAAGCCGCGATCGCTCAAGCGGGGGTAATGATCTCCGAAGGCGCCGATGCCATCGACATCGGCGGAGAGTCAACCCGCCCGGGCGCCAAGCCGGTCTCGGCGCGCGAAGAGCTGAAGCGCGTGCTCCCCGTGATCCGCGGAATACGGTCGCGGTGGAGTGATGTCGCGATCTCCATCGATACGGTTAAGGCCGAAGTTGCCAGCGCAGCCCTGGCCGAAGGTGCATCGATCGTGAACGATGTGTCGGGAATGTCGCTCGATCCCGAGATGCCGCGCGTGTGCGCCGTAGCTGGGTGCAGCGTCGTCCTGATGCATTCGCGCGGAACGGTGGCCGACATGGCGAGCTACGAGAATGCGGTCTATGGCAACGATCCGGTCGGAGAGATCGTCGCTGAGCTGGAGGAGAGCGTTCAGACCGCGCAACGCGCCGGGATTCATCCGGGCCGCATCGCGCTCGACCCCGGCATCGGATTCTCGAAGCGAACCGGCCATTCGCTCGCCGCACTGGTAGAGCTGCCACGTATCGTCGCGCTTGGCTATCCCGTTTTCGTCGGCGCCTCGCGCAAGCGCGTGATCGCCGAGCTCATTCGCTACACCGCCGGCGCGGGGGGCTCGTCGGGGGGAACCACGCTCGCTCCACAGATGATCTCGAACGACGACCGCGACATGACGACGGTCGGAGTCAACGTCGTGGCGTTCTTTGCCGGCGCGCGAGTCTTTCGCGTACATCGCGTCCGCGCCAACCGGCTTGCCCTCGACGCCGCGTGGGCACTGACTCCAGAAGCGTCAGAGCTCCTTGCTGAATGATCCCGACAGCGTCCCCGGAGACGTGTCTTCGAATGGCGTCGGGAGTCGCGCGAAAATGCTCGATGCCGAGGTAGGTGAAAGCAATCCAGAGCAGCTCGACCAGCTGCACCGAAATCAGAAGCGGCCACAGCCCGACTCGCGGAAACTTCCTCTTGAGAGCCATCGCTGCTGAGGCGTGTGCGATCGCGTACGTAGTGCCTCCTGGCGGGCGTCGGAAGTCAATATGTCGAAGATGTCAACCGCCCAATGCTTGGGCAACCCACGAGCCGCTGAATTAATTTTGAGGCGGTACTCTTCATTGAGGCGCTCCCGATAAGACGATTTCCTTCGCCGGGTTGGACGACCGCCGTACTCCTCCTGTTCGTCTACATGCTCACCCTCGCCCCAGGCGTCACGCTCTGGGATTCGGGCGAGTTTCTGGCTGCCATCCATTCGCTGGGGATTCCGCACCCGCCCGGCACTCCGCTCTACGTGCTGATCGCCAAAGTGTGGAGCATGGCGTTCGGTGCGGTGTTTGGATTTGCGCGCTCGATCAATCTGCTGTCCGCCGCCTGTACCGCCTTTGGATGCGGCATTCTGACCAGCCTGTTCACCAAGTGGACCGGTGATGGCTTCGCCGCGACTGCCGCGGGACTCGCCGCCGGACTCATGTCGACCGTATGGCTGAACGCGACGGAGACCGAGGTATACGCGGTCGCGCTTCTTTTCGGCTGCATGATTCTCTGGGCAGCGGATCGCGCCGGAGAGAACTCGGACGCGCGCTGGGCCCTGCTTGCGGCTTACCTCGCCGGACTGGCGTGGTCGCTCCACCTGATGGCACTGCTCGTCGTTCCCAGCGCGATTCTCCTCGTGTTCAGCACGGGCGACGGGTATTTCGCGGTTCCAGTGGGCCGTCGGTATGTCGATGGCCGGCGGGAGGCACACTCGTTCGCCAAACTGCTGCGCGGATCGATCATCGTCACGATTATCGGAATGACCTGCGTGGTGTTCATGCTGATTCGCGCACGCCACGATCCGGCGATCAATCAGGGCAATCCGTCCACCTTTGGCTCACTCGTGGATGTGATTTTTCGCCGGCAGTACGATGTGCCCTCGCTCTGGCCGCGTCAGGCCCCGTTCTATCTCCAGCTCGGCAACGTCTTCGAGTACGCGGATTGGCAGTTTGCGAAAGGGCTCGCGCCGGCTGCTCCGCCCAGCTGGTGGAGAACTCCAGTCACGGTCTTTTACGCTCTCCTTGGACTCTTCGGCTTTTTCGCGCACCGCAGCGCCGACCGTCGCAGCTGGCGCGCGCTCGCGCTCCTCTTTCTGGTTTCGTCCCTTGGCGTCGTGATTTATCTCAACCTCAAGGCGGGGCCATCGTTCGGCGACGGAATTCTTCCCGCGAACGCTCTGCACGAAGCTCGCGAGAGAGATTACTTCTTTTTCTGGGCGTTCATCTGCTGGGGACTGTGGGCTGGATTCGGCGCGATCACTCTGTCACGCCGCGTCAAGCCGCCGCTCAGCTTCGTGATGATGGTGTTCCCGTTCGCTCCGGCGATTCTCAACTGGACGGCTGTCGATCGGAGAACCGACCAGCTCGAGGCGCGCGCTCGGCTCGATGAAGCTGACATGCTGGCGAAGGTCCCGCCGTCGGGCATCCTGCTCGCGCTGGGAGACAACGACACCTATCCGCTGTGGTATCTCCAGCAGGTAGAGGGGACACGCAAGGATGTGACTGTGGTTACGTTGCCGCTGCTCGCCGCGGAGTGGTACCGCGCTGAGCTCGCACGCCGGTACAAGCTGCTCGACTCGGCGTCCGTCGAGCGATGGTCCGGGCGCGACAGCACACTCGCTTTCCTCACCAGGCGATCCTACGATCAGAATCGTCCGGTTATTCGATCCCCTTTCTTCCAGGTTGATTCGAAAGCGGCGAAGAAATGAGCACCTGATCGGCGATCACCGCTGCCCTCATTGTATGGCGAACGTGTAGTCGCCCGTCGCACCCGCCACCACCGAGGCTGCCAAGATGATGTAGAAGCCCGATGCCGGAGCAGTGTACGTGAACTGTGCATCCTTGGTAGTGGCATCGAT
>DHJM01000096.1:25343-27141 GCA_002404335.1 Gemmatimonadales bacterium UBA4720
CCGTCGGAACGGTTACCGTGTAAAAGTCGACGAAGCTGCCGTCAGAGAGTTGGCAATCCGTGGTTGACAGGTCGCTGTCGACGGTCGAGCCGAGCGTGTGCATCGCGGTACCGCAAGCGGTGAACTTTACCGCGGGAAGGGCTCCGGTCGTTGCCGAAAGTGTGTTCCCTCCCGCGGCGCCAAGCGTCCAGCTCCCAACTGTAGCGATGCCCGCGGAGTTGGTCGTCGCGCTGCCACCCGTGACCGACCCGCCGCCGGTCGTCACAGTAAATGTCACAGGGACGCCGGTCATTGGCGCTCCGCTCCCATCACTGACGAGGACCGAGGGAAGTTCCGCCACCTGCGTCCCCGGTGCTGCCATCAGAGTCGTTGCGGAATTCGGGGCGATAGTTGTCGCCACGCTGCCGCCGGGACCCGAGGTATCGGCCCCGCCGCATGAGAGCTGCAGCACCAGGAGTCCCACTGGAGGCAGAGAGGAGACAATAGTTCGCAGCAGCTTCATAGTTCGCAGTATCCGCGAGGAAGAGGTTGGGCCAAGAACGGAGCAAGGCAAAGGCCATAGAAATGACGAGGCGTCGCTTCAATAGTCATTCGCCGCTCGGGGCAAGCATTCCGCCGGCAGGATCGCCGGGTTGCAGGGGTCAGTACGAAAAAGCCCCGCCATTTCTGACGAGGCTCTTCATTTTGTTGAAGATCGATGACTTCGAGACTAGTACCTGTAGTGCTCCGACTTGTACGGTCCCTCGAGCGGCACCCCGAGATAGTCCGCCTGATCCTTCGACAGCTTCGTGAGCTTCACTCCGAGCTTGTCGAGGTGCAGCCGCGCGACTTTCTCGTCGAGCTTCTTGGGCAGCGTGTACACCTTGCACGCGTAGGAGTCGCAGTTGGTGTGCAGCTCGATCTGAGCCATCACCTGGTTGGTGAAGCTGGCCGACATCACGAAGCTTGGATGCCCGGTCGCGCAACCAAGATTCAACAGCCGACCCTCGGCCAGGATCATCACGCTGTGCCCGTCGGGAAAGACGTACTCGTCATATTGAGGTTTGATTTGAACTCGTTTAATGCCGCGTAGCTTCTTGAGGCCGGCCATGTCGATCTCGTTGTCGAAATGCCCGATGTTGCCGACGATCGCCTTGTCCTTCATCTGCGCCATGTGCTCGGCAGTGATGATGTTCATGTTGCCGGTCGCCGTAACGAAGATATCCGCCGTCTTGACGACATCTTCCAGCGTCGTCACCTGATAGCCTTCCATCGCCGCCTGCAGCGCGCAGATCGGATCGACCTCGGTGATCACGACACGGGCGCCCTGCCCCTTCAGCGCCTGCGCGCATCCCTTGCCGACATCGCCATAGCCGCAGATCACGGCGACCTTGCCCGCCAGCATTACGTCGGACGCGCGCAGAATACCGTCCGTGAGCGAGTGGCGGCAGCCATACAGGTTGTCGAACTTCGATTTCGTCACCGAATCGTTGACGTTGATCGCGGGGAAAAGCAGCGTCCCAGCTTCCATCATCTGATAGAGGCGGTGCACGCCCGTCGTCGTCTCCTCGGATACCCCGCGCAGGTCCTTCGACATACGCGTCCAGCGCTTCGGGTTCTTCTCTAATTCACGCTTCAGCAAACCGAGAATGATCCCGTACTCCTCGGAATCCTTATTGACATCGAACTCCGGCACTCGGCCAGCCTTCTCGAACTCCACGCCCTTGTGAACGAGCAGCGTCGCGTCGCCGCCATCATCAAGCAGAAGGTTCGGACCCGAGCCATCGGGCCAGACGAGCGCCTGGTCCGTGCACCACCA
>DHJM01000096.1:27226-34195 GCA_002404335.1 Gemmatimonadales bacterium UBA4720
AGCGCCATCAGGCCGGGCATCTCGTGCTCGGCGAGACGAATCTCGTTGCGGCCGTACTCGGCGAGCTCGAGATCCTTGACCTTGTACGGCTCTCGTCCTGCTTCGACTGCCGTGGTGAATGCGTTCATCGGTTCTGCGATCGTGGTCACTGTGCGCTCCATTTGATGGTCTGCGTGTGCTTGTTAGGCGGTTTTCCTGAGCGGAACCGCGTCCGCTTTCTTGCGCGAGCTTCTCTTTGCCGCCACCGCGCTCCGTTTGCCGGAAGCGGTGAATAGCATCGGACCTTTGGCGTCGGGATCAGCCGGCAGTCCGTTGTAACGAAAACTCTCCAACCCTGCCGCTTGCATCCACTCGCCAAGCGTGCCTGCATCGAATCCCTGCCATTGGTGCCCCATCGTCTGCCGCAGGTCCTGCCGGTCGTGTGGCATCATGTCGAGCACGAGCAGTCGTCCCCCGGGCTTGAGCACACGAACGGCTTCCGAGATCACCCGCGCCGGATCGGTGACGTAGTGGAGCACCAGGAACAGGAGCGCGACATCTACCTCTCCGTCCGCGAGGGGCAATGCCTCCAGGCGTCCGTTTCGGATGTCGACGTTCTCGACTCCATGGAGCCGCTTTCTGGCCGCGGCCAGCATCGCACCCGATTCGTCCACGGCGATCACACCTTCGACGAAGGGCGCGAGAGATTGTGTGATCGCTCCGGTGCCGCAGCCGAGGTCGGCGACCGTCCACGACTCATCGAGCAGGCCCAGCAGCGCGACGTCGGCGCGGCGTCCGAACAGCTCGAGCCGCATCCTGTCCCATTGGCCAGCGGAAGTCGAGAAGAACTGCTGTGACCGCGTGCTCCGTTCGGCAAGCACGGCTTGCGTGCGCCGCGCGTCGTGGTCGGCAGCACTCGTGTGCATGACCTCGTCACGCACGATGTGCCAAAGGCGGCGGCTTGCCGGATCCAGAGAGTCGGACGCGATGCGATAGTGGCGGCTCGTTCCCTCGGCGCGCGCCTCAACCCAGCCTTCGGCGCTCAGCATCTTGAGGTGCCGACTGATCGTTGATTGGGGAAGCTGGAGGATCGACCGCAGCTCGTTGACGCTCAACTCGTTCCGCTCCAGGGCGAGCAGGAGCCGGCTCCTCGTCGGGTCGGCGAGGGCGGTCATCTGCCCGAAGAGGGCGGGGGCGGTCAAATGGTCAATCCGTTCATCCGGATTAAAGGTTATAGCAAACGCGCCGGTAAGTCAAGCGCCCTGTTAGCCCCGCCATGAGGCCCTATCTTCCCCCGAATGATTTCGAGGCCTTTGCGGATCGGCTTGGTGTTTTTGGGCACTGCGTGCGCGCACCACCGGGGAACGATCCGAGTTTTTCAGGATTGCAACCAGATGGGCTATTGCACGGATGTTCAGTTCGCGGCGGTTACCGAGTCGACCCTCGTTGCCGAGTCGGAGTGGCCCAGCTACGGCCGCACTCCGTACGGCGACCGTCACTCCCCGGTCGATCAGATCGATGCCGGCAACGTCTCGAAGCTGGAGATCGCCTGGCGCTTTCACACCGGTGAAGGCGCACCCGAATTCAAGACTCGCGCACCGACCGCGCTCGAGGTGACGCCGCTCGTGTTTCGCGGGACCATGTACCTGAGCACCCCACTCGGCAGGGTCTTCGCACTCGATCCTGTCACGGGTGCGCAACGCTGGGTCTTTGATCCACAGATTGATCGCACTACCCAGTTCGGCGATTTCGCCAATCGCGGCGTAGCGCTCTGGCTCGATGACGCGGCCGTCGTGGGCTCGCGCTGCTCGCTCCGGGTTTTCGTGGCAACCATCGACACGCGACTGATCGCACTCGACGCCCGCGACCGGCTCGCCGTGCGCGGATTTCGGAGCCGGAGGAACGGTGGGGCTCCGCGATGGATTGAGAAATCAGCCCGCGTTCGCCTCAGAGTACGAGGAGACGTCTCCGCCGACGGTGGTGGATGGCGTGGTGGTCGTCGGGTCGGCCGTCGCCGACAACAACCGAACCGACGCCGCGAGTGGAGAGGTCCGTGGATTTGATGCTCGAACGGGCGCGTTGCGCTGGACATTCGATCCCGTTCCACAGAACAGCGCCGATCCGGCGTCTGCCACATGGATCGGCCCCAATGCGCATCGCAGTGGCGCCGCCAACTCGTGGACGGTTTTCGCCGCCGATCCTGTCCGCAAGACGGTCTACATCGCTACGGGCTCGCCGAGCGTGGACTACTTCGGCGGCGAGCGAAAGGGGCGGAACGAATACGGGAACTCCGTCGTTGCAATTCAGGCTGGTACGGGCAAAGTGCTGTGGCACTTTCAGACGGTCCGACATGATCTCTGGGACTACGACAACGCATCACCGCCTGCTCTTGTCACGATCAACGTCGGCGGCCGACCAGTTCCCGTAGTTCTTCAGGGCACCAAGACCGGCCAGCTCTTCGTGCTCGATCGGGACACCGGCGCTCCGGTTTTTCCTGTAACCGCGGGCGCAGCTCCTTCGAGCGACGTCGCCGGTGAAGAGGCGTGGCCGACGCAGATCCTCAGCTCCGGCCTGCCGCCGCTCAGTCCGCAGACGCTGACGCGCGATCAGATCTGGGGCGCCACCGCGAAAGATCGCGATGCGTGTCGCAAGCGCTTCGACGAGCTCCGCTACGACGGCATCTTCACGCCGCCGAGCACGCGCGGCTCGCTTATCATTCCGTCGAACGTGGGTGGCGCGCATTGGGGCGGCGTCGCGTTCGATCCCGCCAACGACGTCGTCGTGGTGCCGACGAACCGCATCGCGGCGGTCATCACGCTAATTCCGCGCGCTGCGTTCGAGGCAACGCGCGGGCGCGCGACAATTGGTGAGCGGATCGGAACAGAATACGCGATGATGCACGGCACTCCGTTCGTGCTGAAGCGCGAGCTGTTTCTCGCACCGTCGGGAGCTCCGTGTACACCGCCGCCGTTCGGCGCCCTCGTGGCCCTGAGCCTCCGCTCGCACCAGATATTGTGGAGCGTTCCCCTTGGAACGTCAGAAGGGCTCGACAAGATCGGCATTCACCTCCCGCCGGACATCCCCGGCGCGATCAATCTCGGCGGGCCGATCACCACCGCCGGCGGATTGGTATTCATTGGTGCTACACTCGATCCCTACTTCCGCGCGTACGACCTGAAGAACGGTCGCGAGCTCTGGAAGGCGGCTCTGCCCGCGGGCGGCAAGGCGACTCCGATGACATATCTCGGATCGGACGGCAGGCAATACGTCGTCATCGCCGCCGGGGGCGACGGAAAGGCCTGGGGTTGGAGTGATCAGGTGATCGCGTTTGCTCTTCCGCGACCCGCGCGCTGATATTCTTCAAGTGGGCCTGATCGCGCCCAGCTGATTTCAATTGCGTCTCAACGCGTAAACCCAACATCCCCGTCTTCATGACGTTTGAAAAGAGTATCCGCCGCCTCGATGAGATCATGGCCGCCCTCGAAGGAGAGCAAGTCGGCCTCGACGCGTCACTCAAGCTGTTCGAAGAGGGCATTGAGCTGCTGCGCGCCGCCTCGACCGAGCTCGACAAAGCAGAGACGAAAGTCCAGATGCTCCTCGAGAAGTCAGACGGCGGCTTCGAGCTACGGGAGATGGATCTCTAGGGCAGTGCCGCCCCGCTTCGAGGTAGATCGTGAGACAATCGAGCGGCGGCTGGATGAGATCTGCGCGGGCTACCTCTCCGATCTGCCAGTCGCGGTGGCCGATGCGATCCGGTATGGACTCAAGAGTCCCGGGAAGCGACTGCGTCCCCTTCTGCTTCTCTTTGCTTACCGCGCTGCCGGGGGCACACACGACGCGAGCCTCCTCGCGTGCGCGCCCGAAGTGATTCATTGCTACTCGCTGATGCACGACGATTTGCCGTGCATGGATGACGACGACATGCGCCGCGGCCGGCCGACGGTGCACAAAGTTCACGGCTCGAGAACCGCGATACTGGGAGGCGTCGCGATGATTCCGCTGGCGGTCAGGGTGGTGCGCGACTCCGCACAATCGATGCGATTGCCCCAGCAAGCGCGGACGAAGCTTCTCGAAACCCTGCTCGACGCCGGCGGAGCGCGGGGAATGATCGGAGGGCAGCTTCGCGATCTGGCTGGGGAAGGATTGGCCTTGTCGTTGGAGGAGCGGGAAGGAATTCACTCCGCCAAGACGGGCGCGTTGATAGTGGCATCGGTCAGGATGGGCGGCCTAGCAGCGGGTGTCGGCCAAGCGCAGCTCGCCGCGCTGGAGCGCTACGGCCGCGCCGTGGGACTCGCGTTCCAGATAATGGATGATGTCCTCGATGTGACGTCGACTGCGAGCGTCCTCGGCAAGACCACCGGCAGGGACGCTGCACTCGGGAAAAGCACTTATCCCGCGCTGCTCGGCGTGGACGGCGCCCGGCAACGCGCTGACGTCCTCATCGCCGCTGGTCTGGAGAGCCTCGGGGAGCAGAAAATGCTCACGCAGGAGCTTTCAGAAGTGGCTAATTTCATGGTTACCCGTACGTCGTGAATAACACGCAAGACATGTCAATCCTCGACCGAATCCACTCCCCCGCGGATCTCAAGCCGATGACGCGCGACGAGCTGCGCGCCGTCTCCGACGAGATGCGCGTCCGTCTCATCGAGACGTGCTCACGGACGGGCGGCCACATTGGCGCCGGCCTCGGTGTGGTCGAGCTGACGGTGGCGCTGCACGCCGTGTTCGATGCGCCAAGGGACCGGATCGTCTGGGACGTGGGGCATCAGGGCTACCCGCACAAATTCCTCACCGGCCGCGCCGGCAAATTCGAAACGCTTCGCCAGGAGAACGGGCTGTCGGGATTCCTCAAGCGAACGGAGAGCGAGTACGACACCTTCGGCGCCGGTCACGCGGGGACGGCGATATCCGCGGGTTACGGAATGGCCGTCGCGCGCGACCTCAACGGCGACGACTTCAAGGTCGTCTCGATTCTTGGAGATGGTGCGCTCACCTGCGGGCTGGCGTACGAAGGTCTCAACAACGCGGGCGCATCGGAGCGCGACTTCATCGTCATTCTCAACGACAACGAGATGTCGATCGCGCCAAACGTGGGCGCGATGTCGAAGTACCTGACTTCGATTCAGCGGAACCCGTTGTATAACCGTGTCCGGTCCGCGATCGGAGCCGTGATCGACGCCGCGCCGGGCCCGCTCGCCGGAGTAGGCACGCTGGTGAGGAAGTGGGAGGAGAGCGTGAAAACCTTCTTCACTCCAGGCGTTCTCTTCGAGGAGCTCGGCTTCCGCTACTTCGGCCCGATTGACGGTCACGACATCGACGCGCTGATGGATACCTTCGCGGCCGTAAGAGACATGAGCGGACCGCGTCTCATTCACTGCATCACGCAGAAAGGGAAAGGCTTTCCAGCGGGCGAACACATCGAGAAGTGGCACGCGCTGCCGCCGGGACACGATCCGGCAACCGGGAAGCAGCGCAAAGCTTCCTCCGCGAATTCGGCATACACCGCGGCTTTCGGACAGGGCCTGGTCGAGCTCGCGAATGAGAACCCGCGACTCGTCGCAATCACTGGCGCAATGCCGAGTGGAACGGGAACCGCCGCGTTCGCGAAGGCGTACCCCGAGCGCTTCTTCGATGTCGGAATCGCGGAAGGGCACGCGGTGACGTTCGCAGCCGGTCTCGCCACCGGGGGAATCCGCCCAGTGTGCGCCATCTACTCGACGTTCCTCCAGCGCGCGTACGACAACGTCATTCACGATGTCGCCATCCAGCACCTGCCGGTCGTGTTCGCGATGGATCGCGCCGGCGTGGTCGGTGAAGACGGTCCCACCCACATGGGGCTCTACGACATCGCCTACATGCTTGCCGTTCCCGGTATGGTCGTCACCGCGCCAAAGAACGGCAGGGAGATGATCGCGCTGCTCCGGAGCGGCCTCGAGTACGACAAGGGACCTTTCTGTCTCAGGTATCCGCGCGACGCCACGCCCGACACCGTTCCGGCGGCGTCCGACATCGAGGCGGTTCCGCATGCCTCGTGGGAAGTTCTTCGCCGCGGCACGAGCGCCAGCCGCGATGCGGACAAAAAAGTCGCGATCCTCGCGGTCGGGACCATGGTACTTCCATCGCTTGCTGCCGCGGACATCCTCGCGGATGGCGGTGTGAGCGCGACGGTGGTGAACTGCAGATATCTCAAGCCCTATGACGCGAGAGTGCTGGCCGAGATCGTCGGCGATCACCGCAACATTCTGGTGGTCGAGGAAGGAACCGTCGTCAACGGCTTTGGAGCGCGCATGGCGGCCGTGATCGCGGAGATGGATTCGTCGGTGAGAGTGGTTGCGCACGGAGTGCCGGACGAATTCGTGGATCAGGCGCCACGCGCGAAGCAGCTCGCGCTTCTGGGGCTCGACCCGCGCGGGATCGCGCACCGGGCGAGCGATGCGTTCGGATTGGGGAGCTCGCGGGGCACCCACCTTCGTGCCGTCTGATGCGGCTTGGCGTCATCGGGCATCAGGGATACGATGAGCTGCCTGAGATTCTGCGCACGCTCTTTCGCGTTGCGCCCGGCCTCAAGATCGAGCCGCTGCTCGAGCAGGGCCTTCACGAGATAGCAGGGAAGGGTGCGCGTCTCGAGGATGCGCAGCAGCTCGACGCGCTCGTGACCTTGGGCGGCGACGGGACTCTGCTCCGCGGCGCGCGCTTTCTCGACGGACGCGACATTCCGATACTCGGCGTGAATCTCGGGCGTCTGGGATTTCTCACCAGCTGCCTGAGCGACGATTTCGAGCCCGCGCTCAAGAATCTGGCGAGCGGAGAATACGTGGCCCAGCCGCGCATGGCTCTAAGCGCCCGTGCGATCGGCTCCGATGGCGAAGCGCGCAAGCAGTGGCGGGCGCTGAACGAATTCGTTCTCCACAAGGGCGGCTTCGCCCGCGTCGTGCGGCTCAACGTCTTTGTGGACGGTGAAAGCATTGGCACCTACGCTTGCGATGGCGT
>DHJM01000096.1:34257-34744 GCA_002404335.1 Gemmatimonadales bacterium UBA4720
GTCGTGCCGACGGTGGAGTCGATCATCATCACGCCGATCTCTCCGCACACTCTGGCGGTTCGCTCCCTCGTGATCCCCGCCGACGCCGAGGTGACGGTGGAAGCGAATGAGACTCCGACGGAACTTCTGGTTACGGTGGACGGACAGGTCGGAACGAGCTTCGTGAAGGGCGAGAAGCTCAAGGTGAGAAGGGCCGACAATCCCGTTCGCATCATTCGCTTTCCCGGTGCGACGTTCTTCGAGCGAATGCGGGTCAAACTCGGTTGGGGAGGATTGCCCGACCGCGACCAGCCGTACTGATGCTGACAGAGCTGCGCATCCGGAATTTCGCGATCATCGAGCAGGTGACGCTTCCGCTCGGCGAGGGCTTCAATGTCCTCTCCGGAGAAACGGGTGCCGGAAAGTCCATCATCGTCGGAGCGCTGGGACTGTTGCTTGGCGAAAGGGCGAGCGCTGATCTGATCCGGACAGGAGCGGACAAGGCGAC
>DHJM01000096.1:34808-35182 GCA_002404335.1 Gemmatimonadales bacterium UBA4720
GTGACCGCCACGGTGCTGGCGGAGATCGGGCGCCAGCTCGTGAATCTGCACGGCCAGCACGACGCGCAGACGCTGCTCGATGGCGAATCGCAGCGCCGGATCCTGGACGCGTTCGGCGGGGCCGAGCCGCAAGCAGGGCTTGTTCGCGGCACCTACGCGGAGCTCTCGAGCGTGCGCCGCGAGATCTCGAGCCTCTCGTCGCGCCGGGCCGAAGCGGAGAAACGAGCGGACTATCTGAGGCACGTTGCGAAGGAGATCGAGGATGCGGGTCTTTCGTCCGGCGAAGATGCAAAGCTCGAGGACGAAGCGCGGGTGCTCGAAAACGCCGACGAGCTCCGCACCCTGGCGAGCAGCCTGAGCGAGCTTCTCTCCGG
>DHJM01000096.1:35294-35699 GCA_002404335.1 Gemmatimonadales bacterium UBA4720
TTCGACGCGGGCTTTTACGCGCTCCAGGAGCTGGCGAGGAGCGTGGAGGATTATGCGGGCTCGGTGGATCTCGATCCCGCGCGTCTCGACGACGTGCGCCAGCGGCGTGATCGGCTGTTCGGGCTGCTCAAGAAGTACGGCCCGTCGCTCGACAACGTGATCGAGGCTGGCCGGTCCGCGCGCGCGGAGCTGGACCTGATCGACACGGCGCAGTTCGATCTCGCGAATCTCACCGCGCGCGAAGTGGACGCTCGCCGTCGTTTGTCCGCCGAGGCGGAAAAACTTTCCGACTTGCGGCTTTCCGCGGCGAAGAAGCTCGCCAAGGCCGTCGACGCGCTGCTGCCACCGCTCGGAATGCCGGATGGCCGTTTCACGGTGTCTCTCGTCGCGCGCGACGAACCCACG
>DHJM01000068.1:0-6127 GCA_002404335.1 Gemmatimonadales bacterium UBA4720
ATTACTGACAAGTACGCGCACAATGACGTCTGGCGGGCCTCGGCTCGGAGAGCACCACTCTGCATTGCCGATGCGACTTTCAACTTGGCACGAGCGAGAAGAGGCATCACCACTACCGACATTGAAAGAATCACAATGCCTGCAATCGTTCCGTCTGGTCGCTCGCGAAACCACAGTGTTTTGGCACTATCGACCGCGACGTATGCCGCAAGCGCAAGGAAGCAGGCGCCGACGAATCGATGGGTGAGGCTTTCGGACTGTGAACGCCGAGCTACATCGAGATCCGACCGCAGACGCCATTGGGCGGCGCCACTGGCACTTACTTCGATGAGGCTGTCGATGCCGAAGCCAACAAGCGCGACGCTCCCGGCAAGCAACCCCGCAATCAGTGAAGCGATCGCTTCGAGGCTGTTGTACCCGATCGTCGCGTAGCTAAGTCGTATACCGCGAAGAACGAGCTCTTCGCGGATAGTAACCGTCACCTCTTCCCCACCGGTATCGGCGCGTGTGGCAATCATCTTCACAATGTAACTCGACGAAGCAGCTGCGCGTTCAGAGCTACCACTACTGTGCTGAAGGACATGAGAATTGCGCCCACCGCCGGGTTGAGCACGATTCCCCATGGCGCGAGCACGCCCGCCGCGAGGGGAATTGCAGCGATGTTATAGCCGGCCGCCCACCAAAGGTTCTGCACCATTTTTCGATAGGTGGCTTTGCTAAGCGTGATGATTCGAGCTACGTCGCGCGGATCGTTACGGATCAACACAACGTCGCCCGCTTCAACGGCGACGTCCGTCCCCGCCCCGATCGCGATACCAACATCCGCTGTCAGGAGTGCTGGGGCATCGTTCACGCCGTCGCCGACCATCGCGACGCGCTTTCCAGTCCGTTTCACCTCCTCGATCTTCGACGCCTTCTGCTCCGGAAGCACTTCGGCGAACACCGTTTCGATGCCGAGCTCCTTTGCGACCGCATCAGCTACCACCTTCGCGTCCCCAGTCATCATGATGACTTCGATNNGTAATCTCTACGACGCGAAATTCTCCGCGAGTCAGCGTACCCGTCTTATCAAAGACAACGACATTCAGATTCCGCGCGTCTTCCAACCCTCGACGGTTGCGCACCAGGAGTCCAGCGCGGGCACCAAGGGTGGTTGAGATGGCGATGACGAGCGGGATTGCCAGACCCAAGGCATGAGGACATGCGATCACGAGCACAGTCACGACCCGTTCGACCGCAAACGCCGGTGACGCGCCGACGAGGAGCCAGGCCACGAGCGTAATCACAGCTGATGTGATGGCGACCAGTGTGAGAGAGAACGCTGCCCGGTCAGCGAGTGCCTGCGCCCTCGAGCGGGAGCTTTGAGCTTGCGCGACGAGCCGCATGATGCCGGCAAGCGCAGTACGTTCGCCGACGCCAGTAAGCTTGACGTGGAGGGAGCCGGAGCCGTTCACGGTGCCCGCGATCACCTTGTCCGCCGGTTTCTTCTCGACCGGCCGGGACTCGCCGGTGATCATGGCCTCGTTCACCGCGCTGGTTCCCTCAAGGACGACACCATCGGCCGGAACGCTCGAGCCCGGACGAACAAGGATCACGTCCCCCTCGCGGAGATCCGTCACCGGGACCTCCTCGGTCTTGTCGCCAATCAACCGCACCGCGGTATCGGGCACCAACTTCGCCAGCTCTTTGAGCGCCCCCTGCGCTTGAGAGATCGAGCGCATCTCGATCCAGTGGCCGAGGATCATGATCGTGATGAGCGTGGAGAGCTCCCACCACAGATCCTCCCCTCGAACGCCGAGGGTCACGGCAAGGCTGAAAGCGAACGCTACGGTAATGGCGAGCGAGATCAGCGTCATCATGCCCGGGAGTTTGTCCTTGATCTCCCGAGCCGCGCCCCGCAGGAACACCATCCCGCCGTAGAAGAACAGGATTGTTCCGAAGATTGCCGGTATGTAGCCAGAGCCCGTGAAAGCCGGCGCCTGGAAGCCGAGCCACTGCTGTATCATCGGCGACCACACGAGAGTCGGCACTGTCAGAGCGATCGACCACCAGAATTTGTCGCGGAACATCTGCACGCTGTGGCCGGCGTGCTGGTCATGGCCCTGATGCTCTTCGTGTCCTTGATGATGGGCATGACCGCCGCCGTCTCCATCCGGCGATGGCGCCGCGGCGGATGGATGAGTCATGGCTTCGTGTGTCACGACGCTACCAACTGGCCTGGCGGCACTTTGGTTTCACGCTCAAGAGCACCGCTGTGAATGCTCTGCGCACCAAGTTGTCCGAGTTGTCGCTCACGCCAAAGCGAGTAAATAGCGGGAAGGACGATCAGGGTGAGGCCTGCGCTTGTTATGAGTCCGCCGACCATTGGTGCCGCTATCCTCTTCAGCACGTCCGACCCCGTTTCCTGACTCCACAGAATCGGCACCAGCGAGAGCGTAATCGCGGCGACTGTCATCATCTTGGGTCGAAGCCGCTCGACAGCACCAAATTCTACCGCCGCATCCAAGTCGTTCCTCGTTGGGGCAGACCCACTTTGCCGCTTCGATCCCAAGGTATGATTCCACGCTTGGTCGAGATAAATGAGCAACACAACGGCGGTTTGCGCGGCTACGCCGGCGAGCGCGATGAACCCGATAGCGACGGCAACACTCAGGTTGTAGTTCAGAATCCACATCAGCCAGACACCGCCTGCCAGCGCGAACGGGAGCGAAAGCATGACGATCAGACTTTCCGCGGTGCTGCGAAAGTTGAAATAGAGAAGGCCGAAGATGACGATCAGGGTGATCGGCACCACGAGACGAAGCCGCTTCGACGCACGCTGCATGGATTCGTACTGACCAGACCACTCGAGTCGATACCCGGCCGGAAGCACAAGGCGCCCCTCCAGGAAACTCTTCGCTTCGCCAACATAGCTGCCTACATCGCGGTTTCTCACATCCACGTAAACAACATTGTTGAGATAACCGTCCTCTGATTTAATCAGCGTCGACCCTTGCACAACTTTGATGCTAGCCAGTTCTCCCAGAGCCACTTGGGCGCCTGACGGAGTAGCGACCAACACCCGTGCGATCGACTCAGGATCGTCTCGTAACTCTCGAGGATAGCGCACCAACACCCCGTATCGTTCGCGGCCTTCGATAACCTGCCCGGCGTCCATTCCACCCACAGCGGTGCTGAGCGCCATCTGGACTTCGTCTCCTGTCAGCCCGTAACGAGCAGCTGCTGCGCGATCGACGGTTACATCGAGGTATCGCCCACCGACCGCGCGCTCGGCGAACACGGCGCTCGTTCCACGGACCGACGGCAAGATGCCCTCGATCTCCTTGCCGATTCGATCGAGCGTCGCCAGGTCGGGGCCAAAAATCTTTATTCCAACGGGAGTCTTGATTCCAGTGGCGAGCATGTCGAGGCGGTTCTTGATTGGCATGCTCCACATGTTCGCTACACCCGGCGTTGTTACGGTGTTGTTCGCCTCGGAGACAATGGAGTCGTAAGTCACGCCGGGGCGCCAGTCTTTTTTGTCCTTTAGCACAGCTATGGTTTCGATCATCGACAATGGGGCCATGTCGGTTGCGCTTTCCGCCCTTCCGATCTTTCCAAGCACCATCTGGACTTCCGGAATTCGGGCGAGCGCGGCGTCTCGCTGCTGTAGCACCAGCTTCGCCTGACCCGACCCGACGCCTGGAAAGAGCGAGGGCATGTCCATAATGCTGCCTTCATTCAGAGGTGGCATGAACTCGCTTCCCAGCCTTGACCACGGGAATAGCGTGAGCAACAGAAACCCACCCGCAACGGCGATCGTGGGCCACCGATTGCGAAGCACAAACTCGATCATCGGCCGATAAACGCGAATGAGAAACCGATTTACAGGATTGGCAGCCTCCGCCTTTATGCCACCACGGATGAAGTAACCCATCGTCACGGGAACGAGTGTGATCGAAAGAATCGCTGCCGAGGCCATGGCGAGCGTCTTCGTCCATGCGAGCGGTTTGAATAGTCTGCCCTCCTGATCCTGAAGCGCGAATACGGGCAGAAAGCTCGCCGTGATGATGAGAAGCGAGATGAAGAGCGGCCCGCCCACCTCTTTTGCAGCTTCTCGCACCAGCTGCCAATGCTCCTTCGCTCGGCCTTCCGACCCGTTCCGTTCGATGTGCTTGTGAAGATTTTCAACCATTACAATTGCCGCGTCGATCATTGCCCCGATCGCGACCGCGAATCCACCCAGGCTCATGATGTTCGCGCTCAAGCCGAGCACTCTCATGGCAAGAAATGCCATGAGAAGGCCGATCGGCAGAGTTACAATGGCCACCAGTGCGCTCTGCGCATGGAAGAGAAAGAGAATCGTTATGAGCGCGACGATGATTGACTCTTCGATGAGCTTACCGCGAAGCGTGCGAATCGCGGCCTCGATCAGGCCGGAACGGTCGTAGCCCCCGACAAAACGCACACCCTTCGGGAGCGAGCCCTGAACTCCGACCATCTTCTCCTTGACTGCCTTGATCACGGCAAGAGGATTCGCGCCGTAACGCATCACGACCCAACCCGTGACGATCTCGCCTTTGCCATTGAAGTCCGCAATGCCCCGTCGAAGCCCGGGACCAATCTGGACGTTCGCGACGTCGCCGACGGTTATCGGAGTACCGCCCGGCGCGGTGCCCACGGCGACATGCCGAATGTCGTCAATGCTTGTGAATCGGCCACGCCCACGCACGACGTACTCTGACCCGCCCATCTCGAGCACGCGCCCCCCTACATCCTGATTCGAGTTGCGGACGGCGTCAGCGACTTTCTGGAATGGCAAATCGAACGCGAGGAGTTTGGTCGGATCGATCTCGACCTGATATTCCTTCTCGAAGCCGCCCAGAGATGCGATCTCGGCGACGCCGGGAACGGATGTCAACGCGGGGCGGACAACGAAATCCTGGATACCCCGCAGTTGGGCGAGGTTGAGCGTGCCGGTCGTGTCCGCCAGGATGTACTGCATCACCCAACCAACTCCGGTTGCATCTGGCCCGAGCATTGGCTGGGTTCCATTCGGAAGCTTGTCGCGCACACCGTTCATGTACTCGAGCACTCTGCTCCGCGCCCAATACAGATCGGTGCCGTCCTCGAACACGACGTACACCGCCGACAAACCGAACTGACTCATCCCGCGAACGAACTTGATGTGCGGAACCTTGAGCAGCTCCGTCTCCAGGGGATAGGTGATTTGGTCTTCGACGATCTGCGGCGCCTGGCCGGGCCACTGCGTCATTACGATGACCTGCGCGTCTGACAAGTCCGGAATCGCGTCCACGGGGGTTTTGAGCATAGCCCAGATGCCGGCGGCCGAGAGGGCAATCGTGACCAGCAGGACCGCTCGCGTATGAGAGATCGACCAGTCGATGATTCGCTTGAGCATGAGCGCCTACTTCTTTGCCGGAGGTGATATCGCTGGGAGTCCGCGCATGTCGGCCCCTTTTTCGTCGACACCGTTCGCGGCTCCGGCCTTAACGTCGGACATTGTTCCAGCTTGTCCGCGTACACCGATCATGCTTCTCATGACCTCGGCAACGTTCGACTCGGAGTCGATCAGGAATTGGGCGGACGTGACCACGCGTTGACCCGATGCCAACCCGCTCAGGACTTCCACGTAATCACCACCCGTTCTGCCGAGCTTCACTGTTTGCGCGTTGAGCTTGCCGTTCCCAAGATCGACGAAGACCAATGCTCGTTCTCCTGTCTGGACGACAGCGGAACGGGGGACCGTTAGTGCAGACTGAGTTGGGCTGTTTAGAACCACCGTCGCGTACATTCCGGGCTTGAGACGGGCGTCAGTGTTCAAAACGGTGATGCGAGCCTTCACCGTTCTCGCTTGCTCGCCCAATATCGGATCGATGTAAGTAACTCGCCCCGGTGAATGGCCGTCCCGGATAACTTGTGAAATCGAGCGTCGCGGTCGCGCCGAGCGACACGCGTCCAGCATCCTCCTCCCGTAACTGTGCCTCGACCCACACGTCGGACAAGTCCGCGATGGTGTAAAGCTCGTCTCCGGCCTGGATTGATTGTCCCTGTACGACCTTCTTCTCGATCACGAACCCCGATGCTGGGGCAGAGATCGGGACCGTTCTCATCGGACTACCGCTCG
>DHJM01000068.1:6359-6670 GCA_002404335.1 Gemmatimonadales bacterium UBA4720
TTCTCGACGTATCCGCTGAACTTGGGTGTGACCTTGGCCAGTCGCGTCTCGTTCACAACGACGGTACCAACCGTCCTCACCTCGTTGGAAAGCGGGCGCAGTGCGACGGTGCCGAAGCTCACGCCGAGCTGGCTGATCTGTTGTGGGGTGAGCACGACTGACCCGGCCGAATCGGAACCCATGCCCGGCATCGCGTCTGTTTGACCGGCCGCGGCTCGCGACGTCGCACCGCCGGCAGCCAAAGAGCCCGGCGGGAGGGTCGTCTTATGCCTGAAGGTCAAGATGAGAAGGACGGCGACGACAACGCCGCC
>DHJM01000068.1:6890-7741 GCA_002404335.1 Gemmatimonadales bacterium UBA4720
GCCAGGTTCTTCGCGAAGTCAGAGAGTGAGCGGTAATACTCCATCTGGTAGGTGAATAGAGTGTTCTGGTTGTCGAGCACTGTCAGCAAGTCGGTCTTTCCTGACTGGTAACCCGCCAAGGCAGCCGTCGCCGCCGCTCCACCCTGGGGAAGGATCGCCTTCGTGTAGATGGCCAGCTGCGTGCGGCCGCGCTCGAGCTCGCTCACCACCCTCGCGACTTGAGCTCGGACTGAATTGACCTTTGCCCGGCGGTCCGACTCCATTGCTGACAACTCGGCGCGCGCTTCCTCGACCTCCTGGTCCTGGCGAGCCCGTTTATGGATCGGCAAAGGAATTGAAACCTCGGCTGCGATCATGTCGGGAAGCTGATTGCGCTGTCCGTACCGGAGCGAGATGTCGAAATCAGGTTTGGACCCCTTTCGAGCGAGCTCGACGCGCGCTGCCTGGGCGGCGATGTTTGCCTCGCTCTCTCGAAGTGTTGGGTTCTGTCGAACCGCGAGATCCTGCAGCTCTGCGAGTGGCGGAAATGGCCAATCGACTGCGCGCGCGCCCAACGTCTGCGTAGTAAAGCGAACGCGACTTGGATCGATTGCTATCGCTGCTTGGGCGATTCTGTCCGGAACTACGGCAGCAGGAATCGAAGTCGTGTCGTCTCTGTTCAGTGTGGCATTGAGCTCTGCCGACGTCGCGCGTCGCTCTTCCAATAGTGTACTCGCGGTTTCACCGAGTCGAGCGGCTTCTACGCGTGCCTTGAGGACATCCTGCTGACCGCCAGTTCCGGACGAGTAGTGCGCTTCAGTGACTTGTATTACGTCGCCGAGAACTGCGCGATTTCTTTCGAGAATTGCGAG
>DHJM01000116.1:0-1827 GCA_002404335.1 Gemmatimonadales bacterium UBA4720
GGGGATCGGCCTTGCAAAGGGTCGCGCGCTTGAGGAAATTCCGAACTCAAAGCCGCCGGCAATTGGGTGGCCTGAACCTCTATAGGTCGCGCAAATCAGCACTAACCTCGAAGCTCGTCCGAGCGGCCGCCGTCTCGCAAAACTCACTCTTCTCGCTTTAGGCGTCGTTTATGGGGACATCGGCACCAGTCCCCTCTATGCCCTGCGCGAGTGCTTCAAGCTGGAGCATGGCCTCGCTCCGGTGCCGGACAACGTCTACGGCGTTCTCTCGCTGATCGTCTGGTCGCTGATAGTCATCGTCAGCATCAAGTACATCATCTTCATCATGCGGGCGGACAACAACGGCGAGGGCGGAATTCTCGCGTTGCTGGCGCTCATTCTTCAGAAGCAGCGGCGGGATGCTGACTCCTTTCGCCGCAAGACGATCATCGCTCTCGGGTTGATCGGAGCGGCGCTCCTCTACGGCGATGGAGTGATAACCCCGGCGATCTCCGTGTTGAGCGCCGTGGAAGGCCTCGAAGTGGTGGCACCCCAGTCGGTGCATCTCGTGATTCCACTGACCGTGGTGATACTCTTCGGCCTGTTTTTCTTTCAGCAGCACGGGACCGCGAAGGTCGGGCGGATATTCGGCCCCGTGATGGTCGTCTGGTTCGCGACGATAGGCGGACTCGGCCTCGCCGAAATTCTCCAGGCCCCGCAGGTCCTCGCCGCGGCAAATCCGCTATACGGCGTGGAGTTTTTCCTTCGACACGGGCACGCTGGATTTGTCCTGCTCGGAGCGGTAGTTCTGGCCGTTACTGGAGCCGAGGCGCTTTATGCCGACATGGGACACTTCGGCAAGCGGCCGATCCGCCTCGCCTGGTTCCTCCTCGTGTTGCCGGCACTACTGGCGAACTACTTCGGACAGGGCGCACTGATCCTGAGGGACCCGACGACCGCCGTCAATCCGTTCTACCTGCTCGCGCCCAGCGCGCTCCAGTATCCTCTGATCGCCCTCGCGACGATCGCGGCGATCATCGCGTCTCAGGCTCTCATCTCCGGCGCGTTCTCGCTCACGCAGCAGTCCGTGCAGCTTGGCTACAGTCCGCGCGTACAGATCGTCCATACCTCGCAGTCTGAAACAGGCCAGATATTCGTTCCCGAAGTGAATCGCGCGCTTGGACTCGGGTGCATTCTCGTCGTGCTCATGTTCAGATCCTCGAGCTCGCTCGCCGCCGCGTATGGAATCGCCGTAACAGGGACGATGACGATAACGACGATTCTCTTCTACGTGCTGGCGCGTACCCATTGGCAGTGGAGTATCTGGCGAGCCGGACTCCTTACCGCCTTTTTCCTGATCATCGATCTCGCGTTCTTCTCCGCCAACATGCTCAAGATCGTGCAGGGTGGTTGGGTGCCTCTCGTCATCGCGCTCGGGATTTTCACCCTGATGACGACGTGGCAGCGTGGACGCCTGATCGTGCGCAGCCTGCTCGTGGATGCTTCGATCCCCCTCGATGCGCTGCTCAGGGATCTGGGCGACGAGAATCCGGACAGGCGCTTCAAGCCCCCGCGCGTTCCCGGCACCGCGGTGTTCCTGGCATCCGAGTCGAAAGACGCGCCACTCGTGCTCCTGCACCACCTCAAGCACAACAAGGTGCTCCACGAGAACGTGGTTCTGCTTTCGATTGTCTCCGCCCAGGTGCCGGAAGTGCCGATCGCGGAGCGCATCGAGGTGACATGCTTCCCGCACAACTTCGCGCGCGTCAAAGCGAAGTACGGATTCATGCAGACCCCGAACGTGCCCGAGATTCTCGCGCTGGCGGCGGAGCGCGGCATCGTCGCCAA
>DHJM01000116.1:1901-2648 GCA_002404335.1 Gemmatimonadales bacterium UBA4720
CGCTGGCGCAAGCGGCTTTTCATTTTCATGCAGCGCAACGCGCGCCCAGCGACGGAGTTCTTCGGAATACCACCGAATCGGGTGGTTGAACTGGGCGCACAGATGGAGTTCTAGGCTGCTGCGCTAGACTGACCGACGAACTGCAACTGAACGGGCGGGAGGCGCCAGAGAGCACAGGTGCCAGTTTGTTAGTTCACTACACCCCGACTTATCTCGGTTGGGTCATGACACAAGCAACTGCTTGTGCCCAGAATGCCACAGAGGCAAGTCCGGGCGTAGTGAACTAAATACTGACAACTACGCTTCTGGCGCCTCCCGCCCGTTCTGTTGTATTTGATTTTTTCGTTTGCGTGACCTCAGTCCCGATCCGGCCTCCTCACCCTTTCAAGATCGCGCCGATCCTTCTTGGTGGGCCGCCCGCGATCGTAGCCGGGAACCGATCGCGCCACCTTCACCTGCAGCTGCATCGCCTCGCGCGCTTTTCGCCCCTCTTCGGTTTCTTCGTAAAGCTTGGCCGCAATTGGAGCTGGTCCGCGGTTCTCCGAGAGCGCTCGGACCGTCACGATGTGATGATATGGCCCGAGCCGGATCCGCAGGGAATCGCCAACCTGGAGCTGTTTGGCCCGCTTGGCCCGCTCGCCATTGACCTCGACCTTTCCGGTTTCGATTGCCGTCGCGGCAAGCGCCCGTGTCTTGAAGAAACGCGCGGCCCACAGCCATTTATCGAGCCGGACCCGGATTACGTCG
>DHJM01000116.1:2712-8096 GCA_002404335.1 Gemmatimonadales bacterium UBA4720
CCCCTGCCGGGAGCAATCGTGGCTCAGCAAGACGACTGGTCAAATCAGCTGAAAAAAATCGAGCGGGAGTTCGATGGACTTCCGCCCGAGCCTTCGCCTGCCATGAAGAAGCTTCAGAGCGAGGAGGAGCGGCGCGCGCAGGAGCGCACCCAGCAGCGCGCGGCCATGTTCGGTGGCGGAGCGCGGTTGATACTCGTGTTCGCGCTCTTCGCCGCGCTGGCGGTCTGGCCGTACGAGCGCGCGTGCGGCCTGGGTCTGTTCTACTATCTCGGCGTCGAACTCGTCATCATCGTGGGCGGCTTGTGGGTCGCCCTCACGACCTGGCGCCACCGGCTCCCCAAGATGCATACGCTGTCGCTGCTCATCATCCTGACCGGTCTGACATTGATGGCGGTTGAGATACTGCCGAGGATCGGCTACGCGGCCGTTGACCCGAAGCATCCTCCGCAGTTCTCGTGTCCGGCTACGCAGAACGCGTTGCTCCGTACTTCCGCAGTCGAGCAACGCGTCCAAATTGCGACTCGTTCGATAGAGGCGCGCTGGCAGGCGCGCGCGGACGAGCTGTCTAGGAGATTCCGTCCGCAGCGAGCTGCTTTAACGCGGATCGAGCGTTCCGAATTGTTGTCGCCACAAGCTCCCTGATCTCGTCGGCTGACACGGGTTCGATTCCGCTGGCATCGACTCTGTAAGTCCGCTGAACGCGCACCGGAGCAATGCGCTCTTTCATCAGCGGCTCCAGGTGCTCGCGCATCCTCTGCATGTCTGGCGCAAACATCATCCCCTCCGGACCGTTGAGCTCCATCATGCCGTCCATCCCCGGCATCATGTAGTTGAATCGATTGCCGCGACGCATGAGGTCGCTTGCCTTCCCGGCTGTGACCTGCACATCCCGGAACCGCCCGCCCGAATAGACGCGAAGGTTCACCCGGCTACCGGGTGCGAGCTTCTGCACTTCGCGGCTCAAACGGTGCGCCGCGAGCCCATTTATATAGGAGTCGTCGGTGTCGCCCGACGACGTGCGAAGATCCACCCCGTTGATCGAAGTGATGCGATCTCCTTCGATGATGCCGGCGGTCTCAGCCGGCCCCTTGGGGGTCACCGCTTCGACGAAGACTCCGAGCGTGTCGCGCTTCGTCCCGGTGGTGCGGAGCTCGAGGCCCAGCGCCGCGCGTTTTGCCATCGCCGAATCCACCCTGTAGAACATCCGGTTTCGAAGCGCAGAATCCCCACGGCCACCGCCGCGAAAGATGCGGCATTCGACGCGCCCATCGGGGTAATTCGTGCAGCTCGAGTCGGGCTTGGCGGGTGTCACCTGCGCGTTCAGCGTTGCCGCGGCGGAAGCAGCGGCTACGGCGGAAAGAAGCAGTAGTGCCTTCATCTTGTCTCCCTTGATGGTTCTGTGACATAGGACATCGGGTCGCATCCAAGGGTTGCCGCCGGTGCAAAAGGGGGTCGGCCGGGTGATATTGAAGGCATGTCCACGACGCTGGAGCCCCGCGAAGCACCACCGCACGCTCGCGAGATCGACGTTCACGCGTTCGAGCACCATTGGCAGGATGAAGCGGACGCCGCCTATCTCTATCGGATCCTCGCCGCGGCGGAGCCCGACGCGAAAAAGAAAGACATCTACTCGAGACTGGCGGACGTCGAGGACCGGCACGTCGTGGTCTGGTCCGGTCTCCTGGCACAGCATGGACATCCGCCGGCGGAATTCCGTCCGAGCCGACGCGCACGACTGCTCGCCGTATTTGGGCGCTGGTTCGGCCCGGGCTTTCTGCTGCCGATGCTCCTCGAAGAAGAGGGACGCGAGGTAAGAGCGTACCTCGACATGCATCGTGCGACACCGGTCGGGGCGCCGGGCGGCGCCGAGGCGCTCGTGCTCGCCCGTGAATCAGCTGATCACGCGACAACGCTCGGCGGAATCGCGGGCAAGGGTGGGGAGCCGTGGCACAAGACGGCGTCCGGCGGATTCCTTCGCAACGTCGTGTACGGATTCAACGACGGACTAACTGCGAACTTTGGCCTGGTCGCGGGTGTGATCGGCGCCGCGACCGTGAACCAGCACCAGGCAGTTGTCGTTGCCGGGATGGCCGGTCTGATTGCCGACGCATTGTCGATGGGCTCGAGCGGATATCTCGCCAGCAAGAGCGAGCGCGAGGTCTACGAGTACGAGATCTCGATGGAAAAAACGGAAGTCGAGCTTATGCCGGAAATCGAGCGAGACGAGCTGGCGGTCATCTATGAGGCGAAAGGGATGGATCGCGGCGACGCTCACATGCTTGCAACGCGAATCATGGCGGACCCCCAGCAGATGCTGAAGGAGCAGGTGCAGGAGGAGCTCAAGATCGGCGAGTTCACCGTTTCGCCATTCAGGGAAGGATGGATCACCGGGCTCGCGACCGCGTTCGGCGCGGCGATTCCGGTATTTCCATTTCTCGTCTGGCATGGCGCGACCGCGATCGCGATCTCGTTCACGGTGGCTATGCTCTCGCACTTCCTGGTCGGTGCGGCCCGATCGGTGTTCACGGGTCGCGGAGCTTTCCGGTCCGGCTTCGACATGTTCGTAGTCGGCGTCGGCGTCGCGCTGGTCGGCTACTACGTCGGCGGGTGGGTGGGGCGGCGGATCTAAGGTCTCAAACTGGCTTTCTCTCCCGCAATGAGATGGCCTGGAGCACGATCGTCCCAAGCCCGAGGACAGCGGCCACCAACGACACCCAGCCCCCGACAATCGGTATGATCCCCACGACGAGCAGAAGGAACCCGCCAAGGAAAAAGTTCATGAGCGCTCCTTCACGCCCTTTTCGTGCGCGCGCGCCGAGCAGTAGCTGCCCCAGCCAGAGGGCGAACGGGACAGTCGCCAGGCACACCATGATTGCGTAGATAGCGGCCGTAAGGAGCGCGAGTGGTAGCCCGACGATCGTGATGGCCGCGAGGCAAATGGCAATTGGGACCAGGATCGCCCATCCCAGACCGAACAGTGCCGATCGGCCCGGACGCTGAGGTAGTATCTCGGCCGCCTCCGCCATAAAGCCGGGGAAAAGAGCCACCGCGACTGCACCCATCATGAGGAAGCCGAGTAACCAGAGCACGCGCTTGAGTCCCCACCTGCCTGCGATCGGAATAGCGGTAACCGTCCCCGTGATGCGCGCGGCTGGATCAATGCGGACCTTTCCCGCCGGCACGCGATAGCGAAGGTTCCCCGCGATCTGCGCGTGAGGTCCGATACGAAGCGCTCCCCCGGCGACCTCGACATCGCGTCCGACCACGCCGTTCAGTATGATCATGCCACCTGATGCCAGGAGCGCTCCGCGCACTGTCCCGTCGACCTGAACCGTCCCACCCATGAGATAGGCGTTCTTGGCAATGACCGCCGCGGAATCCAGGCCGACAGTACCGCCCGCGATAGTGGCGTTCCGATCGACAGCAGCGGCGACGTGAACCTGACCACCGGCGGCCCGGAGCGATCCATGGATGCGCCCGGTGATTACCTGCTTGCCACCCGCCCCCAGATAATCCCCGCCGGTTACCCCGCTGAAGCTCACATCACCGCTGGCGAGAATTGCGTCGCCCGGCACGCTATCCATGATTGTCGCCATAGATCCCGTCGCCAGCACATCGTCGCCACGCCGCGCGACCTCGTTTTGCGGCTCGTCACTAGCACGGCGGCAAGATAGCGTTGATGACACTAGCACAGCGCCCAACAGGGCAAGAAAACGACGGGGATGTGTCTGGAACACCATTGGGATGTCTCCGGCAGGACGATTCACAGCGGGACTCGATGATCGGTCAATGTTGGTTCCTCCTGTTGATCTCGCAACCGGGAGATCATGCGCACTGGTGCCGGACTGCTCCCCTTTGCTACCATCACTGATGCCACCACGCCCATACGTTCTCGCCGGCTCCAACTGGAAAACTGTCAAGGACACGCCCTTCGAAGTCGCGATTCTCCCCTGGGGCGCGACCGAGCCGCACAACTATCATCTGCCCTACGGCACCGACAACTACGAGACCGGCGCGATCGCCGAGCGCGCGGCTGAGATCGCGTGGAAGAAAGGGGCAAAGGTCGTGGTGCTGCCGACGGTTCCGTTCGGGGTCAACACCGGTCAGCTCGATCTAAGGCTCGCGCTGAACATGAATCCGAGCACGCAGCTCGCGTTGCTCACCGACCTCGCGTCGGCGATCGCGGGGCAGGGCGTGAAAAAGCTGCTGATTCTCAACGGGCACGGCGGCAACGATTTCAGGCAGATGATTCGGGAGCTGCAGCCGAAGCTCGACCTCTTCATCTGCACCATCAACTGGTGGACGTGCGTGAAGGGAGCTGACTACTTCGACGAGCCCGGCGACCACGCCGGCGAGATGGAGACCAGCCTGATGATGGCTCTCGAACCGGATTTGCTGCGGCCGCTATCCGAAGCGGGCCCCGGCAAAGCGAGAAAGTTCCGCGTAGCCGGGCTGCGAGATGGATGGGCGTGGACGCCGCGACAATGGTCGAAGGTCACGGATGATACCGGCACCGGGAATCCCGCGGCGTCCACCCAGGAGAAAGGCGAGAAGTTTCTGCGCGCGGTGACGGATCGAATCGGCGGTTTTCTCGTTGATCTCGCGAAGGCGGATCTGAGAGACATGTACGAGTAAACGCATAACTGCGGTTGCGTCAGACGACGATGTTGATCAGCCGTCCGGGAACGAAGATGACCTTCTTCGGCGTGCCGTCAGCGAATTTCGCCACCGTCGGCTCCGCCAGCGCGGCAACGAGCGCGGCTTTCTCACCGATGTCACGCGCGACAGTGATCTTGCCCCGCACTCTGCCGTTCACCTGAACGACGAGCTCGATCGAATCGTCCACTGCGAGCGCGGGGTCGAACGCCGGCCACGCCGAGTCGAATACGCTCCCGGTTCCCCCCGTCTGCTCCCACAGCTCCTCGGCGATGTGCGGCGCGAACGGCGACACCAGCGGAATCAGCGGCAGCACCTCGTCGCGATGGGGCGTCCGCTCCCCTTTGCGGAGAACGTTCATGTACTCCATCATCGCGGCGACCGCGGTGTTATAGCTAAGACGCGGAATGTCCTCACTGACCTTCCTGATCGTCTGATGCAGCTTGCGCATCACCGAATGGTCCGGCACCCCATCGCCCGACATGCTCTGAACCGATGCGAACAGCCGGTCGAGGAAACGGCGGGGTCCCGAGATGCTCTGATCGCGGAAATCGCCGCCCTGCTCGTACGGCCCGAGGAACATGAGGTACGTGCGGAACGCGTCGGCGCCCCAGTGCTCGATGTACTCGTCGGGGTTCACGATGTTGCCCTGCGTCTTCGACATCTTCGCGCCTTCACGGATGATGTGACCATGCGCGCGAAACCGCGTGAACGGCTCCTCGAACTCG
>DHJM01000116.1:8119-8765 GCA_002404335.1 Gemmatimonadales bacterium UBA4720
GAGTTCACGGGCAGCCACTTTTTGGTGACGCCCTTCTCGAACGGCACTTCGTCGCGGCCGACACTCGGGTAGCGCAGGAAATACCAGGCGCTGTCGAGGAATGTGTCCGACACGTCGGTCTCGCGGCGTCCCATCTTGCCGCACTTCGGGCACTCGACGCGATACCACTCCTCGTGACGCGCCAGCGGCGACACTCCAGAATCGTCTGGCTTGAAATCCTCAATGAACGGTAACACGACCGGCAGGTCCTTCTCCGGCACCGGCACTACTCCACACGAGTCGCAGTAGATGATCGGAATCGGTGGACCCCAGTATCGCTGCCGTGAGATGCACCAGTCGTGGAGCCGATAGTGAACGATCGGCTTGGCCGCGCCACTCTTGGAGAGCAACTCCACTATTGCTTTTTTCGCGGCCTCGACCCGGAATCCATCGAACATGCCGGAGTTGACCAGAGTGCCGGATTCGCACTCCGTGAACGCCTCGTGCAGCGGCGTGCTCGCATCCTCGCGCTCGCCGCAAACCACGCGCACGATCGGAAGCTCGAACTTGGTCGCGAATTCGAAATCGCGCTGATCGTGGCCTGGCACTCCCATGATCGCGCCCGTCCCGTACTCCATCAGCACGTAGTCGGAGACCCAGATCGGAA
>DHJM01000116.1:8925-12451 GCA_002404335.1 Gemmatimonadales bacterium UBA4720
CCGTAAATCGTGTCAGGCCGGGTTGTGAAGACGCGGATCTCGCACTCGCCGCCCGCCACGTTCTCCGCTTCGAAGGCGATTTCCGCCCCTTCGGAGCGACCAATCCAGTTTCGCTGCGCGGTCTTGGTGGTCTCCGACCAATCGATGTGGTCGAGATTCTCGAGCAACCTTGGAGCGTAATCGCTGATGCGGAAGAACCACTGCTCGAGGAGCCGCTGCTCGACCGGCGTCTTGCTGCGCTCGCACAGGCCACCTACAACCTGCTCGTTGGCCAGCACCGTCTTGCAGTCGGGGCACCAGTTGACCGCCGCCTGCTTCTTGTAGGCGAGCCCCTGCTCGAAGAGCTGGAGGAAGAGCCATTGCGTCCACTTGTAGTAGCTGGGGTCGGTCGTTGAGAGCCTGTAGCGCCAATCAACCATCAAACCCGCTCTTTCGAGCTGGCGCTGGAAGTTGGCGATGTTCCGCGGGATGAGCTCCATCGGATGCTGCCCGACCTTGAGGGCATAATTCTCCGAATGAATCCCGAAAGCGTCATACCCGAGCGGCTCGAAGACGTTGTGTCCGATGAGACGCTGGAATCGTCCATAAATGTCATTCCCTGTGAACGCAAAAAGATTCCCGACGTGGAGTCCTTCGGCGGACGGATAGGGAAACATCATCAGGGCATAGAACGGCCTTTGGGCGCGCTGCAGATCCGTGTGGTTCGTGCCACGCTCCTGCCAGATGCGCTGCCACTTCTGCTCGATCGCCGATGGATCGTAAGTGACGGCGTCTGAGGGGAGAGGGTCGTTCCGTGTTGCCGAATTTTCCATCTGTACAAACTAGCGGCTGAGCGACGGAGTTTCATCTCCGGCGCGGCTGACCGAGTCGTTCAACAATCGCACCTCCAGATGACAGCAACGCCGCTCCCTCTCGTTCCGCGCCCTTCCGCCGGCTTACTCAAGCCGTTCTTCAGCGCGTTGCAGCGTCGCGCTCTCGGAACGAGCATCACCTTCGGATCGGTCTTTCTCATCGGTCTCGGCGGAATCTGCTGGCAGGTCTATCGCCAGATTCCCGCGGGAACGCGCGAGGATCTGCTGTCGGTGAGTGGTGTCGAGTTGGCGCTCGCGATTGCTGTCCTCTGGATCGGAGTCGCGCTCGCCGCCACTGTCTGGGCCGCGCTGATCTTCGTTCGCCAGCACGTTAGTGGGCCGGCCGCCGAGCTCGCGCGCACGCACGAGGCAATCGCAAAGGGTGATCTTTCGAGCAATTACAAGCCTTCGGCTTCCAACCGGACCGTCGACCGCCTCACTAGATCGACGATATCGATGCTCACCGAGCTGAGGGGCGTAGCCAGCAAGATGCAGAGTTCCGCCGATGACAACAGCGAACTGGCATCGCAGGTTGTGAAGGCATCCGTGTCCGCCGCGGCATCAGCCCGCGATGGCGCCGCGACGACCAACGCACTGAGCCAGGACGCCGTCACGCGCGAGCGGGCGATCAAGGAATTGATGGCCGAAGCGACGAAGTTGGTCGAGATCTCCGGGAATCTTCGCGAAGCGGCACAGGAAGGATTGCGACGCGATCAGGCACTGCGGCAGCTGGCGCGCGAAAACCGGATGCGTCTCGAGCGTACCACGAACTCGCTCCAATCTCTTGCTTCCGATGCGCTCGAGAGCGCCGAAGGAATCGATGCGATGTCGGCGGCGGTGGACGAGATTGGAGCGTTCCTCGTGCTCGTGCAGAAAATCGCCAGGCAGTCGAAGCTCCTCGCGCTCAACGCGGCGATGGAAGCAGCGCGCGCCGGTGAGCACGGTCATGGTTTCGCGGTGGTCGCGAGCGAGGTCCGGCGCCTTGCAAGCAGCTCCGCAGACGCCGCCCAGCGCACGACGTCGCTCGTTCAGGAGATGGTGGACAGCGTCGTGCAGTCGCGCGAGGCGACATCGCGCACTGTGGCCACGGTCGAACAGGCGCTCGAGGCAACGCGCGCCGGACGCCAGTCGCTCTCACGGGTCGAAGAGGGAACGGTCGAAGGAGAAGACCTGAGCGGTCGCATCGAGAGAGCCGTTCGTGAATCGAACGAGCTGATCTCGCTCATGAGCCAGCGTCTGGCGGGCCTATCCTACGGCACCAGCGCGTTCTCGCGCGCGATGCACGACGTGGCAGTCTCGGACGAGGAGCAGAGCAGGAACATCGCCGATCTCGCAGCCGTGGCCGCCGCGCTGACCGACGCCTCGGGGCGCATTTCGGACCTGGTCGGCACCTTCAAGCTCGGCGACACCTGACTTCAGGCATTTGCGGCCTCTCCGATCGCGCGAACTTGAACTTCATCGGAACGAGCCGGGCTCCACTGGAATCGGCGACCGAAAAGCGGGCGCCCTCGTAGGCGGTGGCCGAGCCGAACCGCCCGTCCCTGTGCAAGGCATAGAACTGCAGGTCGAATAGCGGGCGGCCGGCGGGATCGAGCAGCCGCCGCTCGGTCATTGCGATCACTCGATCGATTGTCTTCATGCACGCCTGGTCCGGCGACATCCCCTGCCGCATGAACTCGACGATCAGGAACGCGCCGCAGACTTTGATGTTCGCTTCACCGCGCCCGGTGGATCCCGCCGCGCCCACGCTGTTGTCGCAGTATTGCCCCGCGCCGATGATCGGCGAATCACCAACTCTTCCCGGCACCTTCCACGACAGTCCACTGGTCGTCGTGACCGAGGACATGTCTCCCGCGGCATTCACTGCGTTCATGTTGATGGTCCCGGTGGTGAATTTCACGTGAAGCGGATCATCAAACGACAGGCTCGCGGTTGGCGGAGGCGAAGCTGCGCTGTCACTCCGGGTATCGAGCCAGTTGTCGACCGGGTTGAGGCAGGCTTTCCAGTGGAGCCAATCGCGCCTGCTCTTTTCAGTGAGAAGATTCTGCTCCTGGAATCCCATCTCGAGCGCAAACTTCTTCGCGCCCGCGCCAACCAGCATGATGTGATCGGTGTAGTCCATCACGGCCTTCGCGACGAGCGATGGCGTCGCGATGCCTTCGAGCGCGCCGACGGATCCGGCGCGCTTCGTCGGCCCGTGCATGCACGAGGCATCGAGCTGCACCACTCCTTCTTCATTCGGCAGGCCGCCCAGCCCAACCGACTGATCCTCGGGATCGAGCTCCTGGATGTTGACGCCGGCGATGATCGCGTCCAGCGTGTCGGCGTTCTGACGCGTGATCATGTCGTAAGCGCGCGCGATGCCGCGGATGCCGTTCGCGGACGCAACCACGACGGGCTGGAACGCCGGCTCCGAAACCCTCGCCCTGTCGATGACCGCGATCCGCGGAGTGGCGGCGCTCGCGCTGCGGTCGAACGTGAGTGCAGCCGCCGCCGCGGCGCTGGTTCCTAAGAATTTCCTTCTCGAGATTCCCATTTACTGTTCTCCGTTAGGTGTTTCGTTGAAAAACGCCGTCTACGCTTTTTGGGTGACCAACGTTAGTCCCGACCTACGCTTTGCGACGTTGTCGCAAATGAAGAACTCGCCATCGCCGGTCCCCGATACGGCGCAGCTC
>DHJM01000116.1:12476-13841 GCA_002404335.1 Gemmatimonadales bacterium UBA4720
CGCAGTGCGGATGGGAAACCAAGCGAAACGAAGAGGCCGGCGCATGCGGCCAGTCGAAGCAGAGAGCGCGGCATATTCTGGGTGGACGGAGAACGTTGCGACGTCTTCCTCGCGGGGTCGGCGCGTGACTTCAATAAGCTATTCGGCCAGTATAGCTTCCCGCTACGCATGAAATCCCCTCCCCCATCAAGGCTGAGAAAGCTGCGTCTCGAAGCAGCCGACGCTCCGCGCGTAGATCTCTCCGGGCCAACACGCCGGGAGCACGATCTGCTCGGCGAGCGCGACGTTCCCACCTCGGCGCTGTACGGGATTCAGACTCTGCGCGCGATCGAGAATTTCCGCATCACCGGCATCGAGCTGCGTGAATTTCCCACCCTCGTCGCCGCGCTGGCCACCGTGAAGGAGGCGGCCGCGCGCGCCAACCTCGAGATGAAGCTCCTCGACCGGGATATCGTCGATGCGATCTCACAGGCGGCCGGCGAGATCAGGGAAGGTCTGCATCACGAGCATTTCCGGGTCGACATGATCCAGGGCGGCGCCGGAACTTCGTCGAACATGAACGCAAACGAAGTGATGGCCAATCGCGCGCTCGAGATCCTCGGCAAGGAGCGCGGGCAATACGACATCGTTCACCCGAACAACCACGTCAATCTCAGCCAGTCGACCAACGACGTTTATCCGACCTCGGTGAAGCTCGCGCTTCACACGAGTATCGGGGACCTGCAATTGGCGATGATCGCGCTGGCCGCGGCGTTTCTGCACAAGGGCGAGGAGTTCGGCTCGTTCATCAAGATGGGGCGCACTCAGCTTCAGGATGCCGTCCCGATGACGCTCGGCCAGGAGTTCAACGCCTTCGCGCACACGATGCTCGAGGATGTCGACAGGCTCGGCGAAGCGCAGGCCCTCATTCGCGAGATCAACATGGGCGCGACTGCGATTGGTACGGGGATCAACGCACCGCCCAAGTATGCGGAGAGCGTGCGCCGGCATCTGGAGCACATTACGGGATTGCCGTTCATCACCGCGCCCGATCTCGTCGAGGCGACTGCCGACACCGGCGCGTTCGTTCAGCTCTCGGGCGTTCTCAAGCGCTGCGCTGTGAAGCTCTCCAAGATCTGCAATGATCTGCGGTTGCTAAGCTCGGGTCCGCGCGCGGGACTGGGCGAGATCAATCTTCCGCCAATGCAGCCGGGCTCCTCGATCATGCCGGGAAAGGTGAATCCGGTGATTCCCGAGATGGTGAATCAAGTGTGCTTCGACATCATCGGTGGTGACGTCACGGTAACGATGGCCGCCGAGGCCGGGCAGCTCCAGCTCAACGTGTTCGAGCCAATCATCGCATTCAGGCTGCTCAGTGGAATGACC
>DHJM01000116.1:13942-16657 GCA_002404335.1 Gemmatimonadales bacterium UBA4720
AGCTTCGTCGAACAGTCGGTCGGCGTCATCACCGCTCTCGTTCCGGTGCTCGGCTACGAGACGACTACCGAGATCGCAAAGGAAGCGCTCGAGACGGGGCGAGGGGTTTACGATCTCGTTTGCGAGCGCGGGCTGATGACGCGCGGCCAGCTCGACAGTTTGCTCAACCCCGAGGCAATGACGGCGCCAAGGGCAACTCCCGCAACGGACGCTTGAAGGTTAGTTTCTACGTGCTTCAGTCAGAAAAAATCCGTAAGTGTTTCACCCGGCGAAGGTGAGACGCTCTTCACTCGACGAGAACAGGATTTCCTTCGCATGAATGGTTCTGCCCGCCTCCGGCGGCTTGCATCCTACGCATTTGTCGCGGCGCTTGTCGTCGCGGCCATCTCCTGTAACGAAGCGCATCCCAATTCCACCCTCACTCCCCACACCGATCTCGGACGGGAGATCGATTTCCTCTGGGATCGCCTGCTGCTGCTGGGCACGATTGTTTTCATCCTCGTCGAAGTGGTTCTCATCTACGTCGTGTTCAGGTACCGGCGCAGAGAGAACCAGGGGACGCCGCCGCAGACCCACGGCAGCACCAAGCTCGAGATCGCGTGGACGCTGATCCCGGCGGTGATCCTGGTGTTCATCGCCGTTCCGACGGTCAGGACGATCTTCATCACCCAGGCGCAGGCCGCGCCCGGCTCGCTCGAGATCGATGTGACCGGGCACCAATGGTGGTGGGAGTTTCGCTATCCCGATTACGGCGTGACGACGGCGAACGAGATCTACCTCCCGGTCGGACGCACGGTGAATTTCAGGCTCCGCTCGGCGGACGTGATTCACTCGTTCTGGGCGCCGGAGCTCGGCGGAAAGCGCGATGTGGTGACGAATCGCACGAATTACATCTGGTACACGCCGGACACTGCTATCGCCGCCCACGTGTGGAACGGATTCTGTGTGGAGTTCTGCGGCGCCTCGCACGCCAACATGCGCTTCAGGGTTTTCACGGTGACGCCGCAACAGTTCGAGTCGTGGGTAGCGGGACAGAAAATGCCGGCGCGATTTGGCGCAGTTGGCCCTGCCGCGCCCACGACAGGTCCCATTGCGCAACAAAGCTCCGGCACCGGTGCGGTCGGCGGGACACAGCCGGCGATTCCGCGGCCTCAGAACGCCGAGGCAAATCCGGGCGCACGCCTTGGAGCTGCTCAGTCATCCGTGGCTGCGGCGTCCGCCGGCGTGGTGCAACCCGGCTACATCTTCCCGCGCGAGAAGGTTCCCGACTACGCGATTCCACACTCGCCGATACCATCGGGCCTCAAGTTCACGGCGGGACTCACGGGGAATGCGCAGCGTGGGTTGAAAATCTTCAGCGGCGCCGCATGCATCGGTTGTCACGCGATTGCCGGCAACCCAATGGCGATGGGCACAACTGGTCCAAATCTGACCCACGTCGGGTCGCGAATCGCGATCGCGGCGGGTCGTTTTCCCAATACCGCCGCATATCTAGCGCTATGGATCAAGAACGCCCGCGCAATGAAGCCTGAAGTCATCATGCCGACGCTCGGCCTCGACGAATACGATCCTGTTCTCAAAGCGAAAGTCACGTCGGCAACCGGCGGCCTCAGCGATCAGCAGATCGCCGACATCGTCGCTTATCTAACCGCACTGAAGTAACCGGAGACAAGACTTGGCAACGACCGCACGCCCGGCCCCGGAACATTCCCCTGATGCTTACGGAGAGCACTCAGGGATCTGGAGCTGGCTCAGCACCGTAGACCACAAGCGCATCGGCATTCTGTATCTCTACACCGCGCTCTTCTTCTTCATGTTCGGCGGAGTGGAGGCGATCATCATCCGCGCGCAGCTCGGCGCCCCGAACCAGCACCTCGTGTCGGCCGAGTTCTACAACCAGCTCTTCACGATGCACGGGACGACCATGATCTTCCTCGCGATCATGCCGCTCTCGGCAGCGTTCTTCAATTTCCTGATTCCGCTCCAGATCGGTGCCCGCGACGTCGCCTTCCCGCGACTCAACGCATTCAGCTACTGGGTTTATCTGTTCGGCGGAATCTTCATCACGATTCCGATTTTCTTCGCGGTGGCGCCGAACGGCGGTTGGTTCGGCTACGCGCCGCTCACGACCAGAGCCTACTCGCCCGGAATCAACATCGACTTCTGGGTGATCGGACTCCAGATACTAGGCATCTCGTCGCTGGCGGCGGCGTTCAACTTCCTGACGACGATCATCAACCTCCGCGCGCCCGGCATGACGCTCATGCGGATGCCGATGTTCACCTGGATGGCGTTCATCGTTCAGGTGCTGATGGTGCTGGCGTTCCCCGTTATCACGATCGCGCTGGTGTTCCTGCTGTTCGACCGCTTCTTCGGTACGAACTTCTACAACACCGTGAGCGCGGGCGCCGATCCACTGCTCTGGCAGCATCTGTTCTGGATCTTCGGGCACCCGGAGGTCTACATCCTTGTCCTCCCGGCATTCGGACTCGTCTCCGAAGTGCTGCCGACGTACTCGAAGAAGCCGCTGTTCGGTTACCCGGTGATGGTGTACTCGGGCATCCTCATCGCCGTGCTCGGCTTCGGCGTCTGGGCCCATCACATGTTCGCGGTGGGAATGGGCCCGATCGCCGATACGTTCTTCGGCCTGACGACGATGCTCATCGCGATCCCGACCGGGGTGAAGATCTTCAACTGGATCGCGACAATGGCACA
>DHJM01000140.1:0-564 GCA_002404335.1 Gemmatimonadales bacterium UBA4720
GTGGCGGGCATACAGGGAAAGATTCTACCGGCCCGCGCGCGCCTTCCGTGACGAGCTTCGCAAGCGACTCGGGATTCGCAACGTCAACAGCGAGCCGAAGATTCCGGCGCTGGATCGGGCCGCGCTCACGGGTGCGAAGCCCATCGCCCAGGCGGCGGATTATCTGGCTGGATTGGCGCGCCGACTGAAGTAACCCTTAGCTCAGCACCAGGGATCAGCCCTTTTGGGGCTCCTCGAGCCCCACCTGGATCTGCGACAGAGCTTCCGGCGAAATTCCGTGCGTCGACGAAATGTTGAACTTCCGGCGCAGATATTCCTCGAAGCTTATCCATTCGCCCTCGTATTCGACCGATCTCGTCCACGCGCACAACGTCACGAGATTCCGATAGTGTTCCGCGCCTCGCGCAATGACCAGGAGCGAGATCAGCATCAGGGCGAGCGCCACGGCGAGACCCAGAGAGATCATGTCCCCGCGGTGCAGCTCCGCTACCAGCGACTGTTGCCGGTCGCGCAGAAGACTCGCCTCGTCGGCAGTCATGGACTGGAGACCCGACCGGATCGAGG
>DHJM01000140.1:649-3996 GCA_002404335.1 Gemmatimonadales bacterium UBA4720
AGTTTGATCGCCGAGTCGAGCTCGGCCAGCTTGCCGCGCGAAAGGGAGTCGATTATCAAAAGGCGCCGCAGCTGCCCCGGATTGTCCGCCAGCAGACGCCGCAGGTTCAGGAGGCGGGTGCGGATCTCGTTCGTTGCAACCGAATACGGGGCAAGGAAACCAGGCTGGCCGGTCAGGAGGTATCCCCTCTCGCCCGACTCCGCCTCGCTCATCCGCGCTTCCACGATGGCAAGCTCGCGTTGGTTTTCGAGCGAGCCACTCACCCACTCGAACGACTCGACTGCCGCAGTTCCATCCCGCCACTCGAGCAGCAGGAGGGCGCACATGACGAGCGCGGTCGATGCCAATCCGAAAGACAGGAGAATCGGTCGGCTATGGGGAATCTTCATTTTTGAGCCTTGGGGCGAGCGTAGCGGGACGGTCCACTGCTATTACAGGACGATTCAGTAACGGGCCTGGTATCCAAAAATCGGGTAGATTGATCGCTCGATGGAAAGCCATGCCCTGGCGGCGCCAACCCGTAAAGAAGACCTCCCACTCCACGACGATGTTCGGTGGCTTGCCGGCGCGCTCGGGCGGGTCATAAGGAGGCTCGAGGGCGACGAGGCGTTCACGACAGTCGAGCGGTTGCGCGTTGCGACGCGGGCCCGGCGGCACGGTGCGCCAGACGCACCCACCCTGGAGCAGCTGCTCAAGCTGATCGACGGATTCGGCGTGGCGCAATGCGCGATGGCGGCGCGCGCATTCACGCTCTTTTTCCTGCTGATCAACACCGCCGAGCAAACTCACCGCGTCCGGCGCCGCAATTCGTATCTGGGCAAGGGCGTCACCGATCCCCAGCCCGCATCGGCGCGCTGGACAATGCGCGAGCTCCGCAACCTGGGCGCGAGCGCCGAGGCAATCGAGCGGGCGATGCTCAACCTGGATATCCGCCCCGTGCTGACCGCGCACCCTACCGAGTCCACACGCCGCACTCTGCTCGGTCTCCAGGCGCGGGTTGCCGACGGCCTTCTCGCGCGTGAATCCGCGCCGCCGGACGAGGTCAGGCTAATCGAGCAGTCGCTGGAGGGGGAAGTGGAGCTGCTCTGGCTGACGAGCGAGGTCCGGCAGGACCGCCCCACTGTTCTAGACGAGGTGAGCTCGGCGCTCTGGTATCTGGAAACGCGACTTCTCGAAGCCGACGCGTACGTGCACTCGACGCTCGCGCTTGCGTTCGAGGACGAATTCGCCCGTTCGGCCGACGCGTTCAGGCTCGCGGTTCCGCTGCGATTTGGAACGTGGGTCGGCGGGGATCGCGACGGGAATCCGTACGTCACACCGGAGATCACGATCGCCACGGCGCGCCGGGCGAGCCACGTGATACTCGGGCGTTATCGCGACACGCTGGAAGATCTCACGCGGCGGCTGTCGCTATCGTCGTCGATCGTGCCGCCACTCGATGCCCTCATCAAGTCGCTCGAGAAGGACCAGAAGCTGCTGCCCTTAATCTGGAAGAAGAACAGAAAGCGCAACGCCGACGAGCCGCTGCGGCTCAAACTGAGCTTCATGTCAGCGCGGATCGAGGCGACGCGCCGGCTGGTCGCATCGCGAGACGCCGCGCGACCCCGAAAGGAGCCCGCGGCGTATCCCAATGTCGCCGCGTTCGAGGCGGATCTGCAGCTCGTGCGCAAATTTCTCCTGCGCGCGGGCGCGGAGCAGGCGTGCCGCACGACGGTCGATCCGTTGTATGCGGCCGTGCGCGCGCACGGCTTTCACGGCTTCATGATGGATATCCGCGATCATTCCGACGTTCATGCCGCCGCGGTCAAGGAGATTCTCGCACCGAAAGACGGTGATGTGGATGGAGAGCGGCTTCGCTCCGCGCTTCTCGCGAGAACGCCGATTCTAGGCAAGAACCGGAAGAAGATCTCCGACGCGACGCGCCAAGCGGTGGATACGATGGCAGCGATCCGGACGATCCAGGACGAAGCGGGGGAGCCGGCCGCTTGCACATACATCGTTTCGATGACGCGCTCCGCCGAAGACCTGCTAAAGGTGATGCTACTCGCCCGGGAGGCGGGGCTGGTGAATCTCACCGGCGGAAAGCCAGCGTCCCGTCTCGACATAGTGCCTCTGTTCGAGACGGTCGACGACCTCGAGCGCGCTCCGGAAGTGATGCGCTCCCTGTTCACCGATCCCGTTTACTCCCGGCAGCTCGAAGCACGGGGACGGAAGCAGGAGGTAATGATCGGCTACTCCGATTCGGGCAAGGATGCCGGCATGATCGCGTCGTCGTGGGGGTTGTATCGCGCCCAGGAGTCTCTGGCCGAGGTGTTCGACGAGGCCGGCGTGGAGCTTCGTCTTTTCCATGGCAGGGGCGGGAGCGTCGGGCGCGGTGGCGGGTCGCCCGTCTATCGGGCCCTCGCCGCGCTTCCTCCGGGAACGACCAAGGGCCGCATCAAGATCACCGAGCAGGGCGAGATCATCTCCCAGCAGTTCGGTCTGGTGCCAGTAGCGGAGCGCACGCTGGAGGTGACCGCGGCGGGAGTGCTGCTGCACGAGTTCAGCGACTGGCGAAAGAAAGTCGGAGTAAAGGAGGTCGAAGATTTTCGAGAGGTGATGGATCGAGTGTCTGCTCGCTCCCGTGATGTCTATCACCGGCTCGTCTACGACGACGACGCGCTGTTTCAGCTCTTTCGCATGGCGACGCCGATCGACGAGCTGGCAAATGCCCGGTTTGGGTCGCGTCCCGCGTACCGTCCGGGCGCCGCGGCGGGGATCGAAGGTATTCGCGCCATCCCGTGGGGATTCGGCTGGACGCAGATCCGCCTCATGCTCACCGGCTGGCTCGGTGTCGGAACCGCACTCGGCGACGAGGTGGCTTCGCGCGCGGGCTTGCGCCGAATCCAGCGGATGGCGGAGAGCTGGCCGTTTATGGACGACCTGCTGGGAAAGGCGGAGATGGTTTGCGCGAAGACCGATGTCGAGATCGCGAGCTCCTACGTGCGCCACCTGGGCGGCGACCGCAAGCTGGTCGAATCACTGATCGGCGAGTACCAGCGCGCCGTCGAGGCGCTGCTTCTCATTCGGGGGCATCGTCAGCTTCTCGAAGACGCTCCGGTGCTGCAGTCGGCCATCACGCTCAGGAATCCTTATGTCGATCCGCTTTCGCTGCTGCAGATATCGCTGTTGCGCAGAAAGCGCACGGGCGTGGCGAAAAGCGAGCGAGAAAGGGAAGCGATAGACGATGCGCTCGCGACGACGCTGAGTGGGATCGCTCAGGGGCTGCGAAACACGGGCTAGCAGCTCCTCTATTTGACCTTGAGCCCTTTCAGCTTCGGATCGAGAGGGGGATAGCGAAGATCGAG
>DHJM01000140.1:4185-4547 GCA_002404335.1 Gemmatimonadales bacterium UBA4720
TTGTCTTCGAGCCGGTCGATGAGCCGCTTCTTCTGCTCGCCGCGCGAGACGTGCAGGAAGAACTTCAGGATCACGACCGAGTTCTGAGTCAGCATTTGCTCGAAGTCGTTGATCTGGTCGAACCTCTCCGACCACACTTTCTTGGGCACGAGATTGTGGACGCGCGTCACGATCACATCCTCGTAGTGCGAGCGATTGAATATTCCGATCATCCCCCGCGGGGGAACGCGCTCGTGTACGCGCCAGAGATAATCGTGCTGCTGCTCCAGCTCCGTCGGCACCTTGAAGCTGGTGACGACGCAACCCATGGGATTCACGCCGCGGAAGACTTTCCTGATCGTCCCATCTTTCCCCGATGCATC
>DHJM01000140.1:4711-6578 GCA_002404335.1 Gemmatimonadales bacterium UBA4720
GTCGCCGAGTCGGATCTGGCGGGGGCTCGTGATGGGTTTGAGGTTGGAGGGCACGAAGCAATGTCCCCGGCGTAAGGCGATTTGTCAAAGTCTCCAAACTGAAAACTGAACTGCAACTGAAAACTGAACGGGGTTGGAGGTGTCAGAAGCATAGTTGCCAGGCGTCAGGTCACGACGCCCGGACTTATCTCAGTGGCGTTCCGGCAACGGCAGTTGCCTGTACCTGGAATCGCGTCGGGAAAAGTCACGGCGTAGTGACCTGAAAACTGGCACCTACGCCTCTGACACCTCCCACCCCGTTCAGTTGTAGTTGTTAACTACCCAACCCTTCTCCCGTACTGTCTCACCGCGAGCGTCAGAACCACCGCCCCAAAAACAGCCAGAATCCCGATCGGTTGAAGGATATCCCGAGCCGTCGCCCCTTTGAGAAGCACCGCGCGCATGATCTCGATGAAGTGCTTGACCGGATTCACCTGCGCCATCCACTGCGCCCACGTGGGCATCGAGCGGATGGGCGTGAACAGTCCGCTCATCAGCAGGTAGACCAGGATGATGAAGAACGTCACGAACATCGCCTGCTGTTGCGTGTCCACCAGCGTGGAGATGAAAAGCCCGATGCCGAGGGCAGCGAACAGATAGATGCCCGCGGCGGCGAAGACGAGGGGGATGCTGCCGATCATCGGGATGTGGAAGACGAACCGCGCCACGAGCAATCCGAGCGTCAGCTCGATCAGCGCGATGATCCAGAACGGAATCAGCTTGGCCGCCATGAATGCGGTCTGGGATAACGGCGTCACGCTCAACTGATCGAGCGTCCCCAGCTCCTTCTCGCGCACGATGTTCATCGCCGCCATCAGCGTGCCGACTACCGTCACGAGCTGGACGAGAATTCCGGGCACCATGTAGTCGCGGTAGTTGAGATCGGGATTGTACCACCCGCGCGCGCGCACCTCGATGGGTTGAGCGCGCGCCAGCGCGGGAGGCCGCCCGCCACCGGAGATCGATGTGGTACGAACCAGGGGCGTCAGCTCGGAGTCCAGCTCGTTCGCATACGCTCCGATGATCTGCGCAGCGTACGACTGCGTCACTCCCGCCATCGCGCCATCCTCGGCGTTCAACACCAGCTGCACCCGGCCGGTCCGGGTCCGCACGATGTCGCGCTCGAAATCGGCGGGAATGCTGAGGATCATGTCGGTCCTGCGCTCGAGCATCCACTGGTCGCCGACATCGTACGATGGCGACGAGCCGACGGCCACGAACCGACGCGACGCCTGAAGTCTGTCGACGAGCCCTCGCGAAGTCTCGCTGTGATCCCGATCCACGACGTACATGCGCGCCGTCTTCACTTCGAACGTCGCCGCGTTCCCGAGCAGGAGAAGCTGGATGATCGGCATGAGCATCAGCTGCGCTACCATGAAACGGTCGCGGAAGATCTGCAGAAACTCCTTGCGGAGCAGATAGCCAACGGTCCGCACCGCTACTCCATCCGGGGCTTGAAGCTTCGCATTGCGATCGCGAGCAGGAGTAAAGCCATGAACGACAGTACCAGCGTCTCCTGCCACAGAATCGAGAGTCCCACCCCCTTCAGCATGATCCCGCGCGCGATCACAATGAACCAGCGGGCCGGCACGACATATGTGACTGGCTTGAGCCACCCCGGCATGCTCGCGATCGGGAAGATCATCCCCGACAGCAGTGTGTTTGGAAGCAGCGTCACCAGCATCGCGGTCAGCATTGCCGCCCGCTGCGACGATGTGCGCGCCGCCACGAGAACGCCCAGCGCCAGCGACACGAGCGTATAGAGAATGCTCTCGGCGAGGAGGAGGATGACGCTCCCGCGAAATGGAACATGAAACACCACCCACGC
>DHJM01000140.1:6743-7907 GCA_002404335.1 Gemmatimonadales bacterium UBA4720
GCGATCAACCCGGGGACGAACAGGTTCACGCTCTCGAGGGTGGGGTTGAATCGCATCCGCGTGTCGGTGACGATGCGCACCTGCCTGCTCGCGGCGCTCAGCTCGTCCTGATAGGACGCGATCACGGCTCTGGTATAGTTGAGGTACGTTGTGCCCGTGTTCGGATCGGAGGCGTCGACAGCGATCAGCACGCGCGCCGGCTCGGTGCCCCGTAGATGGCTCGCGAAATCTGGTTCGAACACCAACGCGACATCGGCGGAGCCACGTCGGAACAGGGGCTCGATGACGTCTGGAGTCTTGCTGGTGGTGACGATGCGAAAGCGATTCGTCGAGATTAACCGCGACTGCAGCTCGATCGTCGCGTGATCCGGCGTCGGGTCAACGACTGCCAGCCGGATGTCGCGCACATCGCTGCGGAGCGCGTACCCGAACAGGATGACCTGCACGAGCGGCATCATCAGCAGGATCGTCAGTGTTTGCCGATCACGTAGGATGTGGCGCAGCTCCTTGACCACGAATGCGCGCAGGGCATTCAGATTCATGCCGCTACCGCGAATGCGCGCGGGACATTGAGACTCATGCCGCCGCTCCCTGCGTGGTTCCGCGCGCGAGGCGCACGAACACGTCGTCCACGCTGTCCGCGCCGAACTTCTCTTTCAGCTCGGCCGGAGTCCCCAGTGCCGCGATCTTTCCATCCACCATGATCGAGATCCGGTCGCAGTACTCGGCTTCGTCCATGTAATGCGTCGTGACGAAAACCGTCGTGCCACGGGCGGCCGCGACGTAGATCAGCTCCCAGAATTGGCGACGCGTGATGGGATCAACTCCGCCCGTGGGCTCGTCGAGAAACACGATCTTCGGCCGGTGCACCAGCGCGACGGAGAAGGCGAGCTTCTGCTTCCAACCGAGCGGGAGCCGGGCGACGAGGTCGTCGGCGTTGGAGCTGAGTCCGAGCGTGTCGAGTATCGTGGTGGTGCGCTCGGCGATTTCCCCGGGCGTCAGACCGTAGATTCCGCCGTAGAGGCGGATATTCTCGCGCACCGTGAGATCGGCGTAGAGCGAAAAGCGCTGGCTCATGTATCCGATGTTGCGGCGTATCTGATCGCGCTGGGTGCGGATGTCGAATCCCGCGACGTGCGCCGCGCCTTCGCTCGGCGCGAGAAG
>DHJM01000140.1:8141-8883 GCA_002404335.1 Gemmatimonadales bacterium UBA4720
TCGATCTCGAGAATCTTTCCGCCGTGAATGAGCGCGACGCGGTCGCATCTCAGCGCTTCATCCATGTATGGTGTGGAGACGACGATCGTCAGGCCTGACGCCTTGAGAACCCCCAGCTGGTCCCAGAACTCCCGCCGCGAGACCGCGTCGACTCCGGTAGTGGGCTCGTCGAGGAGCAGGATGTCCGGCCGGTGCACCAGCGCGCACGACAGCGCGAGCTTCTGCTTCATCCCTCCGGATAGCGCATCGGCGCGCCGGTCGCGGAATGGCTCGATCTGCTTGTAGATGGGCGCGATCAGCTCGTAACCTTTCTCGACCGTCGTTCCGAACACGGCTGCGAAGAATTCCAGATTCTCGGCGACGCTCAGATCTGGATAGAGAGCGAATCCGCCCGGCATGTAGCCGACGCGCGAGCGAATCTCCCACAGGTCCTTGACGACATCGAGGCCGAGCACGGTGGCGGTGCCCTTCTCGGGGACGAGAAGCGTCGTCAGGATGCGAAAGAGAGTCGTCTTGCCGGCGCCATCGGGTCCGACGAGGCCGAACAGCTCGCCCTCCCCCACATCGAACGAGATGTCGTCAAGCGCCCGTACCTTCGCAAACGACTTGCTGAGAGAATTGACCTCGACGGCGTTGCTCACGACTGCTGCTTTGCGGACATCGCGCCGAGCGTGATGTCGGCCGGCATTCCTATCTTGAGGGCGCCCTTCGGATTTGGAACGTAAACCTTCACCGCGTACAC
>DHJM01000140.1:8910-10818 GCA_002404335.1 Gemmatimonadales bacterium UBA4720
GCCACCCTGATCCACGTGAACCTGAACCTGTTGTCCGAGCTTCACGCCGGACAGCTGCTTCTCGGTGATGTACGCCCGCAGAATCAGGGTGTCGACGTCGGCGATCTTGTAGAGCGCCTGGCCCGACTGCACGACCTCCCCGGTTTTCACATAGGTCGCGAGCACCGTTCCTGCTTCGGGGTTGATCACTCTGCTCTTCGCGATTTGATCGTTGATCTGAGCCACCCGCGCGGAGCCCGACGACGCGTCGCGAGACACACTCTGCTGCTGCGCCTTTGCCGCCCCGATCTGCGCCACAAGCGTCCTGTAGTCGCGCTCCGCCTGATCCCGCTGCTGCGCGGTGGCTGCGTGCTCCTCGAACAACCGCTGCATTCGCTCGTAGTTTCGGAGCGCAATGCCAATCTGCGCCTGGTAGACCTCGATCTGCTTGCCCGCTTCCCCAACCCGCGCCGCGGTCGCCTGCTGCTGCGCCACGAGCTGCGCTCGCTCGAGCGCGAGCTGGGTAGTGTCGACAACGCCGGCGACTTCTCCGACGCGCAGGGTCGAGCCTTCGACCGGTGTAAAGGAAGTCAGCTGACCGCTGGCCTGCGCCGACACCGAAACCTCGTCCGCTTCGAAATTGCCGTAGGCGTCGGGATCCTTGCCGCGATGACACGCGGCCGCGCACACGAATAAAACACCGATCGCGATGCGCGGAGAGAAAATGTGGGTGCGCATCAGCGTGCCTCGATGCCCAGTGTGTTGAGGAACCGCGCGCGGGCCTGGGCAAGCTCCACGCGGTGCAGCGCGCGAGCGGTGCGCGCACTCAGAACATCGGTCTGGCGGTCGACGTAATCGGCCGACGTCACAACGCCTTCATTGAATCGCGCCCGCGTCTCGGAGAGGATGCTTTCGCGGAGCCCCACGATCTCGTCATCGTCGCGGACGGAGGTCTCGAGCCGATCTATGGTCGCTAGATCCTGCTCCGTTCCACGACGAAGATTGTCGGTGAACTGCTGCTCCTCTGCGGAGACGATCTGCCGCTGCAGGGCGAGGATCTCGCGATCCCGACTCCCCGTTCCCCACGTCCAGGGCGACCATTGGAGCTGTACGCCCGTGAGCCAGTAGCTGTCGAATTTGGTGCTGAGGGGATTGAGCCCGGGCCGCCCGTAACCAGCGCGGCCAAACGCCGAGACGCGCGGCAGATCCTGCGCCTTGCGCGCCCTCTCCTGCTGATCGAGCAACGCGCGGGAGCGCGCGAACTGTTCGTACTCGGGGCGAGAGCGGAGAACCGGGAGCGAGTCGCGAGCGCGAGCGACTGTGGCAGAGAGATCGGTCGAGCCGAGAATCGTGGTACTGTCGTATGACTTGCCCGTCAGGTCAGTAAGAATCGCAAGCGCAGTGCGTCGACTCGCTCCGGCTTCGGCCAGAGATTGCCGGCGCCGCAGGATCTCGGCGCGGAGGGCTTTTTCCTCGCTCGGCAGTGCGGTACCCTCGCGTACCCGCGCTGCTGCCACCCGGTGCTGCGCTTCGAGATCCGTGATCGTCAGCACCAGCTCGGCGATCTGAGATTGAGCCTGGAGAGTGGCGAAGAACGCATCGCTCACGTTCTGGCGCAGCGGGTAGAGCTCGGCGCGCAGCCGCGCCTGCGACTCGGCCAGCTGGGCATCTTCGACGGCGCGGCGCGGAGCGATGCCTGGGTCGTACAGTGTCTGCCCGGCCGCGAGATGCGCGTCGTACGTATCGTGCGGCGGAGTGGGCACGGAGATTCCACCGGGCAGCGTGATCGGAATCCGCGCGACGTCGGACTGGTACTGCGCCTGGCCTTCCAGCGCGAGCGTCGGTCGCCTTTCGGCGGCGAGATTCTGTTGCCGCAGGCGCGACTGGGCCATGAGCAGGGCGAGCTCTCGACCGCGCGGATCGCGCATG
>DHJM01000140.1:10979-13803 GCA_002404335.1 Gemmatimonadales bacterium UBA4720
AAGAATTCAGGGAGCTCTTTCTTCCGCTGCTCGATGAAGCGCATGAAAGCGGCGTCATCCATGCCGAAGACGATTGATAGCATGGGCCGGGCGGCGAAGGGGAAAATGCAGAGCGAGATCAGATTGATCACGAACTGCTGCGGCTTGATGGGTCGCATGGTGCCGTCGCGAACGCGCTCGTTGATCTGGCGCTCGAGGGTCTTGAGCAGGGCAGGCATTACGACTTTCGGATCGGCGCCGATTGCGCCCGATAGCAGCTGCTGAACGCGCTCGGGGTGGTGGTGCAGCTCCGAGATCAGGTAGCCCGGGACGAACAGGTTTTGCGAGAGGTTGTCGAGATAGATCGTGATGAGCCGGTCGATCTTCTCGTCGACCGAGATCTCGGCGCCGAGCGTCTGGACGAGCGCCGGAAATATGCGGGAAGCGACCTGCTGAAAGACGGCGGCGCTGAGTCGTTCCTTCGTGCGGAAGTAATAGTGGAGCAGCGCCTGATTCACGCCGGCCTCCGCCGCGATCTCCTGCATGCGGGCGCCGGCGGTTCCATCGCGCAGAAACACAACGCGAGCGGCGTCGAGGATGCGCTGTTCTGTCGCTGCCTCCCGTGCCGGGATCTCGGACCCCGATTTCCGCTCGGTCGCTGCCCGCGTCCCGGGGATCTTCGAGCCCGATTTCCGACGCATCACCTTTGCCGCCGCCCGGCTCCCGGCGGCTCGACGCTTGGAGGTTTGTTTAATCATAAAGTTTAATCAGACAGTTAATACCAGGCATAATATCGGAGAACGGGTGTTTCGCAAGTCCATGGCTCAACAGCCTACCCCTCGTTCTTCTCGGGTCTTGCGTCTGGCGCCCGCCGAACCGTTCGCTACTATGAAGAAGACCCCAAAAAAGGAGAAATCATGACCACCGCAGCACCAACGACCACCGCCGCCGTCGCCGAGGAGCTCGTCTCCTTCTGCAAGGCCGGAAACTTCATGGACGCGATCAACACCCTCTACTCCCCGGACATCGTCAGCGTCGAATCGATGGGCAACGAAACGATGCCACGCGAAATGAAGGGAATTGAAGCGATCCGCGGAAAGAACCAATGGTGGGCCGAGAACCACGAGGTCAATTCATCCGTCGTCGATGGACCTTTCGTCGGCGAGGACAAGTTCGCCGTCTACTACAACCTCGACGTGACGTTCAAGCCGACCGGAAAGCGCACCCCCATGGAAGAGATGGCGCTCTACGAAGTGAAGGACGGGAAGATCGTGCGCGAGCACTTCTTCTATAGGACGTCATAGGACGTCGAACACCTGACGGTCACGACCACGCGCGCGGGCGGATCCGCGCGAACGGACACAGCGTCCATCTCGGAAGCGGCGTCGGTAGGCACCGACGCCGTTTCTGTTCCGCGCGATCCCTCCCCTTCGCAGCGCCTGGCGATCGAAGCGGCGGCGAAGCCGCTACTCGTGCTCGCGGGACCAGGCGCAGGGAAAACCTTCTGCCTGATCCGGCGCATCGGATTCCTGATCGACAAGCTCGGCGTCAAGCCCGAGCGGATCTGCGTTTTCACCTTCACCAACAAGGCCGCCGGCGAAATCGCGGAGCGCCTCGCGGGCGAGCTCGGACCGAGCGTGGAGCGCGTCAAGCGCGGAACCATCCACGCTTTCTGCGCCGAGCTGCTGCGCGAGTTCGGCGAGCACGTTGGACTGCAACTTGGATTCGGCATCGCCGACGAGTCTGACCAGAGGACCGTCCTCCGCCGGCTCAAAGCGCCGGCAAAGATGCACAAGAGCGTCCTCGACGCATTCGCGCGCTACCGGTTCCGTGGCGAGCCGATGGGGCACCGGTATCAGACGTATTACGATGGTTACAAGCAGATCATGTCCGAGCGAAATGTGGCCGACTTCGATACGCTCGTGCTCAAAACCGCGGAGCTCCTCAGGATCGCCACCGTGGCGGCGGAAGTTCGGGCGCGATGGGACGTCGTGCTTGTCGACGAATTCCAGGACTTGAATCCGATTCAATACGCCGTCGTTCGCGAGCTGGCTCGCGAGCATCGCCACGTGTTCGTGGTAGGTGACGACGAGCAGTCTGTCTATTCCTGGACGGGCGCCGACCCAAAGGTGTTCAACGACTTCCGAAGCGACTTCGGCATCGCGCTCGGCGACGTTGTCCACCTGCGTGACAACCGGCGGTGCCCGCCCGCCGTTCTCGATCCCGCGCGGCGCCTGATCGCGATGAACGAGTCGATCTTCGAGAACCGTGAGCCCCAGCTCACCACGCATGTCTCCCCATTTGCCGTGACTGCCCTAACCTTCGCGGACGACGACAGCGAGACGGCCTGGATCATGGAAGATCTGCGGCGCGACCACTCGGCTCACGATGGAACACTGGGATGGGGCGACGTGGCGCTGCTCTACCGAACGCACAAGATCGGTAGAGCGATCGAGACCGCCTTCCTGAACGCGGGAATCCCCTGCCGCCTGGCGCAGGGGCGAGCTCTCGCCGATGACAAGATTGTCGCCTACGTCCTCGCCGCGCTGCGCGTGATAGCCAATCCGCACGACGAGATTCAGCAGGAGCTGTTTTACCAGACGGTGCTCCCGGACGCGGTCTTCGACAGCGCACGCGCCCAGGCGGAAGAGAAGGGGCGTAGTCTCGTTCAGCAGCTGGAGCACATGGCGCGCACGCTCCCGCGCGAGCACGGGGACCGCAAGAAAATCTGGCGCGGCAGCTACGCGCTCCAGAACCTCGCTGCCCTCGGGAAGAGCCACACATCGCTGCGATTGCTCGTCGACGACATCCTCTCGGAGAAAGTCGGCACTTACCGCACGGTCCT
>DHJM01000012.1:0-1010 GCA_002404335.1 Gemmatimonadales bacterium UBA4720
CTGGGTCATTCCGATGCCGATGCCATCTGCCACGCCGTCACCGACGCTATTTTGGGCGCGGCCGGATTGGGCGACATCGGCGAGATGTTCCCGGACACGGATCCCGGCAACAAGGATCGTGACTCGATAGGAATGCTCGAGGCCGCGGTCAAGCGAATAGCGACCGCCGGTTACGAGGTACATCAGGTCGATGTGAGCGTCGTCGCCGAGACCCCGCGGCTCGCGCACCACCGCGAGAAAATCCGGGCCCGTCTGGCGTCCGCCCTCGGTATCGAATCCGCAAGCGTGAGCGTCAAAGGGAAGTCGAACGAAGGCATGGGCTGGATCGGGCGAAAGGAAGGACTCGCCTGCATCGCGGTCGCCACCTTGAAAGGGAATCGCTAGCGAATGCTCCAGACACTGACCCGATGGCTGGGTGACCTGCCTCTCGGATCTCTCTACGTAGCGATCGCCGCGCTCTCGGCGTTTGAGAACTTTTTTCCGCCATTTCCTTCCGACGCGGTGATCGCGTTCGGAAGCTTTCTCGCCGACAGAGCGCACGGATCCGCGATTACTGTTTTCCTTTGCGGCTGGTTCGGCAACGTTGCCGGGGCTGGCGTGACGTACACTCTCGGGCGGCGATTCGGCGCGAAGGTGTTTCTGCGGAGAATCGAGAAATACGCCGGTCCTGACGCCGAAGACAGAATCAAGAAGCTCCACAAGAAGTACGGCTTCCTGGGCTTGTTCGTGAGCCGTTTCCTTCCGGGAGTGCGCGCGATCGTCCCACCGTTCGCCGGAGCTATGAGGCTGCCCGCCTTCAAAGTGATGCTCTCCGTCGCCAGCGCGTCCGGCGTGTGGTTCGCCTTCATTACGTTTCTGGCATTCCGCGCTGGCGACAACTGGGATGTAGTTCAGCGGTATCTCGTGCGGTCGGGCAAGGTTGCTGGCCTGATTGCTATCGGGATCGTCGTGCTCGCACTAGGAATCTGGCTATGGAAGCGTCAGGCAAAAAAGCGTGAGAAAAAGCGTGA
>DHJM01000012.1:1070-24275 GCA_002404335.1 Gemmatimonadales bacterium UBA4720
AAAAGCGTGAGAAAAAGCGTGAGTAAGCTGAAGCTGGATGATGCGGTGGCCCGTGCGTTCTACACCGAGAGATTCGACGATTTTCTCGCTCTGGAACAGGGTGCCTCGCTGCAGACCAGCCGCGCCTACAAGCTCGACATCTCCCGATTCGTCACCTATGCCAGCCTCAAGGGTGCGTCATCCCCGACTGAAACCAGCGCCCGCATGCTCCGGGAATTCGTATATCACCTCAAGGACCTCGGCCTCTCCCCGGCATCCATCAGGCGGAACGTGTCCGCAATTCGGACGTACTTCAAGTTCATGCTCGAAGAGGGGTACGTCGTGCGCGATCCGAGCGAGCGTCTGGAAACCCCCAAGAAGTGGCGCACGCTTCCCGAAGTGCTCGGCGTCGAGGAGATCGAGAAGCTTCTCGCCGCGCCTTCGCTCGACGAGCCACTCGCGTTCCGCGACAGGGCAATGCTCGAGCTGGCGTACGGCGCCGGACTGCGGGTGTCGGAATGGATTTCGCTCAGCGTCCGCGACGTGATGCTCCAGGACCACGTCGTACGCGTATTCGGGAAGGGCGCCAAGGAGCGCCTCGTTCCCATTGGCCGACGCGCGATCGGAGCGATCGCAATCTATCTGCGCGAGCTACGCCCTAAGCTGGAGAAAGGCGAAGGCAAGGGAATACTGTTCCTCAACTCGCGCGGGCGGCCACTGTCTCGCATGGGCGCATGGAAGATCCTTCGCAAATACGTGAACCAGGCTGGAATCACCAAGCCCGTGTCGCCGCACACTCTGCGTCACTCTTTCGCGACGCACTTGCTGGAGGGAGGCGCTGATTTGAGAGCGGTGCAGGAGATGCTCGGCCACGTGGACATCTCGACGACGCAGATCTACACCCACGTCGACCGTGAGTATCTGCGGTCGGTACACAAACAATTCCATCCCCGCGCGTGATCGCGCTCGCGTAGAATTAACCATGCTCCTCGTACTCGATAACTACGATTCGTTCACGTACAACCTCGTCCAGTATCTTGGCGAGCTGGGCGAAAGCCCCGTCGTCAAGCGCAATGACGAGATCACCGTCGACGACATCGGAACGATGGGCGTGACGCGCATGGTGATCTCCCCGGGGCCGTGCACGCCGTCCGAGGCGGGAATCAGCGTCGCCGCCATCAGGCGCTGGGGAAAGTCGATTCCAATCCTCGGCGTATGTCTCGGCCATCAGGCGATCGGCGAAGCGTATGGCGGGAAAGTTGTCCGCGCACGAACGCTGATGCACGGGAAGACATCGCGCATCACTCACGACGGGAAGGGAATATTCAGGAACATTCCCAATCCGCTCGAGGTGATGAGGTATCATTCTTTGGTGGTTCAGACTGACTCGCTCCCGGCCGAGCTGGAGATAGTGGCGCGGGCCAAAGACGATTCCACCGAGATCCATGCGATCCGGCACCGCGAGCATCCGGTATGGGGTGTGCAATTCCACCCGGAGTCGATCCTTACCGAGAGCGGTAAGGAGATCCTTCGAAACTTTCTAACAATCGGACGATGAAGCTGCGCACGGCGGTCACGCTTTTCCTGGACCTCAGGATGAAGGCTCATACCCTTGTCCCGCTCGCCATCGCCCTCACGGGGCTCGCGTCCGTGTTGCACGCCCAGGACACGACTGCCGCCGCGCCCGACACCGGATACGCCGAGTATCACGAGTCGCCGATAGCGCTCCCCCTCGGGGTCGGCCTCCGGATTCCGACCTACGATCGAGTGAATGGACTCGCGCTGCCGTGGGGCCCGAAGCTCGAGGTGAACGATGCCAGAGTCGACGTCGATGCGCTCATCACTTACCGCTCGAACCTGGGGAAGTGGGATCCGTCGCTCGAGGGAAGCCTTCGGCCAGGCGACGACAACGAGCTCAGGTTTTACGTCGGACGCGGAACGTTCACCAACGACGCGTGGATTCGTGGTGATCTCACGAACTCGGCGGCGGCATTCTTCGTTGGGAGCGACTCGCGAAATTATTATCGGGGCGATCGCGCGACTGCTCGATTTGCGCGCACCATCACGAGCAGTGGCCTTACCGTCACTCCGTTCATTGGTGGCAACATCGAACGCGATTGGTCGACTGGCTCGCTCGCACCGACCAAATCCCCATGGAGCGTCTTCGGCCGCAATGGAGATCTGAGGATGCGGAGGCCGAATCCGCGCGTGGCCAGGGGAAGCATTACCTCGGCCATTGGCGGAGCAGCAATCGAGGTCATCCAAGGCGGCCTGGAAGCGAAGTTTGATGCGATGCTCGAACAAACCATCCGCACGGCTCTCAAGCCTGATTGTTCCGGCGTCCCCGCCGGAGGCATCTGCCTCCAGCCACAGCCGGGGAATTCCTTTACCCAGACAACGCTCGACGGCCGAGTCTTCTTTCCGACCTTCGGCACGCAGACATTTGCGGTCAAGGCGCACGCCGTAGCGACTAGGGGATCGGGCGATGCCCCGGTTCAGCGGTTCGCTTATCTCGGCGGAGCGGCTACGCTCGCGACCGTAGATCTTCTCGCGCTCGGCGGCGACCGCCTCCTGTTCGTGCAGGGCGATTACACGATTCCGATCGACCGGATTCAGCTCCCGTTCGTCGGGAGCCCGTACATCGGACTCAGATACGCGGCCGGCAGTGCCGGGGTCGGAGGGCTCCCATCCCTGATACAGAATCTTGGAGTCGGCCTCGGCGTGAGCTTCTTCCGGGCGGACTACACCATTGATCCGGCGCAGACTCGCTCGCCGTTCTCGCGGAAATCGGCCTTCACGGTGGGCGTTTCGCTCTCGCTCTGAGCGAGAAAATCAGTTTGCTCCGGTAGTCCCCCCTTGGTATATTACTGAGCGTGACTTTTGCATCGTGTCGCGCGAAAACGGGCGGGTAATGGGGACGCTAGTAGTCATACCGGCACGCCTCGGCGCAATGCGCCTTCCCCGCAAACCACTCCGTCTCCTTTCCGGACTCCCCCTCATCGTCCGGGTCTGGCAAAGAATCTCTCAAATGAACGTGGCTGATGCCGTCGTCGTGGCCACGGACGACGAATTGGTCGCGTCCGCGGTTCGTCAGGCGGGGGCTGAATGCGTGATGACCAGCGATAAACACACGTCCGGAACCGAGCGGGTCGCGGAAGTCGCAGCTCTGCCGCGATTCCAGGGATATACGACGATCGTAAACGTTCAGGGTGATGAGCCGTTCATCGGACCCGGAGCGGTGCGCGGGGCCGCGGAGCTGGTCTCCTCCGGAACATTCCCGCTGGGCACCGCGGCTTCCCGGGCCAGGAAGGAGATACTCGATACGCCCAGCCTTGTTAAGGTTGTGGTGGCCGACGACGGACGGGCGATGTATTTCTCGCGCGCGCCCATCCCATTTCTCCGGGATCAAGCCGACCGGGCCATGCTGGCCGAGCGGACGTTGCAGCACATCGGTGTGTACGCGTATTCGCGGGAGGCTCTTCGAGAATGGGTCTCGTTGCCTCCCCATCCGCTGGAAGAGATCGAGCGTCTCGAGCAGCTGCGGCCGCTGGCCGCTGGCTTGCCCATTGGCGTGGCAGTCACCAATGAAACGCCGGCGAGCGGGATTGACACAGAAGAAGACCTTGCGCACGCCAACGAGCGCTGGGATGCCTTTATGACGGGAGCAGCAACCAATGCAGGGTAATTCCAGCCAGCAGACGCGCTACATCTTCATCACCGGCGGGGTTGTTTCCTCGCTGGGAAAGGGGATCGCGGCGGCTTCCCTCGGACGGCTTCTCGTCGAGCGGGGAATGCGCGTGACGATCATGAAATTCGACCCCTACCTGAACGTGGATCCGGGCACCATGTCGCCCTTCCAGCATGGCGAAGTGTTCGTCACGGACGACGGCGCCGAGACAGATCTCGATCTCGGTCACTACGAGAGGTTCATTGACCGGTCGCTCGCGCAGGCAAACAACATCACGACTGGCCGCATCTACCTCAACGTGATCACGAAGGAGCGGCGCGGCGAATACCTCGGCTCGACGGTGCAGGTGATTCCGCACGTCACCGACGAGATCAAGGGCGCGATGAAGCGTTTGGGTCCGGAGAGCGATGTCGTGATCGTCGAGATCGGCGGCACGGTCGGCGATATCGAATCGCTGCCGTTCCTCGAGGCGATTCGTCAGTACCGCCACGAGATCGGACGCGAAAACGCCATCTTCATTCACCTCACGCTCGTGCCGTATATCGCCGCTGCCGGCGAGGTAAAGACCAAGCCGACGCAACACTCGGTAAGAGAATTGATGGAGATCGGAATTCAGCCCGACATCCTGATCTGTCGAACCGAGCGCGCGCTATCCGAAGAAGTGAAGCGCAAGATCGCGCTCTTCTGCAACGTCGAGTTCGGGGCGGTAATCGAGAGCAGGGATGTACCCACCATCTACCAGATACCGCTTCTGTTCCACGAGCAGGGGCTCGACGAGCGGGTTATGCACAAGCTGGGTCTGCTTGGTCGCCGGGCCGCGGATCTTTCGAAATGGCGCGGCATGGTCGAGCGGGTACTTCATCCACACGGCCGCGTGAAGATCGCCGTGATCGGGAAATACACGGGCCTTGTCGACAGCTACAAGAGCGTGCAGGAAGCGCTCATTCATGGCGGTATCGCCAACGATGTCGGGGTGGATATCTCATGGCTTGCCAGCGACCTCTTCACCAGCAGGGAAAAGACGCGCGAGCTCCTGGCTGATTTCCACGGGGTGCTCGTCCCAGGCGGGTTCGGAGTGCGTGGCGTCGAAGGCATGCTCGAAGCGATTCGCTACGCGCGCGAGTCGGGCTTGCCGTTCTTTGGAATCTGCCTGGGAATGCAGACGGCGATCATCGAGTTCGCCCGCAACGTGATCGGCTTGTCCGACAGTCATTCCAGCGAATTTGCGCCCGAGTGCGACGATGCGGTCATCTCGTTGATGGAAGACCAGCAGCACGTCACCGACATGGGCGGCACGATGCGTCTCGGGGCGTATCCATGCAGGCTAGGGGCAGGAACACAGGCCGCCGCGATCTACGGCGCTCCTCAGGTCAGCGAGCGCCATCGGCATCGCTACGAGGTCAACAACAAGTACCGCGATCAGTTCATAGAGCATGGACTCAACCTGAGCGGGCTTTCGCCTGATGGATCACTGGTCGAAATGGTGGAGCTGCAGACGCATCCGTGGTTCATCGGCTGCCAGTTCCACCCCGAGCTTCAGTCGCGCCCGACGCGCCCGCATCCTCTCTTTGCGAGCTTCATAGGAGCGGCAGTCCTGGCAAAGTCGCCAACCAGAAGCACCCGGAAGCGCGCGCCCCTAGAAGCGGGCGAATAGCGTGGCGGAACTCTTTCCGGCAGACAAGCTCTTTCTGATCGCCGGTCCATGCGTGCTGGAGAGCGACGAGCTCAACCTCCGCGTCGGTGAGACACTCGCGAAGCTCGCCGAAAAGATTCCCGGCGGCATTATCTACAAGGCGAGCTTCGACAAGGCGAACCGTTCCAATCGCGGCGCGGCGCGCGGTCCCGGGATCGATGCCGGTCTCGAGGCACTAGACCGAGTGCGGAAGGCAACCGGCCTACCCGTTCTTACCGACGTCCACACACCGGAGCAGTGCGGACCAGCGGCGAGCGTCGTGGACGTTTTGCAGATCCCGGCTTTTCTCTGCAGACAGACCGACTTGCTGGAAGCGGCCGGCGCGACCGGGAAACCGGTCAACGTGAAGAAAGGCCAGTGGATTCAACCCGAAGGAATGCGCGGGGCGGTGCAGAAGATCCGTGGTGGCTCCAATTCGAAAGGACGTTCCCGCGACATCGCCGTGACGGAGCGCGGAACGTTCTTCGGCTACGGCGACCTCGTCGTTGACATGCGCTCATTCACCCGTCTTCGTGACGCGTGTGATGCGCCCGTGATCTTCGACGCGACGCACAGTGTCCAGAGACCGGGGCAGGGACCCGAGGGCGCCAGCGGCGGCGCCCGGGAATTCGTTCCGATTCTCGCGCTTTCAGCCATCGCGGCCGGCGCTCAAGGGCTTTTCCTTGAGACACACCCCGATCCCGACTGCGCTCCCAGCGACGGCCCCAACATGCTGCCGTTGTCCGAGATGGCATCGCTGCTGGACCGCGCCGTAGACATCTGGGCGCGCGTCAACCGATGACACACAAGGACATCGTCGAGCGCGGACGACGGGTTCTCCGAATGGAGGCTGAAGCGCTTGGCGAGGCGGAGCGCCGCATCGGAGACGATTTTGCGCGCGCCGTCGAGACCATCGCCCGCTCGAAGGGGCGGGTCGTCGTGTCGGGTGTGGGCAAGTCGGGCCTCGTCGGCCGGAAGATCGCCGCGACGCTTACATCGACCGGAACACCCGCGAGCTTCCTGCACCCCGCCGACAGTGTGCACGGCGACCTGGGAATCGTCGGCAAGTCTGACGTCGCGATTCTCATTTCGAAGAGCGGCGAGTCCGATGAAGTCCTGGGTCTCCTCGACCATTTGAAGCGCCTCGGTGTATGCACGATTGCGGTTACGAGCAACGTGAAATCGACGCTCGCGAGGCACAGCGATGTGGCGCTCGACGGATGGGTGAAGGAAGAAGCTTGTCCACACGACCTCGCCCCGACGACGAGCACCACGGTGGCGCTCGCGCTGGGCGACGCGCTAGCGATCGCGCTCCTCGAGGAGAAGGGGTTCGACGCGGACGATTTTGCCCGGCTGCATCCTGGTGGCACGATTGGAAAGCGGCTTCTGACCAGAGTATCCGACGTAATGATCACCGACAACCTTCCAACTCTCCCTGAGTCAGCCACGATGCGCGAGGCAGTCGTGCAGCTCGCCGAACGCCGCGGAATCGCGATCGTCACGGCCAACAAGGGCGCAGTGGCGGGAGTAATCACCACTGGGGATCTCTCGCGGTTGATGGAGCACGAAGAGAACGTCTTTCCGATCCCGGTTACGAAGGTCATGAACCGCGCTCCAAAGGTGGCGCGCGCCGACGAGCTCGGAAGCGCGGTCGTCTATCGCATGGAGACGTTCGGGATCGTTGCCATGCCCGTGCTCGATGGAGACGACCGGATCGTCGGCGTCATCCATCTCCACGATCTCATGCGCGCTGGAGTCGTCTAGTGCGCGTTGCTCCAGTGATTGGAATTCTTGCGATCGCGGTCGTTGGGGCCTGCAGCTCCAAGAAGGAGCCTCCGGTCGCGACACATTCTCCCCTCGCCGATTCGGCGGACCAGGTAATGTTTGGCGCGCGGTTCAACCTCACAGATCAGGGGCTGCAGCGGGCGCAGCTCGAGGCGGACACGGCGTATTTCTTCGACGACAATACGCGCATCGAGCTCCAGAACGTCCACACGACGTTCTTCACGGTCACGGGCGCCAAGGACGCGGTGCTGACGTCGCGGTTCGGAACCACGAACACCCGCACCAACAACATGATCGCCCGCAAGAACGTTGTCGTTGTTTCTGAAGACGGCCGGCGGCTCACGACTCAGGAGCTGATTTACAATCAGCAGAAGAATGAGATCTCCAGCGACAGCGCGTTCGTGATGACCGAGCCGAATCGCCAGGTCGCGGGCATCGGCTTCCGGTCCGATCCGAACATGAAGAACATCAAGATCCTGAAGGGCGCCAGCGGATTTGCGAAGGGCGTGTCGACACAGTCTTCTCCCGCGCCTGTCGCCGCCCCTCCCGTTCCAGCGAAACGTTGAAAGCTGCAAAGCTGCCGTTCACGCTCGCATTGTTGCTCGCCTTTGCCGCGACGACGAAAGCGCAGGAGATTCCGCGCAACTGCGATCTGCAATTTCCCCCGGGCACCCGCACTCGCGCAAATGTCTTGACGGACGCAACCGGAAAGAGGATCACTTACCTGGGCGGAGGCATCGTCGCTCACTGTATCGGCCAGGGGAACACGCTCACCGCCGACAGCGCGGAGCAGTACGAATCGGAGGGGAGACTCTATCTCATCGGTAACGTGCATTACACTGAGCCGCGAGCAACGGTGACATCCCGCACGATGACCTACTATCAGGGCGACGACCACCTTCACGCCGAGGGTGATGTCGTGGCTGTCCAGTCCAACGGCAGCACGCTTCGCGGTCCCACTGCCGATTACTACCGCAGCACTCCTCAGCGCCACCTGACGCGAATGTTTGCCCCGGGCCGCCCCACCGTCACCCTCGTGCAGAAGGACACGTCGGGGCGCGGCCGACCGCCCGACACGGCCCACGTCATCGCCAACACGATCACAATGGAAGGTGACAGCCTCGTCTACGCTTCGGGACGGGTTGAAATCACCCGGCCGGATCTCTTGGCCACCGGTGATTCGGCCTTCATGGACAGCGGGCGCGACTTCGCCCGGCTAATGCGCCAGCCATCGGTTCAGGGCAAGGGTACCCGCGCCTTCACACTCACAGGCGGGGTGATCGACGTTTACTCCCGGAATCGCCAGGTCGAACGCGTGGTCGCAACTCCGAAAGGCCATGCTCTCAGCAAGGATCTCGAGCTGGTGGCTGACTCGATCGACCTGAGAATGCAGGGCAACCAGCTCCAGCGCGCCTTTGCATGGGGAGTGGGCCGGGCGCACTCCATTTCTCCCGACCGTGAGATCATCGCCGACTCGATCGACGCGATAATGCCCGGGCAACGAATCCGAGAGGTCCGAGCATTGCGTAACGCCTACGCCGAGAGCAATCCCGATTCGGGTGTCGTCTCGACCCAGAGAGACTGGATGAGCGGCGATACCCTTGTCGCTCACTTCGATTCTCTGGTCGGCGCCGACACAACGAGCAAGCCCAGAATCCGCGAGATTGTCGCTGAGGGCAACGCCAGATCCTTCTATCAGATGAAGAATTCGAAAGGGCCCCAAACCGAGCCCACAGTCAACTACGTCCGGGGAAGGATCATCGACATCATCTTTGAGAATGCCAAGGTCGCCACGGTTACTGTGACGGATAAGGCGACGGGCGTATTGATCGAGCCCGCCGCGGCGTCGACCGGGGAGAAACCGGGCGCGATCCCGGGGAAAGGGAAGCCACCAGCCACGGGGAAGTCACCCACCACGGCGAAGCCTCCCGCCGGGGTCAAGCCTCCCGTCATTTCACGATGACCGATAGCGACCAGCTCCCGGAGAGCGTTCGCGCGGTCATCTCCGGGTTTTCTCACAAGGACCAGCTCGATGGCCTCGCGCTTCACGCGATCGTTCGCGCCGCCGACGACGCCGGCGTTGCCAACGTCCGGGATGTCGCCGCGCACTACCGGGATGACTACCTCCGGGCGTTACGCGTAAAGGGTGGCAACGCGGAGCAGGAGGCCGGGCGCCTGGGTCAGGACGAGGTCCGTGCCTATCTCACCACGTCGATCCTGCCCCGGCTTGCCGAGAGTGGCGTGATCGCCCCGCTGGACGTTGATCTCGAGCGCGATACCGCGATGGTGAGCATTTCCCCATCCCTCTGGAAGGACATCGCCCCCCGTCGCGCCGAGTTCGCGGAGGCCATGCGCGAGACGGGCGAACATTCCCGCGTGGCGCTCTCGACGCCACCGCGCCCGACGCTCATCGGCGGCAGCGTGCTCGACGCAGAGGGATTGACCAAGGTTTACCGCGCCAGAAAGGTCGTGAACAACGTTGCGCTCCACCTGCAGCAAGGTGAAATCGTCGGACTCCTCGGCCCGAACGGGGCCGGAAAGACGACGACCTTCTATATGATCGTCGGACTGATTCCGCCCGACTCGGGTCGGATTCTCGTCGACGGGAAGGACATCACGAAGCTCCCGATGTACGAGCGGGCACGCCGCGGGATTGGTTATCTTTCGCAAGAACCTTCGATCTTTCGGAAGCTGTCGGTCGAAGACAACATCCTTGCGATTCTGGAGACGCTTCCGCTCTCCGCCGCGGAGCGCTCGGAGCGGCTCGAGAAGCTCCTCGACGAGCTGAGCATCAAGAGACTGCGCAAGAACAAGGCGTATTCGCTCTCCGGTGGCGAGCGCCGCCGCCTCGAGATAACGCGGGCGCTCGTCACGGATCCGAAGTTCATGATGCTCGATGAGCCTTTCGCTGGAGTCGATCCAATCGCGGTGCACGACATACAAACAATCGTCGCAGGGCTGCGCCACCGCGGAATCGGCGTGCTCATTAGTGATCACAACGTTGAACAGACGCTCGACATCGTCGACCGTGCTTACATTATGTTCGATGGACAGGTTAAGGTCTCCGGAACAGTCCGGGACCTCGTATTCGACGATACCGTGGCTGACATCTATCTTGGTCCAACGCTCACCGCACGGCTACGCGAGAGATTCTCTCGCAGCAGGGACGAGGTAACCGCCTCTTGAAGCCGGGCCTCAATCAGTCGACTCAGCTCCGTCAGGAGCTCAAGATCAATCCACGCCTGTATCAGGCGATGGATCTGCTCTACATGCCGCTGCTCGACCTTCAGCAGCATCTGAAGCAGGAGCTTCTCAACAATCCGTTCCTCGACCTAGTCGAAGCCGACGAGGAGGAAGAGGAGGAGCAGGAGGGCGAAGAGGCAGAGCCCGTACAGGCGGAGGCCGAGGACGAGCGAGCGGGCGAGATAGACTGGGAAGAGATTCTGCTCGATGGCTTCGACACCGCCGGCGGTCGACGTGAGGAGCACGAGGAGAAGGAGTACTTCGAGCCGGTCACCGTCGCCACGCGCGACCTGAGCGACCACCTCCGCGATCAGGTCAGCCTCCTGGAGCTGACACCGCGACAGACTCTGCTCGCGGACGAGTTCATAGGCAACATTAACGACGACGGCTATCTCGGCTCCGGCGTTGACGATATCGTCCGAGCGCTCAATGACGCCGTAACCAAGGCCGCGGAGGACGCCGGGCGCGAGACCGACGATCTTCCGCTCTATACGGAAGAGGAGGCAGTGACGATGCTGGCCACCGTCCAGACCCTCGATCCGCCCGGAGTTGGAGCCCAGAATCTCCGTGAGTGCCTGCTCCTTCAGCTCAGGGAATCGGGACTCGAGCAATCGGTTCCGTACCGCCTCGTGAGAGACTGCTTCGAGGAGCTGATCAACCACCGCTGGAGCGAGATCTCGAAGCGATTCGGGATCAGCGCCGCCGACGTCCAGAAAGCGGCGGACGAGATCGCGAAGCTGGATCCCAAGCCGGGCCTGCAGTACGGCTCCCGCGACGACAACTACATCATCCCCGATCTCATCGTCGAGAAGATCGACGACCGCTACCACGTCTTCCTGAACGACGCGAACCTTCCGCGCCTCAAACTGAGCAGAGCCTATCAGGAAATTGCGCGCGACAAGAAAAAGTTCGATGGCGAGAACAAGGAGTTCATCTCCAACAAGCTCAATTCCGCCAACTGGATGATTCAGGCTATCGAGCAGCGCCGGCAAACGATGCTCAAGGTGATGAACTACATCGTGGAGCGGCAGCGGGAGTTTTTCGAGAAGGGAATCCAGCATCTGAAGCCGCTTACGCTGCGTGAAGTCGCCGAAGTGATCAACATGCACGAATCCACGGTGAGCAGAGTGACGAACGAGAAATTCGTCCAGACGCCCCGTGGCGTGCTGCCGTTGAAATTCTTCTTCTCGTCGGGCCTCGCCACTTCTGATGGCGAGGACGTTTCCGCGCGCGGCATCAAGGCCCAGCTGCAGAAGCTCGTACAGGAAGAGGATCCGAAGCACCCGCTTACCGATCAGGCGATCGTCAACATTCTCCGCGAGAGCGGGGTCCAGATCGCGCGCCGCACCGTCGCCAAATATCGCGACCAGCTGGGCGTTCTCTCGGCCAGGATGCGGAAGCGCGTATGACCTCGCCTCCGCGGGCTGACGCGGGGCAGCGCCTGAAGGGCAGCTCTGCGCTTCAGCCTGTGGCGAGCCGTCCCGACGTGAGCGTCCTCGTCCCCGCCAAGGACGAGGCGGAGAACCTCCCGCTCTTCATGGAACAGGCGCGCGTCGCGTTCGCGGCGACCCCCGGACGCTACGAGGTCGTCGTCATCGACGACGGGTCCGTGGACGATTCATGGAACGTCCTGCAGCGACTTGCGTCCGAGTACCCATTCCTCCGGCCAGTGCGGCACGGTGTTCGTCGCGGAATCGCCGACGCGCTCCGCACCGGCTACCTGCACTCGCGGGGAAGCGTTCTCGTATTCTATCCGGCCGACCTGCAATACAAACCGGAGGATATCCCGCGTCTTGTCGCACCAATCTTGGAAGGGCGGTCGGACATCGTCACCGGCTACAAGGAAGGGAAGTACGAGAAGGCCTTTGTCTCAGGCATCTACAACAGGCTCAGTCGCTCGCTCTTCAAGGTGAATGTCCGCGATCTCAATTCGGTAAAGGCATACAGAAGGGAAGTGATGGATGCGCTTCCCAACCGGCCCGATTGGCATCGCTACATGGTCGTGATGGCCGCAGCCGATGGTTTTTCCCTGTCGGAGGTCTCGGTGCCGCTCTATCCACGAAACGCTGGACAGTCGAAGTTCGGAATCGGACGCATTCCCGTGGGGGTGCTCGACATGCTCGCCGTCTGGTTCGAGCTCCGGTTTGCCAGGAAGCCGCTGCTTCTCTTTGGAGTCCTGGGCGCGGCGCTGTTCATCGTCGGCGTGATCGTTGGAATCGTGGCCATACTATGGCGCGTGATCGGCGGCGTTGGATTCCGACCGCTCGTGAATCTCGTCGAGACCTGCGTCACCGTGGGTAGCGTGTTCTTCGCCACTGGTCTCCTTGGTGAGATGATAGCCGCTCAGCGCGCCGAGCTGAGCCAGTTGCGCTCTCGCATCGAAGACTTATCGCGGGAACGCGACACGACGGCGAATCGCTGAGCAAATGAACGTACTGTTCCTCACGCACTCGTTCCCGAGATCGGAAGGAGACGCCGCCGGCTCGTTCATCCTGCGGCTGGCGGTCGCGCTTCGCGGAGAGAACGTGAACGTTCGGGTCGTTGCGCCCGCTGGCGCGGGCCTTCCGGCTTCGGAAGAGATGGAGGGCGTGAGCGTCGAGCGATTCAGGTACGCGCCTCGCCGCTTCGAGAAGCTGGCCTACACGGGAAACATGGCGAACGATGTCGCTTCGTCCTGGACGGCCCGACTCGCGCTCGTCGGATTCCTGGGCTCCGATTTCGTCCACTCCGTTCGCGCGAGACGCAGCTTCGAGCCGGAGCTGGTTCACGCGCACTGGTGGTTCCCCAATGGAGTGGTGGGGACGTGGGTGAGCGGGCTCGCACGTATCCCCCTCGTGACAACCCTTCACGGCACTGACGTCCGACTGGCTCGCAAAGTTGGCGTCGCCAAGCCGCTCTTCGGGCACGTTCTCAAGCACTCCGCGGCTGTCACGACCGTCTCGAAGTGGCTCAAGGAGGAAACGGAAGCGCTCGTTCCCGGAGTTCATCCGAGCGTGGCGCCAATGCCGGTCGCCACGAATCTCTTCGGGCCCGGCTCGTCGCGCGACGGACAGCGGCTCCTCTTCGTCGGCCGCCTCAACGACCAGAAAGGCGCGGAACACCTTGTGCACGCGCTGGCCACGATGAAGACACCCGCCGCCTCACTGGACATTGTGGGCGACGGACCGAACCGCGAGGCCCTGAAGCAGCTCGCGCAACAACTCGGAGTCGCTTCGCGTATCCGCTGGCATGGACAGCTTTCTCAATCAGAGCTTCCTCCGCTCTACCAGCGCGCCGCCGCGGTGGTCATTCCCTCGATTGACGAGGGTCTTGGTTTGGTCGCGGTCGAGGCGCTGCTTTGCGAGACGCCGGTCGTGGCGTTCGATTCGGGCGGACTTCGCGACGTGATCCAGCACGAGAAGACAGGGCTGCTGGTCAAGCCCGGTGACAGAGCTGCCCTCGCCAGCGCGCTCGACAATTTGCTCGCCCGCGATGGCCGCGGAAGTCAGCTGGGCAGGGCAGGGCGCCTCTATGCACTCTCTGCCTTTGCGCCGGAGTCAGCCGCGCGCCGCTACGCAGAGATATACCGACGGGTTCTTGGCGCTAACGCGTCGTAACCTATTCAAGGTCGCGCAGTGGATCTTCGCCGCGGCGGTGCTGTTCTTCGCGGCGCGTTCGCTGGCGACCCAGTGGAACAAGGTTGAATCGAGACTCACCCACATCCAGTTCGGGTGGGAATGGATCGCCGCGGCCACGGCGCTGATCCTCGTCACATACGCGCTTCTCATCGAAGGCTGGCGTCGCATACTGGAAGCCTGGGATTCCCACGTTCCGTTCATCGACGCCGCTCGGATCTGGTTCCTCTCCAACCTCGGAAAGTACGTCCCGGGAAATGTGTGGTCGCTCACGGCGATGGGCGTGATGGCGCGGAAGCGGGGTCTGTCGGCGATTGCCGCGGCTGGCTCGTCGGTGGTCATGCAAACGGTGAGTCTCGCCACCGGCACCGCCATCGTGATGATCACCGGCGCGAAGCTTCTCGGCCAACCGCTGTTAGTAGGACTCGCCGTTCTCCTGCTGGCAGGTCTGCTGCTCAGCGCGCCGCGCTTTCTTCCTCCGCTCGCGATCTGGCTGGGCAATCTGATTGGCCGGGAAATCGCGCCTCCTTCGGTTCCGGCGAGGAGCATTTGGACCGCGGCTGTCGCGAGCGCTCTCTCGTGGCTGTTCTACGGGATCGCGTTTGAGCTTTTCGTGCGCGGCCTGCTCGGAGCCGCGCCTGGCGAAATGTCCTCGTACATCGCAGTTTACACCGCCGCGTACATCCTGGGTTTCATCTCGCCGATCGCGCCCGCCGGGCTGGGTGTAAGAGAGTTCACGCTCGCCGCGTTCATGGTGCAGCTTGGACTTGCCAACGAAGCCGATGCGGCGCTCGTAGCAATCGCAGCACGCCTGTGGCTGACAATCGTCGAGTTGGTGCCGAGCGGATTGTATATTGCCGCGGGCCCAAACCGAACGTCTTCACCAACGTGAACGATCATGGCTAAGCCACGAGAGAAGTCTCCGCCCCGGCAATCTTCGAGTCCCGCTGGACTACCCGCGGCGCCACCGGCGCCGCGCTTCGCATTTGGTTGGGCAGCGATCGTTTACGCGTTGGCCACGCTCTCGCTGGGATATCCGGCGCTCGTTGGCAAGTTCCTCCTGAATCAAAACAGCGATCAGTACAAGGCCGGGTACGCCTTCCGGGAGTTCGCCGCGACTACGCTAAAGACGACGGGGCATTTCCCGCTCTGGAATCCGTATCTCTTGGGCGGCATGCCGTACGTCGCCGCCATGCACGGTGACATTTTCTATCCGACTTTCCTCCTGCGTATGATCATGCCCACGGACATCGCGATGACGTGGGGCTTCATCATTCATATTTTCCTCTGCGGCCTTTTCACGTACGGATTCCTTCGCGCGCTCGGCTACAGCTTCTACGGCGCGCTCGTCGGCGGAATCGCCTACATGATGAGCGGACAGATCGCATCGTACGTCTCGCCTGGCCACGACGGGAAGCTGTTCGTGAGCGCGCTCTTTCCATTAGCGCTCTGGATGCTCTACCTCGGATTCCGGCAAGGGAAGAACTGGAGCTGGGGTGCGTTCGCCCTGATCATCGGCCTCTGCGTCCTCAGTCCCCATCCACAACTATTGCAATACACCCTTCTCACAGCGGGAGCGTACTCCCTTTTTCTCGCGTTCGCCACGCTCGATGGGGTCAAGCTCCCGCGCGATGTCTCAATCAAGCGACTGGGAGCCGCGCTGCTTTCTGTGGTCGTCGGGCTCGCGATCGGCGCAGTACAATATCTGCCGGTCCGTGAATACGTGGCCTGGTCGCCGCGGGCGGGGGGATTCGGTGATTATGCCACCGCGACTTCGTACGCCTGGCCGCCGGACGAGCTGCTGAATGCATACCTCCCGCAGTTCTCAGGAATGCTCGACAAGTACTCGGGGCCAAACCTGATTCACCTTCACAGCGATTACATCGGAGTCGTTGTTCTCATTCTAGCCGGCGCCGCTTTCATCGGGCTGCGTGGTGATCCGCGCCGAAAGCACATCGTGTTCTGGTCGGTCGCGCTCCTCGTCACCTTGCTCTGGTCGCTCGGTAGCGCGACCCCGTTCTATAGAATTCCGTACGCGTTGGTTCCCGGCACCAAGTACTTCCGCGCCCCAGCGACGATCTTCTTCGTCGGAACGCTCGCGATTGCTTTGCTCGTTGCCACGGGTACCGAGCGCTTTCTCCAGCTTCGTGTCTCGCGAAAATATCTCATCGGCTGGACGATCGGGGGGCTGGTGATCGCGCTGCTCGCATCAGCCGGCGTGCTCTCCAGTATCGCCGAATCGTTCGCCGACGAACGACTCGTCGACCGGATCGCGGCAAACCACTCCGCCCTCATTCTTGGCGCGTGGCGGTCGCTGGCTTTCATCCTGCTTGTGTTGGGACTCTGGTTCGCGCTGACGCGCGGAAAGGTCTCGATCAAGGCGGCGGCATTGGCCCTCGTCGCCCTCACCGCAGTCGATCTCTGGACGGTGGAGCATATGTACTGGATGTTCATGCCGCCTGGAAAGGTGATTTACGCGAGCGACGCGACGGTCGATGCTCTCGCGAAGGAGCCTCAGCCGGGTCGCGTTTTCGCGTTCCAAATGCGGCAGGTCCCGCAGCGAGACGTGTTTCTGAGTGGCGATGCATTGATGACGCACAGAATCCGGCTTGCCCACGGATATCACGGGCAATGAGCTCGGACGATACGACGTGCTCATTGGAGAGAACTCCGGCCTCGACCAGCTCCTCAATCCCAACGTTCTCCAGCTGACGAACACGCAGTACTTGCTGACCAACATTCCCGAGCTGCCGTTCATTCAGGGTACGACCCTCATGAATGGGCCGGTCCTCAACGCATCCGGGGACACCGTCTACCTCTTTCGCCTTGCCAAGCCAAATCCGTATTCATGGGTGACGCCGGTCGCGGTGAAGGCGCCCGACGATCAGGTGCTCGCGACGATTCTCAATCCGCGATTCGAGCTCACACGCGCCGCTCTGTTCGACACCTCGGCCAACGTCACGGTCAAGCAGGGGGTGCAATCTCTCCCCCCAGCGCTGGCTATCACGACCACCGTGCGGCACTACGAACCAGGCAAGGTACAGATCGATTTGAGCGCACCAGCCCCGCAGGGATCCTCACTCGTCGTCTCCGAGAACTACTACCCGGGTTGGATCGCGACCGTCGATGGAAAACCGGCCAGGATCGGGCGGGCGGATTACACGATGATAGGTGTAGAGCTGCCTCCGGGAGCGCGCAGCATCGAGCTCAATTTCACGAGCCCCACGTATGAGAAAGGGAAAATGATCACCTGGGTGGCGATTGCCCTCGGATTTCTGATGCTGGGTGCCGGACTCTGGCGCGACCGGAGACGACTTGCCTGACCGCGCGCTAGTCATAGTCCCGACGTATAACGAGCGGTTCAACATTGCACGATTGATCCCGGCGATTCTGGCGCAGGATCCTTCGCTCGAGATCCTGGTAGTGGACGATGGCTCGCCAGATGGTACGGGAGCGATCGTCGATGGCATTGCCGCCAACAACGCCCGGGTTCATGTGATCCATCGGGCAGAGAAGCTTGGGCTCGGAACCGCCTACATCGCCGGTTTTCGCTGGGCGCTGGAGCGAAAGTATGATCTCGTATTCGAGATGGATGCCGACTTCTCCCACAATCCGGAACGGCTGCCCGAGTTCCTCGCAGCGATCAAGGAGTCGGACGTCGTGCTGGGATCACGGTATCAGGATGGCCACGTCAACGTCGTAAACTGGCCGATGAGCAGGCTGTTTCTCAGCTACGGCGCGAACATCTACGCGCGGGCCGTGACCGGCCTGCCGATCTTCGATACCACCGGTGGCTTCAAGTGCTTCCGCCGGAATGTACTTGAATCGATTGATCTAAACTCCGTCAAATCGAATGGTTACGCGTTTCAGATCGAGATGTCTTATCGCGTCTGGAAGCGCGGCTTCAGCCTGGTCGAGATCCCGATCATATTCGTGGATCGCGCTGAGGGCGTGAGCAAGATGTCGAAGAAGATCGTGCGCGAAGCGATCTGGATGGTCTGGCGTCTGCGCTGGTGGAGCCTGACCGGGAGGATCTAATGGTGGCTCGCCCAGAGGGCCAGCACTTCTACAAGATGACAGGATCGGGAAACGACTTCGTCGTTTTCGACTCGACGGGGAGCGCCGCGGCGCGCCTCGAGAACGAGCAAGCGATCAGGTCACTTGCGGCCCGCGGCACCGGCGTCGGGGCCGACGGAGTCGTCTTTCTCGAGAGGTCAGGGGAGAGTGACGTCCTGATGCGCTACTATAACAGCGACGGTTCCGAGGCGGCCCTCTGCGGAAACGCGAGCCTCTGTAGCACGCGTCTCGCCGTGGAGCTGGGGCTGGCACAGGCCGGCGGATTCCTCCTTCACACAGCGGCCGGATCACTCCGGGCAAGGATCCGCGACAACCTGCCCGAGGTCGACCTGGAACCGGTCACGGACGTCCGGTCAGACGCCAAAGAGCTCGGTCTCAAACCAGGTGAGCGACGACTCGGCTACGCGAGGGTCGGGGTACCTCATGTAGTGGTTGAGATCCCGGATGTCGAGTCGGCTGACGTCATGGGGCGAGGTTCCGAGCTTCGGCATCATCGCTCCCTCATCGATGGAGCCAACGTGAACTTCGTCTCCAGGAGGGCTGACGGCGAGTTCACTTACCGGACCTTCGAGCGAGGTGTTGAGGGGGAGACGCTGGCGTGCGGCACGGGTGCTGTCGCCACGGCAATCATGCTTTCCGACTGGGGCGATTCGGGGGGGGAAACCACCCTCTGGACTCGATCCTCGCTCCCATTGACCGTGAGTATCAGGCGGGCTGGAGCCTCCTGGCTGCCATCGCTCCGCGGCGAAGGTCGGATCGTTTTTGAGGGTCGGATTCGCGACATCGACTGACAGACTGTCGCGGCACGGTCGAGCTACTGTTCGCTACAGTTCGGCTGAAGTGCTTTCTCGGGTGGAGGCTCTAACCCTCTAATCGGCTTGGTCTTGAGCAGTGGAGGAGTGGACAGTATCAACTTCTCCACAATTAAAGGGGTGATGTAGTTTACATAATCTATCTTATACGCATATATCCACAGTGACAGGATTGAGGCTGTTGAATGGTGGTATTTGCGTGTAATCCCTGCTCGGTTCCGGCGCACAAAAAAGGCCGCGGCATTCCGCGGCCCTTTGAGCATCCGGGTTCTGGACTAGATCTTTACCGGCTTCGCCTCGAGCTCGCCAAGTCTTACGCGCGCCTCAGCGGCCGTCGGTGCCGTCTCGTCCTTGACCAAGTCGGTCCAGATCGCCTTGGCTTCTTCCGTCTTTCCGGCTGCCATATAGTCGCGAGCGGCCGAGGCCAGGTATTCGGACTTGTCGACCGGAAACCGTGTCACCTGTGCCGCCAGCTTGTACTGCTCAGCTGCCGCGACCAGGTTCTTGAGCTCCTCGTATCCAGCCGCCTCGAGAATGTGAACTGACGCCTTGAAGTCAGCAGGAGCCTTTGCCTCCGCCGCCTTCAGGACGTCCACCCCCTCCTTGAACTTCTTCTGATCGTAGAAGGTCTGCGCCAGCGTGAGGGCCGCCTGGGTCCCGGCACTCGTTCCTTCGTACCGGCTGACGACCTTCTGGAGGTCAGAGACCGCCAAAGGTAGGTTCCCCGCCGCTGCCGACTGCCGAGCCTGAAAGTATGCCGCCTCAGCCCGCTGAGCCTTGATGGCTTGCGAGCGCTCGTAGTACCAGAAACCACCAACGATGATCGCAATCGCCACTACGGCCCATGCGACCTCCCGCTGATGGATCATCAGCCACTCGGTCATCGTCTCTTCGTCCGCGCCGGATCGCTTGCGTGCCGGAATATTCGGTGTCGTCATTCGCTTTTATGGTGACCTGAAGTGGGTGCCCGTTGCTGTAAAGTGCCCCCGGGGTGACTCGAACACCCGGCCAACGGTTTAGGAAACCGCTGCTCTATCCACCTGAGCTACGGGGGCAAGGATAATGATCCGGGTTATCGCCGAGGCCGAGGCAGACGGCGATTTCACGGGGTGAATCTACACTTCAGAGGGAGGTTCTAGAAGTGTTCCTGAGGAGAGTTCAAGCGAGCGGTTCGCGCCGAGCGTCCTAGCGAACGATTCCGAAAGGAACCTCGAGCGAGTCGGCGGCCACTGCGCCTAGCTTGCGCACCTCTTCGACTCGCGCCCCGGGGGGTCCCGCGCTCACGGCCGCCTCGAGCTTTGCCAGAACTTCTGGCTTACCCGCGGCGGCGATCTCGACGATCCCGTCCGGCTTGTTTCTCACCCAGCCGGCTAGTCCAAGCTCTCTCGCCATTTCCATCACGTACCAGCGAAACCCGACTCCCTGCACACGTCCCCGGACTTCGAGATGTATGCTCTCCATTCAGGATCTACGTCCGGATTCCCAACAGGGCGGTCAGCGTGGCCGCGATTGTTGCCGGGTCGGTCTCTGATCCCGGAATAGGAACCGCCAGGTCGCCGTCCCTGATCCGTTGCGCAATTTGATCGAGTGCGCTCGCAATCGCCTGCGCTGCGGTTGGGCGTGCATCCATTGCCGCGCGCGCGGCGCGCGGTCCGGTGCCATCCCAATCGGTCGTGGCCCACGCATTCGACGCGGCAGACTCACCGCTTTCGCCCAACGCCGCCACCGATCGCCAATCGTATTGTTGCCAGTCGGCATTGGCCCACTCCGACGCTAGCGAGCCTGATGGTGGCGCGGGGTCCCCTACTCGAGGCAGAGGATCGAGAAAATGCTCCAACGGCGGGAGCTGGTCCGCACCATCATCGATATCGGAAGAGAAATCGTCGCCGTTCGAATCTGGGGCGACCGGCGGTGCGTTCCGCGCTGAAAGATCGAGAAAGTCCTGGATCGGCTGGAGTCGCGCGGCCGATTCCACTCGCGCTGCGGTTGTGGCCTCACCCTGGATGGTTTCAATACCCGAGTGCTCCGCCCCCGGCACGAACGGCCGTGCCAAGCGAAACTCGGACGAGCCCGTGGCCTGTCTCGCTGCTTTCGGGGTGCGATGCGGAACGAATGGACGATGAGGCGACGGTGCCACTACAAACCCTCCCAGCTGTATTTGCCCACGAGCGGCACAAAGCGCACCGGAGCGATTTCTTGCTGCTCGAGCTTGTCACCGCGACGGGTGAACATGTACAAGGTCTGTTCTTCGCGATCGCCAAGCGGAATAAGAATACGTCCTCCCTCAGTCACCTGCTCCTGGTACGTCGACGGAACCTCGGGCGCGCCGGCGCCGACGAGGATCGCGTCGTACGGCGCGTACTGCCTCCATCCCAGGGTGCCGTCGCCCAGCAGAAAAGAGATATTGCGAAATCCGGTCTGCCGAATCGTCTCACGCGCGGTGTCGAGCAGAGCCGGAATCCGTTCTATGGAAAATACCTGTGACGCCAGGACTGAGAGCAACGCCGTCTGGTAACCAGATCCCGTACCAATCTCGAGCACTTTCTCATTCCCTTTGAGCTTCAGGAGCTCGAGATAGCGCGCGTGAATCGATGGCTGGGAAATCGTCTGCCCATTCCCGATAGGAAGCGCCGAGTCTTCGTAGGCCCGGTGGCGAACGCCCGTGGGAACGAAGAGGTGGCGAGGCACTTTATCAATCGCGTTCAGGACGGCGAGGTCCTTGATGCCCTGCTCATGCAGCAGCTCGACGAGTCGCCGCCGCGGACCGCGTTGCTCGTGCTCTAGGGCCGCGGCCACCACGTCTCCGCCGAAGCGAGCATCGCGTGATGAGTCAGGTCGAGGTGTAAGGGTGTTACGGATATGTAGCCTTCCTGTATCGCGCGAAAATCCGATGTCTCTTCTCCCGACCATGCGATGGATCCGCCACCGATCCAGTAAATCTGGCGACCCCATGGATCCTGCATCGGCGTGAGCGAATCCGAGTAGACCCTCCTCCCGAGCCTGGTGAGACGAACTCCCAAAATGTCGTCACCGCGCAACGGAGGGATGTTGATGTTGAGCAGCGTGTGCTCCGGAAACGGTCGCAACGAGAAGACGTGCTTGAGCAAGTTCCGCAACGGGTCGATCTGATCGCTCAGCATGCTCACATCCGCTCTGAGATCGCCGCCGGCGAATGAGATCGCGACCGATGGGATGCCGAGCGACAGTCCCTCCATTGCGGCGGCCACTGTTCCCGAATAGAGGACGTCCTCACCCATGTTCTGGCCGTGATTGATGCCGCTCAGAACGAAATCAGGTCGCTCCGGCATTAGCGCTTCGACAGCCAGCATTACGCAGTCGGTCGGCGTGCCGTCAACCTGAAACCTTCGCTCGCCGCGCTCGATCGGCCGTACCGGATGGTGAAGCGTGAGAGAATGGCTCGTTGCGCTTTGCTCGCGATCCGGAGCAACGACTGTGATCTCTCCCAGCGGCTCGGCTGCCTCGATCAGACACGCCAAGCCGTGGGCGAGGATGCCATCGTCATTGGTGCAGAGCAGTCTCAACGCTTCCAAATCCCGGCGCGATGCCGCCACAACACCTTGATCACGAGCCACGCATCGCGAAACTCGCGGAAATAGCTGGGCGACCCGTAAATGGTCGAGATCGGCACGTTGACCGTCGTGAATCCGGCACGGGCGGCGCGGATGATGAAATCCGTCTCGAACTCGTAGCGGTCGCCTACGGCGTCGACTTTGCGCAGGACCTGCGCCTTCATCGCGCGATAACCGGACTGGCTGTCGCGCACCTTTCCGCCGGACACCGCGCGTGTGGCGGCTGACGAGATCATGTTGGCGATCCGCCGATGCTTCGGGACCGCCTTGCCGGAGAGATCACGCGTCCCGATCACGATGTCCGCTCGATCGAGAGCGCCGACGATCGCGGGAGCGAAGGCGGCATCATGCTGGCCATCCGAATCGATGGTGAGCACCGCGGCCGCACCCCTCTTGAGAGCCATATCGAAGCCCGCGCGCAGGGCGGCCCCTTTGCCACGGTTCTTGTCGAACTCGATCGTTTCGTCCGTCACGGCTCTGAGCAGCTGCCGCGAGCCATCGGTCGAGCCATCATCGACGCCGATTATCAGGGCGCCAGGCAGGTTGCGGCGCACATCCTTTACGACCTTCGCGAGGGTCGGCTCCGAGTTGTACGCGGGCACGATGACGACGAGCGGCTCGATCAACTTTTTGCCCCCTTCTATGCTGGGTTTCCATCGAGCAACGCCAGGAGAGAGCGCAGCTCGCTCTCCATGGACGCAACGGCCTGAGAATCCAGCGCCGCGCTCGCTACCGAGCGAAGCTC
>DHJM01000012.1:24302-55385 GCA_002404335.1 Gemmatimonadales bacterium UBA4720
TCGGTGTAAAGCAGCTGCTTGACCAGCATGACCAGCTCGATCTCGCGCCGCTGGTAAACGCGATTTCCAGACCGGTTCTTGGCGGGATGAAGAAACTTGAACTGGCTCTCCCAGTAGCGCAGCACGTGCGGCTTGAGATCCGTCAGCGTGCACACGTCGCCGATGGAGAAAAATTCCTGCACCGGTTCTTTCGGCTTCATCGATCTACCTCCGCTCGGAGCTCTCTCGTCATGAGAGCGGCGATGGCGCTGCGTGCCGGTTGACCCTCGAAAAGTACGCGATTCACGGTATCGACAATTGGCATCTCGACTCCCTCTCGCGCGGCCAGCTCGCGCGCGCTTTGCGCGGTGAGGACCCCTTCCGCGACCGTTTCTCTGTCCCTTAGAATTTCTTCCAGCTTCCTCCCCTTCCCCAGCTCGACGCCCACAGTCCGATTGCGGCTTAGTGAGCCGGTGCACGTGAGCACGAGATCACCGAGCCCCGCCAACCCCGCGAACGTGCTTTGCTGCGCTCCAAGCGCGGCGCCCAGTCTCGTCATCTCCGCGAGACCTCGCGTCACCAGTGCTGCCCGTGCATTGAAGCCGAGACCAAGACCTTCGGCGATTCCGGTCGCCACTGCCATGACGTTCTTGAGCGCGCCACCGAGCTCGACTCCGATCACGTCCGTGTGCGTGTAGGCACGAAAGTACGCCGAGCTGAAGGCCCGTTGCGCGATACCGGCAGCATCGGGCCGCATTGACGCGACAACCACCGCCGTAGGCTGGCATTTTACGACTTCGGCGGCGAAGCTCGGCCCCGAAATCGCGACCACCGTCGCGCCGGGAACCTCCTGCTCCGCCACCTCGGTCATCAGACAAAGTGTCCCCTTCTCGATTCCCTTGGTGGCTACAACCAGTGTCGCGGACCGCGGCAGCGACGCCGCCGCGGACTTTACGATTCGGCGCAGCACGTGTGAGGGGGTCGCGAGCGTGACGAGCTCGGCGCCCTCTACCGCGCGCAGTATGTCGCCCATCGCTTCAACCGATGGTGAGAGCCCGTGACCTTGCAGAAATCGCACGTTCTCACGCTTCTTGTTGATCGATTCCACGACGTCGGGTTCGTAGGCCCAGAGCCTCACGTCGTGCCCATTGCGCGCCAGAAGATCCGCCAGCGCGGTGCCCCACGCGCCGGCTCCGACCACCGCGCAGCGCATCAGCCTGCCATTTCCTTTTTCACGAACCGATGCTCTTGTCCCCGGCGAAGCCGGCCGATATTGGCGCGGTGCGTCCAGAACACGAACGCCGCGATGATCACACTCGCGATGAACACAGGTGACTGCGGATGACGGTACCACGCAAGAATGGCAATCGGCAGCACGGCTGCCCCGAGAAGAGAAGCCAGGCTGACGTAGCGCGTGAAGTAGAACGTGACGATCCACACTACTTCAGCGGCCAGCATCGGAATGAACGCCAGCGCCAGGAACACGCCGGTCGCGGTGGCGACTCCCTTCCCTCCACCCCTTCCGAGCAGGAAGATCGGCTTGACGTGACCGAGTATTGCCGCGGCGCCGAAGACGAGAGCCCACATCCCGGGCCTCAGCGTCTCCGTGTACATCGGCAGGAAATAAACCGGGAGAAAACCCTTCAAGAGATCGGCGATGAATACGACAGCTCCGGTCTTCACGCCCAGCACGCGCACTACGTTCGTTGCTCCGAGATTCCCGGAGCCGTGCTTCCGCAGGTCGACGCCGCGCAGCCTGCCGGCGATGTATGCCGATGGAATCGAGCCGGCCAGATAGGAAATGATCAGGCCGACAAACGGTGCCATCTACGCGCTCTTCCGTCGCATGATGATACGCAGCGGATTGCCGCGAAATCCCCACGCCTCGCGGAATTCGTTATGCAGGTATCGCACGTAGTGCTCCTGCACGAGGTCGGGATTGTTGCCGAACACCGCGATCACTGGCGGTGCCGTCTCCACCTGCGTTGCGTAGTTCAACTTGATCTCGCGACCGGCCGCCTGGGGCGGTTGCCGTCTTCCTACGATCGCCGTGAGCGTGGTATTGACCTGCGAGGTGCTGATCCGCTTATGCCGCTCTGCGTCTACCTCCAGCAGCAGCTCGAGAATCTTGGTCACGCGCTGTCCGCTGAGCGCGGATGTGAACACGAATGGAACGAACTTGAGGAACGGCGCCTTCTCCTGCGATTCCTTCTCGAACTTGGCCGCGGTGTTGTTCTCCTTCTCCTTCAGATCCCACTTGTTCACCACGACGATCAGGCCGCGTCCGCTCTCCCAGGCAAGATGCGCGATCTTCAGATCCTGGTTGTGCAGGCCCTCCGCGGCATCCAGCACGAGGACGCAGATGTCGGAGCGCTCGATCGCGCGCCGCGTTCGGAGTGAGGAATAGAATTCGATGCCATCCTCCACCTTCGACTGGCGACGGAGTCCCGCGGTGTCGACGAAGATCAGCTCGCGCCCGTGAAACATCATGGGCGTATCAATCGCGTCGCGGGTAGTTCCAGCCGTGTCGGCGACGACCAGCCGTTCCTCGCCGAGAAGTCGGTTGATGATGGACGACTTGCCGACGTTGGGGCGGCCCACTACCGCCACGCGCAATGCGTCGGGCACTTCTTCGGCGGCGGTTGGGATCTTCTCCACCAACACGTCGAGCATGTCGCCGGAATTCTTGCCGTTGATGGCCGAGACGGGAACCGGATCCCCGGCGCCTAGCTCGTAGAACTCGTAGAAATCCGTAGTGGCGGGATCATCGACCTTGTTGGCAACCAGCACCCACGGTTTCCGTGCGTCGCGCAGCAGGTCGACCACTCGCGAGTCGCTCGGATGCAGCCCGATCTTCGCGTCGACAACAAGCATCAGAAGATCGGATTCCTCGATCGCCTGGAGCACCTGACGCTTGATCTCCAGGTCCATCGGAATGTGCGGGTCGTCGGTCAGCCCGCCGGTGTCGACCAGCCAGAACTGTCGGCCGTTCCACTCCGCGCGCGCGAAGTGGCGATCACGGGTAGTCCCCGGTTCGTCACTCACGATAGCGCTGTTCTCACCGACGATCCGGTTGAAGAGCGCCGACTTGCCGACGTTTGGACGCCCAACAAGTGCGATGACTGGAAGGTTCACGCGAGCACCCCACTCGACTCGGACTCCAGCACATCGATGAAGTCATAGGACGGGAAGATCGGCATCGGCAACGACTCACGCACGGCCTCGAGAGTGAAATCGTCGAGGAAGACTCCGTCGTCGTTGATCGTCTCGGCGGGAATCAACGCAATGTCGAGATCGTGGCGATCGCTCAGCGCTGCCATGATGTCCTTCCCAACGAGGAGACCGGCCGTTGTTATCGTCGGACCAAACAGCGAATTCTCCGCGATGATGAGCTCGAAATCGGCCCCGCTCACTTCGCGCAGCCGGTCCAGCAGCGGCTCCATGAGTGGCGCCATCGCCAACCCGGTGACCACGCCAATGCGCTGGCCATCGCGACGGGCAACGCGATCCAGGCCGCCGGCGACTCGCATGCGGAGCGAGGTCACGGACCCGACGCCATTCTCGATCTGGGCAAATTCTCCGTAGTGCTCGGGGCCAGGCAGCTCGCGCTCGGCGAGCATGTAGAGCTCGTCGGACCCGAACACCCAGGTCTCACCACGCTCTCGCTTCGCGCGCTCGCCCCAGTGCTCCACCTGAACGAGAATCGTGCGTGCTGTGTCACGGTCCATCTTCTTCCCTGTGTAGAGATGCGAGAACTGGGTGAGTCCCACCGGGACTACAGCAGCCGACAACACGGCTTCGCCCATATTCCAGAGGTCAGTGAGTGATTCTTCGAGCACAGCTTCGTCGTTCAGCCCCGGAACTACCACCATCTGGGCGTGAAACTGGATTCCACCGGCCGTCAGGCGCGAAAGCTGGGCTTTGATGTCTGGGACGCGCTGATTGTTGAGCAGAACCTTCCGCGCCTCGTGGTTCGTCGCGTGGACCGAGACGTAAAGTGGAGAAAGCCGATATTCCAGGATGCGCTCGATGTCGCGCTCCTTCACGTTGGAAAGAGTCGCGAAATTTCCGTAGGCGAAGGAGAGCCGGTAGTCGTCGTCCCGGATATAGAGGGGCTTCCTCAGTCCGGGCGGCAGCCCTTCGATGAAGCAGAACTCGCACTTGTTGGCGCAGCGTCGCACCGACGGCGGCTGGAGCGAGATCCCGAGGGGCTCGCCGTCGAGGCGCTCGAGCTCGTAGATGACCTCTTCACCGTCGGGCTGACGGGCCTCGATCACGAGCTCCTCGTCGGCCGTTAGAAATTCCCAGTCGAGGAAGTCCGCGAGCGGTCTCCCATTCACCGTGAGCAGCTCCGTCCCCGGCTGGATTCCGAGCTCGTCGGCGATGCTCTTTAGTTCAACTCGGGAGACCTTTACCATAGCTCAAGTAATTTAGAGCTATAGAGAGCGAAGTCAAGGAATTACCGAACTTTAGCTCTCTGAAATTCACGCTTAAGGCGTGGCGTTTCCGTTACACCGGGGCGGTTGCCGCAAGCGACTCCAGGAGCTTCCGCGCGCGCTCCGCGTTGAACCCGGGCAAGCTGGCGATTGCCTCCTCGCTCGCGTCCCGGACTCCCTGCACGCTCCCGAATTCCTTGAGCAGCTGGCGCCGCTTTACCGGCCCGATCCCCGGCACCTTGAGAAGCTCGGACGTCACGGTCCGCATCGACCGGCGCTTCCGGTTGTAGGTGACGGCGAAGCGGTGGGCTTCGTCTCGCGCCTGCTGCAGCAGCCTAAGCCCGGGCGAGCGTCTCGAGAGCCTGAGAGGCTCTTCCCGGCCCCAGATGAACACTTCCTCGTCCCGCTTGGCGAGGCTGATCAACGGACGATCGGTTAGCCCGAGCTCCACGAGCGCGGCGTGGGCGGCAGAGAGCTGACCCTTGCCTCCGTCGATGACGATCAGGTCGGGGAGCGGCTTTTCGTCTTTCAAGCGTCGCTCGAAGTACCGGCGAACGACCTCCTGGATCGACGCAAAGTCGTCCGTGCCCTCCACGGTCTTCACCTTGAACTTTCGGTACTCGCCCCTCTTCGCCCGCCCGTTCTCGAACCAGACGCAGGATCCCACTGTATCGGTGCCCTGGGTGGTCGAAATGTCGAAGCAAACGAGCGACCGCGGCAGACGCTGGAGTCCCAGCTCCCTGCCCAGCTCATAGACCGGATCCCCGGCGCGCTCGTCAGCCTCCATCGATGAGAGCTTGAGCTCCTCGAGCAGGTGACGCGCATTCTGCTCGGCCAAGGCAATGAGATCGCGCCTTGGCCCGCGCTGGGGAATCAGAATCCTGCTATCCGGCAGCGCCTGCTCGATCAGCTCGCGATCCGGGAAGTCGAACGGGAGCAACAGCTGTCGCGCTCTCTCCTGCATCCCGACGTAGCTGCCGGCGAGAAAGATAGGCATGACGTCGGCATCGTCTTCCCCCTCGATATTCGTCAGAAAGCGCTGCTCTCTCGACAATAGCTTTCCGCCCCTGATGCGCAGCACTGTGACACAGGCATCGTCGCCGTCGCGGGCGTAACCGATCACGTCACGATCACCGCCTTCCACCTCGAGCACGACGGTAGGCTCTTCCATTTGCTCCAGGTGGTGGAGGGCGTCGCGCAGTTCCGCGGCGCGCTCGAAGTCGAGTTGCTCGGACGCGAGATCCATCCGCTCCTTCACGCGGCGCACGACTTCCTCCGGACGCCCCGACAGGAAGAGCACGACTTCGTCGATCATCGTGCGGTAGTTCTCCTGCGATTGCGCCAATATGCAGGGCGCCTTGCAGCGCTTGATGTAGTAGTCGAGACAGGGCCGCTCCGGCATCTGGGCAGGCATGTCGTAGTTGCAGCTTCGCACCGTGAAGATTCTCTTCACAACGTTGAGCGAGCGGCGCATCGCGCCCACATCGGTATAGGGGCCGAAGTAGCTCGCTCCGTCATCCTCGAGACGGCGAGTCACGAACACTCTCGGGAATGGCTCCTGTACCGTCACCTTGATGTACGGATACGACTTGTCGTCCCGCAGTGCGATGTTGAAACGCGGGCGGTACTCCTTGATCAGGTTCGCTTCGAGGATGAGCGCGTGCGCTTCGGTAGGGACGACGATCGTCTCGAGGTCTGCGATGAGGCCGACCAGATGCCGCGTTTTGGGATTCTCGAGCTGGTCGTTGGCGAAATAGCTGCGCACGCGAGAGCGCAGGCGCTTGGCCTTGCCTACGTAGAGAGTAGCCCCATCCCTGCCCTTCCAGAGGTAGACCCCGGGTCCTTCAGGGAGGTGTGGAAGTTTTGTCGCAACGGCATCGGGCACGGGCAGCATGTGTAATTATACCACCCGCGTAAAGCCTGGTTCACTTCGGACGAAGCGCCAGCTTGAATAGTCGTCTCCCGCGGTCGAAGACGTTTTTCGCCTCCGGAATCCCAAATGCGGCAGTGATGCCGAGGTACGTAAGTCCGTAAACGCAGAGCAGAGCCAGAGCCATGAGTTTCGATTTGACGACGGTGTCGTGCGTGGAAAGAATGAGGGAGCCGCGGTCCGCTATCAGCTTGTACGCCCACGGAATTGCTGCCGCCGTGAGCGCTGCTCCCCACAGGCGCGCCATCCGAGCCGGCACCAGGCGGGTGCGGCCGATTCTCTTGTCCATCTCGCGGCGTAGCAGGTAGAACTCCACCCACCCCGCGAGCCCCGCCGACGCTGTGAGGCCCGCCGCGCCAATCTTGCGGTCGAGACCGAGCAGGCCAGGCAGTACGAGCGCGAAGAAATATCCCAGTCCCGTCGTCAGGATCACGCGGACGACCGCGTAGCGCAGCGGGGTTCTCGTATCGCGCATCGCGTAGAACGTGGACGAATACAGACGGCCCATAGTCGACGCGAGTAGTCCGACGGTCGAGCCGATCAGAATCTGCCAGACCCAAATGGTGTTGCCGCGCTGAAATTTCCCGCTCTGGAACACCAGCAGGACGATGAGGTCGCCCAGAGCGAGGAAGGCAATCGCGCTTGGAACGATGAAGTACGCAATCCGGTCGAGTCCATCGCTGAGCCGCCCACGCAGGTATGCGCCGATCTCCGCCGTGGTTCCCCGCGCGCGCGACATTGTCGGTAGCTCGGCCGCCGATATCGCCATTCCGAAAAGGCTGATCGGCAGGACGTATATCGCCTGCGCATACGTGAATGACGAGACGGCTCCATTGCCGAGATAACTGGCGAGCCACGCATCAACGTAGGCACTGATCTGAACGACGCCCCTCCCCACGAAGGCGGGAACGAAATTCCGAAATACGATTCGAACGCTGTCCGCGGCCGCAGTCAGTCGCGGTCTCACGCCCGGCGCGAGAGACAAGACCTGGGGAAGTTGAATCAGGAACTGGAGCGCGCTCCCCACGACGGAGCCGTAGGCGAGATAGATCGCGAGCTGAACCTCGCTGTGCCCCTTATGGAAGAAGACGAGCGTGGACACCATCGCCAGATTCCAGATCACGGGCGCGGTGTACGACATGAAGAAGCGGCGGTGACTGTTGAGGATTCCGAGGCACCACGCGGAGAACACCAGAAGTCCGGCACCAGGAAACAGGATTCTGGTGAGCCGCACCGTCAGGTCTCGCTTCTCACCGGTGAAGCCGTTGGCGATGATCGCGACAAGCCACGGCGCCGTGAGCACTCCGAGTAGCACGATGACCGCTGACACGACGGCCAGCATTCCGGCCACTGCGCCGGCGAGGCGAGTCGCTTCCTTCTCGTCATCCTTTCCCAGGAGTCCCGCATACTCGGGAATGAATGAGGCCGAGAGCACGCCTTCTCCGAACAGATTCTGCAGCAGGTTTGGAATGCGGAACGCCGCGTTGAACGCGTCAGCGGCGAGACCTGCCCCGAGGTAGCGCGCCATCATCGTTTGCCGGATGAGTCCCGCCAACCGACTCAGAAGAATTCCGGACCCGACGAGAAAAGCCGCGCCTCTCGACCGATCGAACGCCTGAGCGGGCGTGCGTGGCGTCGCCCGTCGTTCGATCGGCGTAGCGGCCGCGGCTACTTCATCAGCTTCGGGCGGGAGGAACGGCGGGAGCGATCGATCCTCTTCCTCCTGGTCTTCCCCGTCGGTCACGATCGCCCTCGCGCCGGAACGGCTTCCTGGAGCGGTCGGGATCGGACCTGCGTTCCGACAAGCCGTCTTGCGTGCTCACGCGCTTCACCGAGCATTTCGTCGCGAAGTGCCGTCCCATACCGCGCAAGAAGTGGCACGAAATTGAGGCCTCGCTCCTGCGGCTTTCCGATAGGATAGAGCGACCCGCGCGCCGTAGCGATCTCCTGCATGATGTCGGCGTGCTGTTTCTTGGCGGCAGCGACGAGCCTACGCTCGAACCGCTCGAGGCGCCGCATCATGTTCGCACGCAATCCTCCAGTCACGGCCGGACTCACCGGTGCGCGTTCTTCAGCGACCGCCTCGCTCAGCTCGTCGAGTTGTTTGTCGAGTAGCGCGCGCGTGGCATTCAGCTCGTCGAGCACGCGCTCGGGCAGATGCGCTCGCGCCACTCGCGTCTCCACCTCGTGTGGGTCGGCGAAATCTTCGGGACGCAAATGGAGCTTCTCGAGAATTGTCCCGACGTGCGGCTCGATGATCGTGCACGACCATCGCGGAGTTATCGTTGGCCTTGGAACGCCCAAGGCGTCGGCTATTGGGGCGATCTGCGCGAAGTATGCGATCTCCGCCGGGCCACCTATGTAGGTCGCCGTGGGCAGAATCGCGCGCTCAACGACCGGTCGCAGCAACACGTTCGGACCCATCTCTTCGGACGCGGCTTGTTTGTTCGCCGCCTTGATCGGAATTCGTTTGCGTCCACCCGACGCCGAGTTGAAGACGAGCGATAGACCGGGCACATCCTGAACCTGGGCGGTAAACCCCGCCCCTTCGATTTCTCGATTGCGCTCAGAAATTCTCGCGGCGATGTCGCCAGCCTTCTCGAGAGCTGCGCTCAGCACCGGCTTTGCAGCGGCGCGCGTGGTGGGGTGCGATGCATCGATCACAGCGATGCCGAGCGGTGCAAGCAGCGCGCGGAGGAAGGAGACATAAGCCGATCCGATTGTCTGCCCCGACGTGTAGAATTTCTCGAGCAGCTCGATTGGTGTACGGTCAATCGTCGATCCCGCCGCTCGCGTCAGCGCTTCCAGCTGCGCGGACACGTCACCCAAGGGCATCGATGCCATTGCGCGGCCGAGCGGTTGGGTGTGGTCGATCCGCAGCAGCTGAGCGCCTCCCGGAATCGAGACGACGGTGCTGCTCGCCTCCTTGAAGTCGGTGTCGTCCGTGGCCGCCCAGAACACGGGCGCGACCGGAGTTCCCGTGACTTCCTGAAGGGCGTCAGCGACGGCGAGCGCGCTCAGAGCTTTTGACAGCGTGTATATCGGCCCGCCGAAGAGACCAGGCTGCTGCCCCGTCGTCACGACGACTCCACGTCCGCCACCCGACGCTTCGAGTCTTTCCTTCGCCTTTCCCGTCGCCTCGAATGCGGGCGCCAGCTTCGCCAGCCAGTTATCCGGAAAGTCGGATCGAACCGACTTGAGACGCTCCCGCCACGACGCGGCATCGGTTGGGACAGGCTCGTACCAGCCTGGCGGTGGATTGCCCGCAATCACGGCGGCGGCGAGCGGGTTCCCCGCGAGCGGTTGAGTTACGATTCGAGGATTCATCGGCGGCTTGCGAAAAGTATCGTGCGGGGCGCGTCCTCGGACCAGCGGGTGCCGCTGTAGTCTCCAAAGCGCTTCGACACTTCGAACCCAGCCGTGCCGAGCATGCGCTCGAGGTCCGCTTCCGACAGCAAACGCACGCGCTCGATGTATTCCTTGCCCCGCCCCCGAAGCCTTATCCTCTTTTCGACGAACCTATCGTCCTGGCTGATCGTTCGGGTCTGCTCGATGGTGATGCCGTTTTCCACGCGCTCGTCGTAGGGAACAAGCTCTCGGCGCACCTGCCCCGCGTTCAGAAAATCGATGACGAACGTTCCACCGCGCCGGGTCACGGCGCACACGCGCGCAAGAACTCGGGCATGCTCGGCGTCGTCCTCGAAATAGCCAAAGCTCGTGAAGAGATTCACGACCAGATCGAAGCTCTCGTCGCCGAATGGCAGTTCCCTCATGTCGGCCCGGACGTACGGAGCGTTGGGTAATTCTTTTCGCGCGAGCTTGAGGAGCGCCATCGAGAGATCCAGGCCCACCGTCCACCACCGTTCGAATAGCACCTTGGTGTGACGGCCGGCTCCACAGCCGAGGTCGAGCACAGAATTGATCTCGCGACCGGCCAGATTCGCTGCGATCAGCGCGATGGCGTGTTCGGCCTCTCGCTCGTCGCGATGCTGGTAGATGTGAAGGTAGTCCTCGCCGAACCATTGCTCGAACCAGTCGGCCTCCTCTGAGCCCGACCCGTGTGTTCCCACAGACTGGTCGCGAACGTTCGTCACTTGTGGTACGGCTCACCACGCACGATGGTCCCCGCCCGGTAGATCTGCTCGACCAGGACGAGGCGCGCGATCTCGTGAGGTAGCGTCCACGGCGCGAGCGAAAGTTTCAGGGTTGAATTCTTCGTGACGCTGGACGCGAGGCCGAACGCTCCGCCGATCAGAAAAGCGAGATCGCGATCCTGCTCGCGCGCCGACTGCAGAAGCTCGGCAAACTGTTCCGAGTTGAGCGATTTGCCTCCAATCTCGCAGGCGACGGTTTGCGCTCTCTCGGGAACCTTCGCCGACAGTCGCACTCCTTCCCGTTCCTTCACCTTCTCGACTGGAATCCCGGTCGCGCGCTCTTCGCGGACCTCATGCACGTCGAGCGGCCAGTACCGCGCCGCTCGTGTCTCGTAGTCCCGGATCGCTTCGCCTAGCGCGGCGTTGCGCGCCTTGCCCACGACGGCGACGACAAGTCGCATCTACGCGTAGATGCCGCGTAGTTTGTGGACGCTGGCCACTCTGCTGATCGAGACCATGTAGGCGGCGGTGCGCATGTTCACGCGACGCTGGCGCGAGAGTTCGAGCACATCCTTGAAGCTCCGGCGCATGATCGTCTCGAGGCGCTCGTTGACGAGATCTTCCGGCCAGAAGTATCCACCTCGGTCCTGCACCCATTCGAAGTACGAGACCGTCACTCCACCCGCGTTGGCAAGAATATCGGGGATGACGAAGATGCCGTTCTCATCGAGTATTGAATCCGCCGCCGCGGTTGTCGGGCCATTCGCGCCCTCACAGATGATCCGCGCCTTGATGTCCTTCGCGTTCTTCGTGGTGATGACGTTTTCCAGCGCCGCGGGAAGCAGCACATCGACTTCGAGAGTCAGCAGATCCGCCCCCGAGAGCACCTCCGCCTTGCCGTAGCCATCGAGAGACCGGTTCTTTTTCGCGTACGCGATCGCGTCGTCGATGTCGATCCCGCCGGCGTTATACAGTGAGACGGACCTGTCCCCGATCGCCACGATCTTGCAGCCTTCGCGCGCGAGGAGCTGCGCCGCCACCGAGCCGACATTCCCGAATCCGTGGACCGCAATGGTCGTTCCCTTCACCGGCATTCCGAGGTGCTGCAGCGCCTCCTTGGTCACGATCATGCAGCCGCGGCCCGTCGCCTCGCGTCGGCCCAGCGATCCGCCCAGCTCCACCGGTTTTCCGGTCACGACGGCGGTGACGGTATGGCCGACATGCATCGAGTACGTGTCCATCACCCACGCCATCACGCGCTCGTTGGTGTTGACGTCCGGCGCCGGCACGTCGGTGTCGGGGCCGAGCATGTTGATGATCCCCGACGTGTAGCGACGCGTCATTTTCTCGAGCTCGGCCGCGCTCATGGCCTGCGGATCGCACCTCACGCCACCCTTCGCGCCGCCGAAGGGAATGTTGACCACCGCGCATTTCCAGGTCATCCAGGCGGCGAGAGCCTTCACCTCTTCGAGCGTGACGTTGAGGTCGAACCTGATGCCACCCTTCGCCGGCCCGCGCGAAGTGTTGTATTGAACCCGATATCCCTCGTACACTTCGACCTGGCCGTTGTCCAGCATGATCGGGATCGAGACGATCACCTGCTTCTCAGCCTGACGAAGCACCTTGTACAGGCCCTGCTCCAGATCGAGAAGCTCAGCGGCCTTGTCGAACCGCGACATCATCGCCTCGAATGGATTCTCCTCATCGAGGAATCGGTCCTTGTCGGGTCGAACGAGTTTATGGGCAGGAATTCGAATGTCTGTGGCCATGAGGTCGACTGTCGTTCCGTTGTTGGGATGTCCAGTTTCAGGTTGCGGGGGACAGCAAATTGTCGAGGAGACGGTCGATGTGCTCCTGCCCGTCCTCCATTCGCAAACGCTGTGAAACATACCATAATGAGCCTGCTTCGGCAGGCCATAGCGACTCCAGTTTCACTGCATCCTTGAGAGTGCAAACGACGAAATCCGAGTCGCCCGCCGCGGCCGCCAGATTGAGCGCGTCGCCTCGCGTAAATGCGTGATGGTCAGGAAAGCTGAACGGCCGCACAACCGCGCCCAGCTCGGTCAGTTGCTTGAAGAACAATTCCGGTTGTGCGATCGCGGCGATCGCGGTCAGGTCTGCTCCTCGAAGCGCGTGGAGCGGAAGAGTCTGACCGGTCGCGGTGCTCCTCAGATCACCGGGCGCGAGGTGCGCGATCGCCACCGGTACGTGAGAAGCGGCATTGGCGAGCGCGCGCTTCACATCTTCCACCGCGGATCTGTCTGCCGTCTTGCGCGTGATGATCACGAGGGTTGCGCGACGCGCTGCGCGAAGTGGCTCGCGCCATGGCCCGGCGGGAAGAAGTCGAGGCTTGCCCACCCACGCATCGGCGCTCACCAGCAAAATGTCGGCATCTCTCCGAGCCCTTCGGTGCTGAAACGCGTCGTCGAGCACGACGACATCCACGCCTTGTGCGATGGCGTCACGGATTCCACGCACGCGGTCAGCAGCCGCGATCACGGGAATTCCCTCGTTGAGTCGTTCGTGCACGATTGTCTCGTCGCCGCCGTAGCCGCGCAGCACGATCGCGGGAGCAGCGCCTTTCTCCAGCAATCTGCCCGCCAGCCACGCCGCAATGGGCGTCTTGCCCGTACCGCCCACCGACAGATTCCCGACGCTCAGCACGGGAACCGAGAATTCTGTTGCCCGGAAGATTCCCCAGTCGTACAGCTTCCCCCTGATCGCGACCACCGCACCATAGAGTGCCTCCGCCGGTGCGAGCATCGCGCGTGCGGCGCGGGCGCCCTTTCCGCGGCCGGTCCACACTGCCTCGATCAGTCTGCGCCGATCAGCCACCCGCCTTCCCGATAGTGTCGTTCATAATCGCCTCGAATCGCGGAGCTTCTTCCGCCGCCGCACGAGGAGTCGCTGCGAGCACGTTCGTTGGATTTCCATAGGCGACCGTCACTCGAGCAAAGGGCTTGGGTATCATGAAGCCGTCCCAGCTCTTCAGATGCCAGGCCCGGTCAGCCACCGCCACTACTGGAAGGATAGCCGCGCCCGATCTCTGCGACGCGATCAATGCTCCCGGCGCGTACTTCCCCGCGGGTCCCTTCGGACCATCCGGGGTAATCGCCACCTCACGCCCTGCCTGAAGCTCCCGGATAACTGAAATCAGCGCGCGGTCAGCACCGCGCGTCGTCGACCCGCGGACGAGCGCGTAGCCGAGCGACTCGGCCGCGCGCGCGACCATCTCTCCGTCCCGGTGTTCGCTGATCAGAAGGACGACGCCCTCGTCGCGATGGTGCCAGAGAAGCGGCAACAGCTGCCCGTGCCAGAGCGAGAAAATAAAATTCCGCTTCGCGGCTCTGAGATCATCGATCGCCGCGGCGTTTACGATGCGAAATCGCCACGTTCGGGCAAGCAGTTGAAGAGCGCCCCTGCCCGCGAGCAGCGCAGCGCGCGATCGCCACGGGAAGGGCTCGTCGTCGTCACTCATCCGCGTGGGCCCGCGAGCTCGCTGGCCATCCGCGCGACGCGGTCCGCCGCCCCAGGCGAACCGAGCTTTGAGCGCACCTCGGCAAGCCCGGTCAGAAGCTCCTGGCGTCGCGGACCATCGTCGAGCAGCTCCGCCAGAGCGTCCGCCATCTCTGACGGGACAATCTCGTCCTGTATGAATTCTCGGGCGATTTCCCTGCCGGCGACGACGTTGACGAGGCCGATGTTCGGAACTTTTACGAATCGCTTCGCCAGCGCGTAATTGATTCGTCCTGTTCGGTAGGCCACGATCAGCGGGCAGTCGGCGATTGCCGCTTCGAGAGTGGTCGTTCCGCTCTTGCAAAGGGCCACGTCCGCCGCCCGCAGCACGCTCAGCGAAGCCGAATGCACTAGCCGGAAGGGGCAGCGAGCGGAATCGAGAGCAACGGTTGGCGCGACGCTCACGAGCACCTGCAGACCGGGAATCCTGCGCTGAAGCTCCTTCCCCGTCGCCACGAAGTCGTCGATGTGGCGATCGATCTCCTGCTGGCGACTTCCGGGAAAGAGGGCGAGCACTCGAGTATTCAGCGGCAGCCTGAGCGCTTCGCGGGCCTCAACCTTGGTCGGCATGTTGACGGCGCGATCGAGCAGAGGATGGCCCACGAACGTCGCGTCAATGCCAAAGCCGCGGAGCAGCGGCTCCTCGAACGGAAGGATGACCGCGGCCTTGGTGACGAGCTGAGCAAGCTTGGGAATGCGCCCCGCTCCCCACGCCCACACCTGCGGCGTCACGTAGTAGAGCACCGGCACGCCAGCTCTCTTCGCCGCCGCGGCCACCTTCATGTTGAAGCCCGGATAGTCGATGAGTATGAGCACGGCTACCTCACCGCGGTCGAACATCTTCCGAATCGTGCGCAGAAGCAGGAAATGCCGTGGCACATGCCTCACGACTTCGAGGAAGCCCATCACGCCGAGCTGTTCGTCCCGATGAATCAGCTGCACCCCCTGCTCCGCCAGGCGTCGTCCCCCGACGGCCGCAAGAAGGAGCTCGGGCCGGATGCGTCTCAGCGCGGCCGCCACACCCGCCGCATGGAGGTCGCCGGATGCCTCTCCGGCGACGAACAGCACCTTACGCATGGTGCTGCTTGTGCCCGACGAGAGAAGGGAGAGTTCGCTCGATCTCTTTCACGATTCGGAGCGCCACACCGAGTGCCATCCTTCCCTCGTCGCCGGTCACGACCACCGCGCTCTTCCCCTTGAGCGCGGAAACGAAGCTCTCCAGCTCCAGCTTCAGTGGCTCGCCATCCGGCGCGTCGAGCTTTATCCGATCCACGAATGCCAGGATGTCAGCTGGCGCGGAACGAATCGCGAGGGGGTCGATGTCCGAGCGGAGGCGGAAGAAGTCTCCCGTTCCCGTGGCGAGATCGAGGGAGAGATATCCGCTCTGCTGAAAGATTCTGATCTTTCGCTTTCTCTCGCGCGAGATGCGGCTGGACGTGATGTTGGCGACGGCCCCCGAGTTGAACGTCACGCGCGCATTCGCGATGTCAAGCATAGGAGTAAGCACGGGAACTCCGACCGCTGATATGTCGCGGGCCTCCGAGCCGACCAGCGTCAGCAGCAGGTCGATGTCGTGGATCATGAGATCGAGCACCACGGCGACATCCGAGCCCCTCGGGCTGAACGGCGCCAACCGTTCGCTGTCGATGAATCTTGGGCTGTTCACGTGCGGAAGCGCCGCGCGAACCGCTCGATTGAACCGCTCGATGTGGCCGATCTGGACCATCACGCTTTTTTTTCGGGCGAGGTCGAGGAGAATATCGGCCTCTTCCAGCGTCGTCGTGATCGGCTTTTCGATGAAGACGTGCTTGCCACGCTCGATGGCAGCACTGGCGACGGCGAAATGCGACGACGTAGGCACGACGATGACGACAGCGTCGGACGCTTCGAGGAGACCGTCCAACGTGACGTGGCTTCGTACGCGAAGCTCCTTCTCTACTTCCGTCCTGCGCTCCGCTCTCGACTCGACGAATCCGCTGAACTCGATGCCGGGAAGATCGCGCAGAATTCTTATGTGGTGGAAACCGAGGCTGCCCGCGCCGACGACGCCAACGCGTGGAGTGTTCTTCAAATCACGACCCCGCGCTCGCTCCCCTCGACGAATCGTATGAGCTCCAGAACCTCGGGCAGCTGCTCCAGCTCACTCTGGCAACGTTCGATAGCCTGCGTGACGTTGAGGTCCGATCGAAACAGCAGTCTGTATGCGCGCTTCAGCTCGAGGATGGCCGCGTCGTCCATTCCGCCGCGCTGCAGTCCGATGGTGTTCAGTCCGTACAGCTTCACCGGGTTTCCAACGGCTTTGAGAAACGGAGGAATGTCCTTCGACACCCGGGACATGCCGCCTATGAAGCTTTGCCGGCCGACGCGCGTGAACTGGTGCACTGCGGAGAGTCCCGACAGGATTGCCTTGTCCTCGATCGTGACGTGGCCGGCGAGCTGTACGACGTTCGACAAAATGACGCTGTTCCCGATTCGGCAATCGTGTCCGATGTGGGCATAGGACATGATCAGGCAGTTCTTTCCAACCGTAGTCTTGAACGAATGCGCCGTGCCTCTGTTGATCGTCGCGTACTCGCGAATCACGGTGCCGTCGTCGATCTCGACGGTAGTCTCCTCACCCGCATACTTGAGATCCTGCGGAGCTCCGCCGAGGACGGTGCCGATCCCAACTTTGACCGAGCGGCCCAGCCTGACATTGCGCTCGAGGGTCGCGCGAGCCGCTATCACGCTGCCGGCGCCGATGGCGCAGCCATCACCCACGATCGCGAACGCCCCGATCTCGACGTCCGCGTCGATCTCGGCGTCGCGCGAAATGATGGCGGTCGGGTGGATCCGCGAGGCGGTCATCGATCGCGCACCATCGCTGCCATGTCCGCTTCAGCGACGACCTCGCCGTCCACCTTCGCGACCCCGCGCATCTTGCAGACCATCCCACGGATCTGCGTGATGTCAAGCTCGAACCGAATCTGGTCCCCTGGCTTCACCGGCCGCCGGAATTTCACGTTGTCGAGCGACATGAAGTAGACGACTTTGCTCTCCGGCTCCCCGATCGATCCCATCAGCAGCATACCGCCGACCTGCGCCATCGCCTCGATGATCAGCACACCCGGCATTATCGGGTGCCCGGGGAAATGTCCCTGAAAGAAGGGCTCATTGATGGTGACGTTCTTCAGCCCCACGATCCGCTTCTTCTCCTCGATCTCGAGAATCCGGTCCACCAGCAGGAACGGATATCGGTGGGGCAGAACCTTCATGATGTCTTCTATCGTAAGCATCCCCCTCTCCTTTCGTCCGGCCTTGACCATCTCACGTACCAGCGTCACCGTTCCGCGGTGACTCGGCTTCACCGCGACAATGCGCGCCCGAACGCGCGCGCCCGCTAGCGCCAGATCGCCTACACAGTCCATAGCCTTGTGCCGCACGAACTCGTCCGCCCAGCGCAGGTCGCCGCTCAGGACGTCGGTATCGTCGAGCACAATCGCGTTGTTGAGCGAAGCACCCTTGATCAGTCCCCTGGCGCGCAGAGCATCTACTTCATGAACAAAGCCAAACGTGCGCGCTCTCGACAGCTCGCTCGCGAAAGATTCTTCCGTGACTGTGAAGCGGCGTGACTGCTTGCCGATCAGCGGATGCGGGAATTCGATCGTTACGTCGAGCTCCAATCGATCGCATGGATACGCTTCATAGACGGACGCGCCGTCTATGATTCGCACGGGCTCGCGCAGATCCAAAAAATCCGGCTCGCCCTCAACCGACGCAAGCCCTGCCGCGGATAGCGCGGCCACAAAGAGCGCCGCGCTCCCATCGAGTATCGGCGGCTCCGGCCCATCCATTTCGATGGTCACGTCGTCGATTCCCATTCCCGTTACCGCGGCGAGGACGTGTTCCACCGTGTGGACCCCGTGCTCTCCCCTGCCGAGCTGGGTGTTGCGCTCGCTTCCGCTCACTTCGCTTACATGCGCGCGAATCCGCGGCATCCCCGGGCTATCGGTGCGCTGAAAGTAGATTCCCTGCTTCGCTGGCGCGGGCTGAAAGGTGATCCTGCACTGGACACCCAGATGCAAGCCTATGCCCTCCAGCACCGCTGGACTGGCTAAAGTCGTTCGACTCACGTGGAGTCGGGCTCTCCCAGCAGCTTCTCGAGACGCCGCATCATCCCGGCCAATTTAAACAACGCGGCCGAAGCACGAAGCGCTTCCCGGTGCGGACGGGCTGGATATCCGGACCATGTCTCGCCCGCCGGTATGTCGCCAAAGACTCCGGCCTGCGCCGCAACGCGGGCACCGGCTCCGATCGAGAGATGCCCGCTGATGCCGGCCTGTCCCGCGAGGACGGCTCCATTGCCGATCTTCGCCGATCCCGCAATGCCCACCTGCGCAATGACGAGACACTTCTCACCGATCCGGACGTTGTGAGCGATTTGCACGAGATTGTCGATCTTCGTGCCGTTCCCTACCACGGTGTCATCGATGCTGCCGCGGTCTATCGTGGTGTTGGCGCCAATCTCGACATCGTCACCGATGATGCACTGGCCGACGTGAAGAATCTTCTGGTGAGCGCCATCGCGTAAGACGTACCCGAATCCATCGCAGCCTATGCGCGCGCCGGAATGAATCACCGTCCGCGCGCCGAGTGTCGTCCCGGCGTAGATCGTGACACCCGACAACAGCCGCGCGCCGTCACCGATAGAAACGCCATCTCCGACAACGCAATGTGGGCCGATCACGGTGCCGTTGCCCAGCCTCGCTCTCGCGCCGATGATCGCGTACTCGCCGACGGAAACTCGCTCGCCGAGGCTGGCGCCCTTTCCGATGCGCGCTGTCGACGCGACACCGGGAACCGGCGCCTCCTGCGGATAGAGCCTTGGCAGCAGTGACAGAAGCTTCTCGAGCGGTTGCTCGACCACTATGCGTGCCCGAGGCGCGCCGGCGGCGTCACGAAATTCCGGATCGACGAGCACCACGCCTGCCTTGGTCGTCGCCAACAGGGGCGCGTACTTTCCGCTCGAGAGAATGCTCAGGTGGCTGGCGTCGGCGCGGTCCAGCGGCGCGACCCCGCTCACGGCCGTCTTCCCGTCGCCTATCAGCTCTCCGGAAACGAGTGCCGCGATAGCCTCAGCGGTGATGGTGCTAGCACCATCACCGCTGGTTGGACTATTGGCTCTCGCGATGCCGGTCACTTCTTGGGCCGAGTCACTCCCGCGGGCTGTGGAATGGCTCCGCTCGCTGGTGGGGCGGTCGGTATTCCCTGCGACTTGAGCCGCGCCAGAACACGATCCGTCAGATCGAGTCTCTTGTCCGCGGCGACGACAACGCTCACCTGTGCGCCGACGTCGAGAATTACCGCGTAGTTGTCCTCGGCTCGAATCGTTTCGATGACGGCTTGCACGCGCTCCATGATCGGCTTGACCAGCTGCGCCTGACGCGCCTGCATGGTCGAGTCGAGCCCGCGGGCGCGCTGCTGATATTCGACCTCCTTGTGTCCGATAGTCGTGCGCCGCGTCTCGCGTGTGACGCTGTCAAGCTTCGGCGAGTCGCGATCGAAGGCCGTCATCAGGGTCTTGAGCGAGTCGTCCATCCGCTGGATCTGCAGGCGGTAGACGCCCACTTCGCGGTCGAACTGCGCCTCAGCCTCGGCGCGTCCCGGCGCCTGCTGAAGCAGCAGCGCCGAATTGATGTAGCCGATCTTGCCGGCCGAGGGCGGAGACTGCGATGCCTGCGCTCCGGCTTGGCCGACAAGAATCAGCGATGTAGACAGTGCGATGAAGCTCGCACGGAGAAGCACTCGCATTTATGACTCCAGTGTTAGAAGAATTGTCCGAGTTTGAAGTGGAGCTTCCAGCCGGGCGCCGGTCTCCCTTGAGTGTCAATCTTGTCGAGCCCATACCCGATGTCTACACCCAAAGGTCCGAGCGGACTGAGAGTAGCGACCCCGAAACCGAAGCTCCTGAACAGACGCGTCGGGTCAAACTCGCGCGGCTTGTTCCAGACATTGCCGCCTTCATAGAAAATGTTCGTGTAGAGCGACTGATTGAGCCTGAGCCCGAACTCTGCGGTCCCGACGAAGAACGCGTTGCCGAACGATGCCCTGGTCGCCGTCGTCTGGTCGCCGCGGGGATCGAAGCCGTTTGGTGTCACCGAGAACTCGTCGTAGCCACGCAACTGCTCCCCGTACTGAGTGCCTCCGAGGGCGAACGATTGGGTCGAGAAGAACGGACCTGGATCGCCGAACAGAGCGCCCGACCGCGCCGACAGACCTACGATGAACATCATCGGCTCGCCGCCCAGAAGACTGCCTCCAATGTGTCCGATCGGAGCATAGGACCTGAGCTCCGTCGTGTAACGCTGGAACGAGGCCGTGCCACCCAGGGGTCCGCCATTGAACTGCGCGTTGAACGACTGGAGGCCACCGTCCGCGGGAAATGGCAATCCGGTGCGCGTGTCGTGCTGCGCCGTGAATCCGAGCGTCGAGCGCCAGCAGCGATCACATGCCTGGGCCACCGTGCCCAGAAGTCCCTGGGTCGTGTAATTGACCTTCTCGCCACCATACGACACGAACAGCCGCGTGTAGATCGACTGCGGAACCGGGAATCCAAGCTGAACCTGGCCGCCGGTCCTGATGATCCCACCGAGGTCGGCGACCGTGTAGCGTGATTGGCTGTGGTATGCCGTGAGGGTTCCCGAGATTCGCGATTGCCGGATATTCGGGTCGTTGTACGTGAGATTGAAATCGTTGATGTAGCGTCCGAACTGCCATTGCACCTGGGCCCGCTTGCAGCGGCCCAGAAGGTTCGGCTGATCGAGTCCGATGAATCCACCGAGTCCCGTGCCCTGGCCCATCGACGCGCCGAAGTTCACGTTTCCCGTCCGCTTCTCCTTCACGGTGAAGACAATGTCGACGTCGCCCTGATCTCCGCTTGGGCGCGTATCGGGCGCGGCCATCGGGGACTCGAAGAAGTTGAGATTGCCGATGTTCTGGTAGCTGCGGATCAGGTAGTTACGGTTGAAGACCTGGCCCGGCGCCAGAACGATCTGCTCCCGAATACACGACTCGTGAGTGTAGTCGTTGCCGACGATCTCGATGCGGTTGACGATGGCCGGCGATCTCTCGTCGATCTCCCAGCGCAGATTGACAATGCGAACAGAGTCGGTGCCCGGCACTCTTTCGGTGACCGGACGGATGTTCGCGTAGATGTAGCCTTCGTCGTTGTACGCTTCCACCAGCTTTTGCTGCGCGTCGTCCCACCTTGCTTCGTCGAAGGTGTTGGCCGGATTGGTGTAGCTGCGCCGAATCATGCCGGTCGCTTTCTGAACGACGGTGGTCTGCTGAGCCTTCCCGAACGGGTAGAACGCGTTGATCTGGTCGGTGGAGAAGCGGCGGTTGCCGAGCACTTCGAAGTTGCCGACTTTGTAGCGCGGCCCTTCGGTGACGGTGATGTCGAGCAATCCTTTGCCCTTCGCGCGATCCACGATCAGCGTATCCTTGAGGATCCTGAAGTCGATGTAGCCACGGCTCGCGTAAAGCTGCGGAATTTTTTCGCTCAGGTCCTGCGCATACATGGCGTCGTCGAGCTCACCATTACGGGTCCAGAGAAAGCCTTCCGGCTTGGTGTCCATCGCGCCCACGATGTCCGCATCCGGCACGCTCTTGTTACCGTTGATGCGTATTCCGGAAATCGCGAGTCGCCTTCCCTCGTCGACGTTGAAAACCATCGAGAGCTTTCCGTTGGTGACGGTCGACTCCGCTTTGATGCTAGCCAGGTAGTATCCCTTGCTCTCGTAAAGAGAGTCCGTGCTGGCGATCGCCTTGGCGATTTTGCCTGGATCGACTGGGCCGCCGGTGGGAAAGGCCAGCTTCTCCCTGACATCCTTTGGGGAGACGCGGTCCGCGCCGATGACCTTGTAGTCGGTCAGAATCGGCCGCTCCTTGACCTGGATGACCAGCGCGGCCTTGTTGGTCGTCGGCGACACCCGGCAGGTGATCTGGACGTCATCGAAGTGTCCGGTCGCGTACAGCGCCTTGATGGCGGCCTGAATGTCCTGGACGTTGAGGGGCGCGCCGGTCGACAGTCCCGCGGTCGAGCGAACCGTCGCGCTGTCCATCCGAGAGTTCCCGGCAACTACGAAGAATTCAGGCGTCGAGCACGCGCCCGGCGCGGTCTCCTGTGCGTACAAAGGAGTAGCGCCGACGGCTATGAGCGCCAGCATGAATGGAGCGAATTTCAGCATCACACAAATATACACTAATCAGTTTGGTGGAGGTCCTCGCTGGAACCGAGCATTCTGATTAGACAACGGGGCTGCCGGAGAGTTGCTTCTCTCCAGCAGCCCCGCTGATTTGTGGCGGATCCTGCCTAGGCTTTCGGCAAGCCGCTCAGCACGCGGAACTCGAGCTTCAGTCCGTCGGCGGCGAGGTCCACTTCGATCTCATCGCCCTTCGAGAACTCGGCGAGCAGAATCTTTTCCGAGAGCGGATCCTCGATGAACTTCTGGATCGCCCGCTTCAACGGCCTCGCTCCGAACTTCTCGTCGTAGCCGTGCTTCACCAGGAACGCCGATGCCGTCTCGGTGAGCTTGAGGGTCAGCTCCTCGTCGCTCAGCCGCTTCTGAACATCCTTGAGGAGTATCCCGACGATCTCGGCAATATTCTCCTGTGAGAGCGGGTGGAAGACGATCACGTCGTCGAGCCTGTTGAGGAACTCGGGGTTGAAGACGTGCTGCATCTCTTCCTTCACCTTCTCCGCGATCCGCTCGAAGTTCGATTTGGCGTCGGGCGCGTGGAAGCCCAGGCCGCGACCCTTGGTGATGTCGCGTGCTCCGACGTTCGAGGTCATGATCACGACCGTGTTCTTGAAGTCGATCACGCGCCCATAGTTGTCGGTGAGGTGGCCTTCGTCGAGAACCTGCAGCAGGATGTTGAAGACATCGGGATGCGCCTTCTCGATCTCGTCGAGCAGCACCACGCTGTACGGCTTGCGCCGCACGGCCTTGGTCAGCGTTCCCGAATCCTCGTAGCCCACGTAGCCCGGAGGCGCGCCAATGAGGCGGGACACCGAGAACTTTTCCATGTACTCGCTCATGTCGACGCGAATAAGGGCAGCGGGATCGGCGAACAGGAACTTCGCCAGAGCGCGCGCGACTTCGGTCTTTCCAACACCGGTCGGGCCAGAGAATATGAACGAGCCGATCGGACGATTCGGATCCTTGAGCCCGGCGCGGCTGCGGCGGATCGAGCGCGACAGCGCTTTGATCGCCTCTTCCTGCGCCACGACCGATACGTGGAGCTCCTCTTCCATGCGCAACAGTCTCGCGGTCTCGGCTTCCTGGAGGCGCATCACCGGGATGCCGGTCCACCGGCTCACGATGAAGGAGACTTCCTCCTCGCCCAGCACCGGTCGATGCGACTGCCGGTGCTTTTCCCATTCCTCCTGTTTGCGCCGGATTTCGCCCTGCAGCTCGCGCTCACGATCACGGAGAGAGGCGGCGCGCTCGAAGTTCTGATCGCGCACGGCTGCTTCCTTGTCGATGTTCACGGCGTCCAGCTGTCCTTTGAGCTCGGCCACGGCCGGCGGCGGGGACTGCGTCGCAAGGCGCGCTCTCGCTCCAGCTTCATCGATAACGTCAATTGCCTTGTCGGGCAGGAATCTGTCGGTGATGTAGCGCTCCGACAGCTTCGCCGCGGACTCGAGCGTCGCATCGGGAATCGTGACCTTGTGGTGCTCCTCGTACTTCTTGCGAAGCCCCTTGAGGATCTCCACTGTCTCGTCGACCGAAGGCGGCTCGACGATCACGGTCTGGAAGCGGCGCTCGAGAGCGCCATCCTTCTCGATGTACTTGCGGTACTCGTTGAGCGTCGACGCGCCGACGCACTGGAGCTCGCCGCGCGCCAGCGCGGGCTTCAGCATGTTGCTGGCGTCGATTGCGCCTTCAGCAGCGCCTGCTCCAACGAGTGTGTGCAGCTCGTCGATGAACAGGATGATGTTCTTGTTCTGCGCGATCTCGTTCATGACCGCCTTCAGGCGCTCCTCGAACTGACCACGATACTTGGTCCCCGCGATCACCGCCGCCATGTCGAGCGACAGCACGCGATTGTCGCGCAACGAATCGGGGCACTCGCTATTGGCGATGAGCTGTGCGAGTCCTTCGACGATGGCTGTCTTGCCAACGCCTGGCTCACCGATGAGCACCGGGTTGTTCTTCTTGCGGCGCGTGAGGATTTCCATCACGCGCTCGATTTCCTTGGCGCGACCGATCGTCGGATCGAGCTGATTGTCGGCGGCGAGCTGGGTCAGGTCTCTGCAGAAGTGATCGAGCGCGGGAGTCTTCGACTTCTTTTCTCCCTTGCCCGTCTGCGTCGGCGTAGTGCCCGGAGTTCCCTGCGTCGCGGATGGAGTGCCGCCCTGCGGCATCTCGGTGCCAAGCAGGCGTAGCGTCTCCGCCTTCGCCGCGTCGAGGTTCACGCCGGCATCGGTCAGAACCTGCGCCGCAATTCCCTTCTCTTCGCGCAGCAATCCGAGCAGCAGGTGCTCGGTGCCAACGTAACCGTGGCTCAGATCACGGGCTTCGCCCATGGCGAGCTCGAGTACTTTCTTGGCGCGCGACGTATAGGGGAGATCGGGTCCGGTCGCGGCTGCGGCCTTACCCTTCTTCACGGTCTCCTCGATCTTCTGCTGAATCTCGTCGAGGTCGACGCTGAGGTTTTGGAGGACCGCTGCGGCGACACCTTCGCCTTCGCGGATCAGCCCGAGCAGGATGTGCTCGGTGCCTACGTATTCGTGATGGAGTCTTGCTGCCTCCTCACGTGCCATGGCGAGAACTTTTCGTACTCGCTCAGTGAAGTTGTACCCGTTCATTTCAGCGATTCCTCAGTGCGGTAACTGGTTCCTTCGCGTGCAAGACAGTGTCGATCACTGCGGCGCGCGTGATTACCCGCTACCCCTTACTCCGACTCTGTAGCCAGCGTCTCCCGCACGTATCGAGCGCGTGCGACATTCGCTTCACTTTCCGTCAGCGCTCTTCCCTCGGTATGGCCGAGGTGCGCCAACTGACTAAATATCAGGAGCTTGTTGAGAGTATATACACTGAGACCGCTTATCAGTTTCAACCCGACAGCCAGTCGCACGCCGCTCAGATAATTCATCGCTTCTTCGAAGCTCAAGCTGCGTGCATATCGCAGCGTGCCAAAGGCACGCCATAGCTTGTCTTCTATAATATAACCCGCATCGCGCAACAGAACTCGCCGCGCTTCTTCTTCGCGCTCTATTACATGTCTTACGACGCGCACGAGGTAATCAAGTAACTCGCCCTCCGACCTGCCGAGCGTCGTCTGATTTGAAATCTGGAAAAAATTCCCGACTACTTCGCTCCCCTCGCCGTACATGCCCCGATATGTGAGACCGACCTGCTGGAGCCCAGCCAGTACCTTCCCTATTTCCTTCGTCAGGACGAGGCCTGGAAGATGAATCAGCACCGACGCTCTGAGCCCGGTTCCCACATTGGTGGGACACGCCGTGAGATAGCCGAACTCGTTGTGGAAGGCGTACGGCACCTTGTTCCCCAGCTCAGCGTCCAGACGCTCGATCACTCCGAATGCGTCGGGAATGTGGAACCCCGAGTGCAGCGCCTGCAGGCGCAGATGATCTTCCTCGTTGACCATGATGCCGACACCGCGCGACAGGTACACCGCCGCACCGGTGCGCACCGGCTGATCGTTGAGCCCCGCCAGCTCTTTGCTGACGAGATGACGCTCGTGCAGCAGCAGTCGGTCCTCGGGCGCCAGCTCGTCGACGCGGACCAGGACGCCGTCCTCGATCGACCGCAGGCTTGCGAACGCCTCCCGCACCTGCGTAAGAATCCGCAGCCGCTCACCATCACGGGCCCGCGGCGTGAACGCGTAACCTTCCAGATTTCGCGCCAGGCGGATCCTGGTGGAGATGACGATGTCGGCGTGCTCGCCCGATGCGTCGAGCCAGCTCGCGCCGCCGTCCGGGAGCAGAGAGAGATCGAGCATCACTCGATTCCCCGCAGCTTGTCACGGATGTCAGCGGCAAGCTCGAACTGCTCGGACTCGATCGCTCTCTTGAGCCGGTCGCGGAGCTCGGTCGCGTTGGACACGTGCGGCAGCTCGGTAGGAAGCGGTGCGACGTAGCGGCGCCCGATGTGTCGGGAATTGCCGTGCACCCTGCGCAGCAGATCGCGCAGACTCGACTCGAACGTCTCGTAGCAGTGCGCGCAACCCAGCCGGCCCGTCGCGCGGAAATCGGCCAGCGTTCCCTGGCAGAACGAGCATTGCGCGGGCTCGCCCTTGGCGGTCGGCATCTGCTCGTGAATGGTCTGGAGGAAGTTGTTGATCTGTGGCTTGGCCGCTGTGAGCGTCGTCTCGACGCCGCGTTCTGCCGCGCACTTCTCGCACAGATGCAGCTGTCTCACCCCGCTCCCCTCGATTTCAGTGAGCTGGATAACAGCTTCGCCCTCTTTGCACAGATCGCAAACCATTTATACGACGACCTCATTTGCTTCGCTATTACTGAGCTGGCCACCCTCGAGCAGCAGCACCCTGTTGGCGCGCGCGGAGAGAGAGCGGCTATGAGTAACGACGACCATCCCGATCTCGAGGTCATTGACGACCTCGGTCAATAATTCGTGCAGCATCTCCGCGTTCGAGCGATCGAGATTGCCCGACGGCTCATCGGCCAGAACGATCTGCGGGTCCATGGCCAGGGCCCGGGCGACCGCGGTCCGCTGCTGCTCTCCGCCCGACAGCTCGCCGGGCCGGTGTGTCATCCGGGCGCTCAACCCCACTCGCGCCAGGAGCTCTGCCGCTCTGCTTCGCGCCGCCTCTTCGGGCCGACCCGCGATCCGGAGCGGCATCATCACGTTCTCGAGCGCCGAGAATTCGCGCAGCAGGTGGTGGAACTGGAACACGAACCCGACGGTGCGATTCCGGAGCTGGCCCAGCTCCGTCTCGTCGCGCCCGTGAACGGGTTCGCCGCCGATCACCACGTAGCCGCGCGTTGGCTTGTCGAGCGCCCCGAGCACGTGCATGAGCGTGCTCTTGCCGGCACCGCTGGCGCCGACGATCGCGATCATCTCACCGCGCTGAACGGAAAGATTGACACCGTTCAGAACGTTGAGGACGTTCCCGTCCCCGCCGATGTACGTCTTGTAGACGTCGTGCGCCTCGAGTACGGTCATCGTCATTCGTGCCTGATCGCCTCGATCGGAAAGAGTCTCGATGCCTGCACCGATGGATACACCGTGGCGATCGCGGCGATCGCAATGCTGGCGATCACGATCCACATCACGTCCATCGGCTGCGTCGACACCGGCAGATGGTCGATGAAATAGACCTGCGCGTCGAGCTTGATGAACTGGTACTTGTCGAGGGCAAGCGCGGCGCCGAATCCAAGGACGAGCCCAAGACCCGTCCCCACCACCCCGATCACCAACCCCTGCAGGAAAAATATCCGGCGGATCGACTTGGCCGGCATGCCCATCGCCTTCAGGATTCCGATCTCCTTCGTCTTGTCGGCGACGACCATCGTGAGAGTGCTCACGATGTTGAATGCCGCGACGAGCACGATCAGCAGCAGGATCACTCCCATCCCGAGCTTTTCCAGCTTGAGGGCTTGAAAGAGAGAATGATTCTGCTCCTCCCAATCCACAGTTCGGTACGGCCACCCGAGCGCAGCAACGAGCCGTGACGCAACGCTCGCCGCCTGCCACCTGTCGGCGGTCTTCACTTCGATACCGGTCACTCCATCGCCGAGGCCGGCGAGGCTTTGAGCTTTATCGAGCGCGACGAACGCGTACGAGTTGTCGTACTCGTACATTCCGGTCGAGACGATTCCGGTCACCTCGAATCTCTCGACCCTCGGAACGAACCCGCCGGTCACCGGATTCATTTTGCCGCCGCCGGCGGAGAGAAGATTGATGCTGTCGCCCGGCCATTTATTGAAGCGTGCGGCTAGCAGCTTGCCGAGCACGACACCGCGGTGTTGTCCGTCAGTGCTGGCGAAACGGAAATCTCCTGATACCGCGTGCGAGCGGATCGTCGTCACGTCGGGCACGCCGCGGGCCTGGGGCTGCAGGCCGACCACGTACACACCACCCGCGTAGTCGTGACCCGCGGTCATTAGCGCCTCGGTGAGCACGAACGGCGCCGCCGTCACCACGCCTGGCTGCTTCCGCACCTTGTCCAGGACCTGCGGCCAGTCGGTGATCTTGAGATCTTCGCCGTAGCTCAGAACGCGGATGTCGGGACTGCCGACCAGGATCTTCTCACGAAGATCGTGCTGCAGTCCGTTCATCACTCCAATGATCACGATCAGCGCGCTCACGCCCACCAGCACCCCGCCGATGGCGATGATGCTGATCAGCGAGAGCAGTTTGGATCCTCGACGGCTCCGCAGGTATCTCCACGCAATCTGTAGCTCGAGCTTTGTCACTCTGGTCTCATCGTCGGAAAAAGAATCACGTCGCGAATATTCGTCGCGCCGGACAGGTACATGAACAACCGGTCTATCCCGATTCCTACACCACCCATGGGAGGCATGCCGTATTCCATGGCGCGCAGATAATCCTCATCTACCCCTGAAGCCTCCTCATCGCCGGCGGCGAGAAGTTTCGCCTGCGCCTCGAAGCGCCGGCGCTGGTCCAGCGGGTCGTTCAGCTCGCTGAAGGCGTTGGCCATCTCCTTCCCGTTCGCGAACAGCTCGAACCGTTCCGTGAGCTTGGGGTTTCCGCGCTTGGGTTTCGCGAGTGGGGACAACTCCACAGGGTAATCCACGACGAAGGTCGGCTCCACGAGCTTCGATTCGACGAGCGCCTGGAACATTTCGTCCAGCAGCTTCGGGCGATTCAGGCCCTCCGGCTTTTCTACACCGACGCGGCTCGCAAGTGCGCGCAGCGACGCATCGTCGAGCGCCGTCACGTCAACGCCTGCCGCGGCGTTGAGCGAAGGAATCCACTCGACGCGTGGGAACGGCCGCCGAAAAGTGGGAACGTTCGCGGCGAGCTCCGGCACCGACCGGACCGCTTCCGCCGTCTTCTCGAGCAATTGTTCGACCAGATCCATCATCGCCGTATAGTCGGCGTACGCCTGGTAGAACTCCAGCATTGTGAACTCGGGATTGTGCGTGCGATCGATTCCCTCGTTCCTGAAGTCATGTCCGATCTCGTACACGCGCTCCAGCCCGCCGACAACGAGCCTCTTCAGATAAAGCTCGTCGGCGATGCGCAGATAGAGCGGCATGTTGAGCGCGTTGTGAAGCGTCGTGAACGGACGCGCCGCGGCTCCCCCATAGAGCGGCTGGAGGATCGGCGTCTCGACCTCGAGAAAATCCCGCTGGTCGAGAAAGGAACGGATCGCACGCGTCATGCGGGAGCGGGCGATGAACAGAGCGCGAACCTCGGGATGCACCGCCAGATCCGCATAGCGCTGCCGATAACGCTGCTCGGGATCCGCGAATCCTGAGTGGCGAACGATCTGGCCGTTGACCTCTTCTTCCTTGCCGAATGGCAATGGCCGAAGCGATTTCGCCAGGATCTCGACGCGGTCGACTCGCACCGTGACTTCACCAGTGCGAGTGCGGAAGAGCGGGCCGTGCACGCCGATGATGTCGCCGAGATCGAAGTGCGCGAGCAGCGAGTACATCTTCTCGCCCAGCTGATCCTTCTTGAAGTAGAGCTGAATCTTCCCGGTGGAATCGGCGAGATGCGCGAAGGTCGTCTTGCCGTGCGAGCGCCAGGCCACAATCCTCCCCGCCAGGCTCACAGCCGGACCCTCCTCGGCGACGCCGAGGAGCGACTGCGCGTCGCTGGCGGAGTGCTGGCGATCGAATCCGTAGGCGTATGGCGGTACGCCTGCTGCTTCCAGCGCTTCGAGCTTCTCCCGCCGCGCCTGCAAAACGAAGTTCAGCTCGTCGCTCACGCAGCCGCCGTGGTCGAGGCGCCGCCCTGCTTCAGGTATGCTTCGATGAACGGATCGATCCCTCCATCCATCACTTTCTGGACGTCGGGAATCTTGAGCTCGGTGCGATGGTCGTTCACCATCGTGTACGGCTGGAAAACGTAGCTCCTGATCTGGCTGCCGAAGCTCACGTCGGATTTCGTCGCGTCAAGCTCGGCCTTGTGCGCGTCGCGCTTCTCGACCTCGGCCTGATAGAGCTTGTTCTTCAGCATCTTCATCGCGGTTGCCTTGTTCTTGAATTGCGAGCGCTCCGCCTGCGAGCCCGCGACTGTCCCCGTCGGGAGGTGCGTGATGCGGACCGCGGAGCTCGTCTTGTTCACGTGCTGGCCGCCGGCGCCCGAGGCACGATAGACGTCGATCCGCAGATCCTCGTCCTTGAGCTCGATGTTGATCTCCTCGTTCACGACCGGGTACACGAACACCGACGCAAAGCTCGTGTGGCGTCGCGCATTCGCATCGAAGGGTGAGATTCGAACGAGACGGTGCACTCCCGTCTCTGGCCGCAGGAATCCGTATGCGTACGATCCGCGGATCTCGAGCACTGCACCCTTGATCCCCGCTTCTTCGCCCTCGCTCTCGTCCAGGACGCTGACTTCGAAGCCGCGCCGTTCGGCCCACCGGATGTACATCCGCATGAGCATCTGCGCCCAGTCCTGAGCCTCCGTTCCGCCCGCGCCGGCGCTGATCTCGAGCTGCGCGAAACGAAAATCGTCGGGACCGCGGAGCAGCGATCTCACCTGGAACGATTCGACGTCGTCCTGGACGCGCGTGATCTCCGCGTCGAGCTCTCGCTCCATCTCGGGCTCGGAGCCGTCCTGCAGGAGCTCATCGAGCTCGAGCGCGCTTTCCAGGCGCCCATTCAGCTTGTCGTATGGGTCGAGCCAGTTGCGCAGCGATTTCACTTCCTGCAGCGTGGCTTGCGCCTTCTCCTGGTTGTTCCAGAAGCCGGGGTCGGCCATCTCGGCGTCGAGTGCGGTCAGGCGGGCGCGCTTACCGTCGATGTCAAAGATACCTCCGCAGCTCGGCCAGTCGCTCTCTGCTCTGCTTCAGATCGCGACCACGTTCACTTTCCGCCATTTACCCGGGCCCCCGAGGCCTAGAAGATTTTCTTGCCGCCAGCCAGCACCTCGTTCAGTGCTTCCTGAAAGTAGGTGGTGCT
>DHJM01000127.1:0-8950 GCA_002404335.1 Gemmatimonadales bacterium UBA4720
GACCACGAGGATCGGCAGATGAGTAGTGTCAGCCATAAGCGATTGTATGAAAAGACGTTATGGTCGTTAGCGGGGCAATTCGCAAGCCAGACCACTCCCACCCGCTTGACAAGTTTCGGCACGCGAGACAGCGTGAAACAAACGAAACACCTGCGAAGGAGCCGCTATGTTTGCGCGCCGGACACTCCTGTTCCTCGGAAGCTTAGCCATTTTTCCACTGGCCGCACTTCATCCCCAGACCGACAATGCGCAGCAGTCCGCCGCATTCAGTTTGAGCGGGCTGGTGCATGACGAGAGCAACGCACCCATAAGCAGTGCAGAGCTGCGGCTCGCCCGCAAAGGAGAGGCGGCGCGACTGGCTCGATCGGGGCCCGATGGTCGATTCACATTCAGCGGAATCCAATCAGGTGACGTGGAGCTTTCGGTCCGACGAATGGGATATAAGGCTGTCACCAGGAACATCCAGGTGAATGCCGCGAGCACGTCGAGCCCTGTAGATGTCTCGCTACGGATGATAGCAACCGACGTCAGCGACGTCCTCGTGGAAGGGGAAGACACCAAGATGCATGAGTTCTATGAGCGGCGCAGCCATAACAATTTCGGCAAGTATTTTGATGGCGCCGAGATCATGAGACGCGACCCACGCTTGATGAGCGAGATCCTGCGGACGGTTCCGGGAGCCAGTATCGGTGCCTCCACGCGGATAGGAAACCGTGTTCTCTTGCGGGGGTGCAAGCCGACCATCTGGGTGAACGGAATGAAGGCGTTTGGAGCGGAGGTCGACGAGGTCGCGAATCCCACGGATATCGCGGGGATGGAGGTCTACCTCTCGTGGGCAGGTCTGCCGCCGCAGTTTCAGGATCGCGAGAATCCTGGATGTGGGGCAATTATTCTGTGGACGAGAGATCGGTAGCCTGCGAGCTCGCGGCTCCCGATAAATAAGGAAGCCCCCGTTTTGTCCCGGGGGCTTCCTTATTTACCACAGGTTCGTTGCGGACACTTCTAGGGCAGGTTCAGATTGAGGCCCGCGCATGTCGGAGCATTGGCTGGCTTGTCCCACCAGACAAGGGTTCCGAAATTGTCAGTGCCCTGATTCGTAATCGCGGCATCGACATTTGCGCCATTCACCGAAACCTCGGTCTGCGAGTAGTAGAACCGGCGCGGAACGTAGTTCTCGGTAGCTGCTGGTCCGGGCGTCACTGTCGACGGCTGACACGTCCGCCGCCATTCGAACCATGCATTTCCTCCGTCGCCGTAGAGTGCGATCCACTTCTGGATCGCGATCTGCTTCAGTCCCGCGAGCCCACCCTGATAAGCAACCTCTGGGCGCGCAAGATAGGCGGTAATCGCAGCGGCGCTGGTTACTCCCCACTGCTCCATCGACGCACGGATGCCTTCAGCGTAGAACGCCGGGGCCTGCGCGGCATTGAGCCCGCCCATGTTCCGCGCGGCTGCCTCGGCCTTGATAAACTCGACCTCGGCATACGTCAGAAGCTCTGACGGGAGGATCGCCCCGGAACCGCCATAGTTCGTATATGAAGTGGCGCCCGGGAAAAAGATCCTTCCGACCCGCGATGCATTAGTGATGAAAGGTTGAGCCGTCGGTGCGTCCACTCCATTGGGCGCTCCGGCGTAGATACCGGCGTCCGTCGTATCCGCGAATATCGGCAAACGAGGATCGCTGTAGCCGGTCAGGATGTCCATGAAGGTGTTTGACATCCGGTAATCGTCGCGCGTCTGCAAACTCGCCGAGAATGGATTATCGTAGACACCATCGCCGGGCCACTTGAGCTCGGCATTATCGGCGTTCGAAGTGAACACTCCGCCTGGTGCAGCGAAGGCCTTCAGGAGCTCTGCGCTTGCGGTTCCCGGATCCTGGTTGACAATCCGCATTGCGAGCCGTGCGTGCAGTGAATTGGCGAACTTTGCCCACGCTGCCGGATCTCCCCCATAAATCGGATCCGCCGAGCCCAGTGAGGCGCTAGCGCCGCCCGTCAGCACGGTCGCGGCGTTGTCCAATGTCGTGAAGAAATCAGCATACACTGCCTGCTGCGCGTCGTACGTGGGCTTGGTGGTACCGCCCGTGTCCGCGGCGAGTGCCTCGGCATACGGAATGTCTCCCCACGAATCGGTGAGGAAATCCGAAGACCATGTCTTCAGAACCGTTGCCGGAGCCCAGGTGCCGGGATCGCTGGCAGCAACTCCTTTGCTGATGACCTTCTTCAGATCTTCCAGCTCCTGGAAATACGTCCCGTCGAAAGTCGCGGTCATGTATGCCCGCGCCAACCTAATGTAGGTGTCCTCGTCGGTGTACTGCACTTCCGCGAGGTGTTGCGCTAGAAATTCACCGCCGCGCCAATCGTAGGTTGTTCCCAGCCACCGATCAACCGTGGTGCGGGTCGCGTTGGTGAAGAGCGCCGCTGCTGCAGCGTCAACTGGATGGTTCGGATTCCTGTTTACATCGGTCAATCCGGTACCGCACGCCATTAGCGCCGTCAAGACAAGAGCGCCGGCTCCGGTTCGGAGAAAATTTCTATTGGTCATAGAGGTATGCTGAGTGATGTGTGTAGAAAGTCGCATGGCCCGGGTCATGGGACGATCCGGAGGTTGAGTCCGATGCTTTTGGTGTTCGGGATAGTAGCGAACTCGAAGCCCTGTGCGTTACCGGTGCCGTAGGAGAACTCGGGATCGATGTTCGGGACCTTGGTGCTGGTCCACAGGTTGTTGCCTATGAGAGCGATGTTCACGGACGAAGCGTGCAGCTTCGACGCGAATACGGACGGCAGATCGATTCCAAAGCGCAGGTTGCGCAGCTTCACGAAGCTGTCGTCGTAGGTGTACTGCTCGGCGTTGTAGTACAACGACTCCCAGTACTGCTCGGCGGTGACCCTCGTAACGTTCGGTGTGCCGGCTGCGCACTTCGGGTCGGTGCCACAATTGGCGTCATCCGTGCCCTTGACCACGAGGCCAGGATTGTTCCAATCCACTTGACGGCCGACGAGCGAATTCTTGAAGATGCCGGTATAATCGCCCCACATGTTCGTCACGCTGAAGATTTTCCCGCCCTTGTGGAAATCGAACAGGAAGCTCAGTTGCGCGGGTCCAAACCGGAAATCGTTGTTCCAGCCGCCAACCCACTTCGGCTGAACGCTTCCAATTACGGCCTGATCCCCGAGTTGGGGGAGCCCGTTGTGCAGGAGAAGATTGCCGGCCCCGTCGCGCAGATACGTGTAGCCGTAAATCACGCCGTACGGCTGACCGACTCGCGCCTCCAGATTCTGGTACCAGTCGCTGTAGATGACGTAGGTATCGATACCAGGAGCCAGCGACACGACCTTGCTCTTGTTCTGTGAATAGTTGAACGTCGTGTTCCACTGGAACCCACCAGCAGTGCGGATGGGCGTCACATCGAGAAGAGCCTCGAAGCCCTTGTTGTCGATGCGACCAAGGTTTGCCACCTGGCTCTGGAATCCGGAGGCAGGAGAAACCGTCAGATTCACGATCTGGTTCCTCGTCGACTTTGCGTAGTAGCTCATGTCGAGTGATGCCCTGCCGTCAAGGAATCCGAGCTCGAGACCAACTTCACCCGATTTCGTCTCTTCCGGCTTCAGGTTTGGATCTTTCTGCGAATTGTCGAGCGTCACCTGGGGACGTGAACCGAATTTCGTTGGCTGGCCCAGGTAAACGGTCTGCAGCTGGTATGGATCTGCGTCTGCACCAACCTGCGCGAGCGAGCCTCTCAATTTCGCGTAACTGAGCACGCCCGACTTCAGGAATGGCACCGCGTCACTCAGCACGATCGACGTGTTGACTGAAGGATAGAAGTAGGAATTGTTGGCCGATGGCAGCGTCGAGGACCAGTCGTTGCGACCGGTGACTTCGACGGTCCACCAATCGTTCAGCGTGGTCGCGACCGCCCCGTAAACGCTGTTCACCTGCCGTTTCGAGACAAATGACGTCAAAGTCGGGGTGATTCCGGCGTTGGAAGCGTTATAGATACCGGGAACGGTAATGCCCGGGGTACTCTGCTGATCGTTGTTATAACGCTCGAACCGACGCGATCCGCCGAACGTGGCGTTGAACTGAAGGTGGGAGCCCGCACGCTTGTTCGCGGTCAACAACAGATCAGAAGTGTTGGCGTTGGAGTACTCGGAGAACTGCGTGTATGCACCGGCGTAGGAGGGGTTCGCATAGAGGAGATTGCCCTGTCCGAAATCCTGATTGATCTGCCAGCGATAGAGATCGGTTCCGGAACGCGCGGTCGCGTCCAGCCAATCCGCTATGTGGTAGCGCGCGGAAACGTTTCCGGTCACGCGATCGCGAACGTCCTCGCCAGGATTCAGATACTGAAGCCAGAACGGGTTGTTATGGAAATTGTAATTCCAGTTGGACAGGTTGCCGCTCCCATCGCCCATTGAGCTCCTGAGCGCGTTCATGTCCACCTGACGACCGAACCAGACGAACTGCTCGAGTATGCCGCTGTTATAGCCGGTGCCGGCCCGATTGTGGTTGTCGTTGTTGATGTATTGCATGTCGGCGCTCGCGGTCAGCCTGTCGTTTACGTTCAGACTTCCGCTCAGCAGGCCGTTGAACTTCCGAAAGGTGTTGTTCGGAATGATGCCGTCAACCTGCTGCGATCCAACCGAGAGTCGCGCCTGTGCCTTGTCTGTCCCGCCGCTGAAGGCGAGGGTATTGGCAAGCGTCTTACCGGTGTTGAAGAAAGAGCTCACGTTATCGGGGTGAGCGATCCACGGCGCACCATTAGGCGCGTTGAACTGCGCGCATGGAACGGTGTTGTCGTAGACGTGCGGAGAGAAGGGACTCTCCGGCGGATCCGTGTGGGTTCCTGGAACAAAGGTGCAACCGGTGCTACGGCCGTCGAGACGCGGGCCAAAGCTCTGGTCCAGGCCGTCGTTCACTCCGCCGCCCTTGCCGTTCAGGAAGTAAAACTCTCCGCCCGCTCCCTGACCGTACTCGTTTTGGTAGTCGGGAAGAATCGACGGCTTGTCCCATGTGAGGCTGGAGGTCAGTTGCGTCTGGACTCTGCCCGTCGTATTCGAGCCTTTCTTGGTCGTGATCAGAATCACGCCGTTCGCGGCGCGTGATCCGTAGAGTGCTGCAGCATTGGGGCCTTTCAGCACGGTGACGGTCGCGACGTCTTCCGGATTGATGTCATCGATCGCGCTACCGTAGTCCTTTCCCAGACCTCCGTCGGCATTGATATCCAGACCGCCGCCGAAAGATTCGCTGCCATGGTTCTTATTCGAGATTGGAACGCCATCAACTATGAAGAGCGGTTGGTTGCTGCCAGTGATAGAGTTCTGACCGCGGATGACGATGTTGGTCGATCCGCCCTGGGTTCCGGACTGGTTCATCACGACACCCGAGACCTTGCCGGAAAGCTGGTTGAGCACGTTCATGTCGTGCGTCGTGTTCAGATCAGAGGAAGAGATCTGCTGGACAGCGGTACCGAGCTGGCTCCTTTCCCTCGTGATGCCGAGCGCCGTGACTACGACCCCAGTGAGCTGAGTCGCGCTCGGCGAGAGACTGAAGTTTTGCGATATGGGACTGCCGGCGATCGAGATTGGCGCCGAGCTTGGCAGAAATCCAAGGCGTCGAGCCATCAGGGTCACGGTAGTTCCTGTCGCTGAAGCAGGTGCAACGAAGGTGTACCGACCAGCATCGTCGGTAAACCCACCAACGCGCAACGTTGGTATGCTCACGCTGGCCCCGGCCACTGGCTCGCCTCCAGTTCCGGTGACCTGTCCGCTGATCGTGGTTCCCTGCGCCTGAGCGAGTGCCGGGGCAAGCCCGAACACGACGCCCGCTATCGCAAGGAAGCGAGAAACACTGACTGACATTCCCATACTACACCTCACAGAAAGTGAAACTGGGATGTGGTTTTGTCGCTGTCACAGCAAAACGTCCTCTGACGGTCGCCGACAACGATTACTTCGTGGCCTGCACCTGCGAGCGGAGGGCGGGGTCCGCGCGGCGAATGCAGGAACAACGGATGCCAACGACAGGCCGGGCCCGGCGAGCGTCGGTTGCTTCCTGATTCCCGTAATAAGATCGTTGGAAACGGGGATGTCAACAGAAGCGCCCGTTTTTGGCGGCCCTGGCAGAATGGCGCCCCAGGCCATCCCACACAAATATGCGTCGGTCCCGACGCATTCTGTCGCTTAATCTTGCGGCCGGTTGGGGGCAGACGACAGGCAGCAAACCGCCAAAATCAGCGCCTTGGCGGTCAACCCGCGGCGGTCGCCTTTTCGGTCACGATCCGCACGTCGTTGTTCAACACCTGCATGAAACCGCCGCTGACGTTGAAGCGGCGGCCCGACCCACCGCCAAGACGCAGCTCGCCATCGCCGAGCAGCGCCATCAGTGGTGCGTGGCCTGTAAGAATGCCGATCTCTCCGTCGTACGCCGGAGCAATGACCGAGTCGGTTTCGCCCTGGAAAAGGACTGCTTCGGGCGAAATCACAGATACCTTCAGCATCTCTTACGAGTTCGAGAGCTTCTGCGCAGCCTCGACCACTCCATCGATCGCGCCCTGCATGAAGAACGCCTGCTCGGGATACTGATCGAACTCTCCGGCGACGAGCCGCTCGAACGATGAAATCGTTTCCTCGAGCTTCACGTACTGTCCCTTGATGCCGGTGAACTGCTCGGCCACCGCGAATGGCTGCGACATGAAGCGCTGGATTCTGCGCGCGCGGCCGACAACCAGCTTGTCGTCCTCCGAAAGCTCGTCCATTCCCAGAATCGCGATGATGTCCTGCAGCTCCTTGTAGCGCTGGAGAATGCGCTGTACGTCCGTCGCCGCCTTGTAGTGGCGCTCGCCGATGAACTGCGCGTCCAGAATCCGGGACGACGACGCCAGGGGATCGACCGCGGGATAGATCCCGAGCTCGGTGATCGCGCGCGACAACACGACGGTCGCATCGAGGTGCGCGAACGCCGTCGCCGGCGCCGGATCGGTGATGTCGTCGGCGGGCACGTAGATCGCCTGCACCGAAGTGATCGATCCGTTCTTGGTCGAAGTGATGCGCTCCTGCAAGTCACCCATCTCCGTCGCCAGCGTCGGCTGGTAACCGACCGCGCTCGGCATGCGGCCAAGAAGAGCGGAAACCTCGGAGCCCGCCTGCGTGAAGCGGAAGATGTTGTCGATGAACACCAGCACGTCAGAGTTCTCGACATCGCGGAAATACTCGGCGACCGTCAGTCCCGAAAGTCCGACTCTGAGTCTCGCTCCCGGCGGCTCGTTCATCTGGCCATAGATAAGAGCCGCGGAGTTTATGACTCCCGACTCCTTCATTTCCAGGTAGAGATCGTTTCCTTCACGCGTTCTCTCGCCCACGCCGCAGAACACCGACTTTCCACCGTGGCCCTTCGCGACGTTGTTGATCAGCTCCATGATAACGACCGTTTTTCCGACGCCGGCACCGCCGAAGAGTCCGATCTTTCCGCCCTTCACGAACGGAGCGATCAGATCAACGACCTTGATGCCCGTCTCGAAGATTTCGGTCTTGGGCTCGAGGTCCGCGAATTGTGGGGCGGGACGGTGAATCGGCCAGCGCTCGACGCTGTCCGGAATCGGCGGGCCGTTGTCGACAGGCTGGCCGAGCACGTTGAGAATCCGTCCAAGGGCGGCCTCGCCGACTGGAACGGTGATCGGACCACCGGTATCCTCGACTCTCATCCCGCGGACCACGGCGTCGGTCGACGACATCGCCACGGCGCGCACCTGGTTGCGGCCGATGTGCTGCTGCACCTCGACGACGACGTCAATGGTGACGCCGGAATCTGACTTCTCACGGATGCGCAGAGCATTGTAAAGCTCGGGCAGGTGCTCGGACTCGAATTCGACGTCGAGCACGGGTCCGATGACCTGCACAACTTTACCAAAATTCGCCTTTTTCTCTTCGGTGGGGCGAAGCTTCTTCTCGGTGCGGACGGCCGTAGCCATTGGTTACCCCTGTAACGCAGAGGCACCGCCGACGATCTCGGCGATCTCCTGCGTGATCTGCGCCTGGCGGGCGCGGTTGAATGTGCGGCGTAGGACGTTGAGCATCTCACCCGCGTTGTCGGTCGCGTTCTTCATCGCGGTGCGTTGCGCGCTCTGGAATCCTGCTTCGTTCTCGACCAGCGCGCGGTAAATGGAGTTGCGCACGTACGAGGGCAGAAGCTGCGTGAGGATCACTTCAGCCGACGGCATCAGAATGTAGTCGGGCTGAGGACCCTTGCGCTCCGGTGGTGTGACTGGGAGCACGAGCTGCGATGTCGGCGGCGTGGAGAGCGCGGAGTTGAACTTCGAGTAGATGACATAGACCGCGTCGATTTCGGCGGACGCAAATCTCTGGATCAGGCCATCGACGAGCTCTGCGGCGTTGGCCACTGTCGGCTGGCCGGTGATGTCGGTCCGGCTGGATGCGACTGCCCTGCCGATGTAGCGGAAATAACCGATTCCTTTTTTCCCGACGACGTGAAGCTCAGGCTCGACTTTCTGCTCGGCGAGACGCGCGAGAAGAATGCGAGCTTCCTTGAGGAGATTGGCGTTGAACGCGCCCGCGAGCCCGCGGTTGCTGGTGAGCAGGATCACAGCCGCTTTTTTGATCGCTGCCGGCTGGCGCATCAATGGGAAGCTTTCGGCCAGCTCCGGCGTGTAGAGATTCGCGATCACTTCCGTGAGAGAATTCGCGAATGGACGCGCGGCCACGACGCGATCCTGCGCGCGCTTCATCTTGGACGTCGCCACCATCTCCATCGTCCGCGTGATCTTCCGCGTGTTCTCGACGGACTTGATCCGTCCTTTCAGCTCACGACCCTTCGCCATGCCTTAGCGCTTAGCCTCGGCCGGGCGGGCGCCGGCTTCCTTGGCGACTGGGGGCTTCGCGGGGTTGAATTGCTGGTTGAAGGTTTCGATTCCGCGCTTGAGATCGGCTTCGCT
>DHJM01000104.1:0-3988 GCA_002404335.1 Gemmatimonadales bacterium UBA4720
AACTGGCTCACGGAGTTGCGGGCGAAATTGAAATAGATGCGCTTTCTCGCCGTGACTGATCGTAGAAAGGAGCGCCGGAATGGCTGACCGGTTGGAACAGGTTCAGCGAGCGTTCGCTACCTATATGGTTGAGCGTGAGCTCGGGAGCGGCGGCATGGCCACCGTCTATCTCGCGCACGACAAAAAGCACGATCGCAAAGTCGCCATAAAGATTTTGCACGCGGAGCTCGCTGCCGTACTCGGCGCGGAAAGATTCCTCCAGGAGATCAGAGTCACCGCCAATCTTCAGCACCCCCACATCCTGGGCCTGATCGACTCAGGAATAATCGGCGATGATGCAGGAGCGTTAAGAAGAAGACCCTACTATGTGATGCCGTATGTCCGAGGCGAATCAGTACGGCAACGGCTCGACAATGAGCGGCAACTTCCGGTCTCTGATGCAGTGAGAATTGCTACTGAAGTCGCAAGTGCCCTGGACTACGCCCATAGACAGGGCGTCATACACAGAGACATCAAGCCAGAAAATATTCTTCTGCACGACGGAAGTGCTATCGTCGCGGATTTCGGAATTGCGCTAGCGGTCACGCAAGCTGGCGGCGCGAGAATGACTCAGACCGGACTTTCGCTCGGCACTCCGAGTTACATGAGTCCTGAGCAAGCCATGGGAGAGCGAACGATTACTGCTCGGAGCGACATCTATTCGCTGGGTGCTGTGACCTATGAGATGCTATCCGGTGAGCCACCGTTCACAGGCCCCACTGTTCAAGCGGTCGTTGCCAGAGTGATGACGGAGGAGCCCAGACTTCTCACCACTCAGCGCCGAAGCGTGCCTCCGCATGTCGCAGCCGCGGTGTCGCATGCGCTCGAGAAAGTGCCCGCGGATCGTTTTGCATCCGCCCACGAGTTCGCTGAAGCATTGAACAATCCTTCGTTCACGCTGGCGATCAGGTCAGCGACAGCCATCGGGGGAGATCCGTCCACTCTTCGCCCGCGGCGATTGTTGTACGCCGTCACCGCGCTCGCCACTCTGTTCTTGGCTATCGCTATCCGGGGATGGATGCGGCCCGCACCACCGAACCCGGTTCTGCGTTACAACGTCGCTTTCGACTCGGCCGAGCGGATATCCAATGGCGGCCCGTGGGGACGGCTTGCTTTGTCACCCGACGGCTCACGGCTGGCGTACATTGGCGGTCCGCTCGGTCAACTATTGATAAGATCCCGCAATCAGTTGCACGCCACTGCAACGCCAGAAACCGACGGGGCGCAGAACCCATTCTTTTCGCCCGATGGTCAGCAGGTAGGGTTCATGAAAGGCGGAAAGTGGCTTCAGATAGTTCCTGTCAACGGTGGTCCACCAACCGTCGTGGCGGATTCGCTCATAGGAGAGACGGGCGCGTCTTGGGGTTCGAACGGGTTCATCTACTCGGCCGGTCTCCGACCGGCTGGCCTCATGCGGGTCGAGGCCAAAGCGGGGGCGGTGCCGACGCGATTTACAACGCTCGACACCGCGAAGGGCGAATTCGCCCACGTATGGCCGGAGGTTTTGCCAAATGGCAAGGGCGTTCTCTTCACCAGCTGGTCGGTTGCGCCGAGGGGGACATCGTCCGACATCGATGTGGCCGACATCCCATCGGGGAAACACCGTGTGATCGTGAAGTACGCTATGTACCCCCGCTACGCGGCCTCCGGCCACCTTCTCTACGTGGGGCCGAACAAGACCTTGATGATGGTGCCCTTCGATCAGAACTCGATGAAAGTCACGGGCGAGCCTACCGTATTGGTCGAAGGTCTGCGATTGGGCGTTGGCGGAGCAGCGGATCTTGCCGTCTCAAAAACAGGAACACTGATCTATGGAACAAGCCCGGAAGGGGGCGACCAGGAGTTGGTGTGGCTAACGCGTGATGGCAAGGCGCAATCCGTTGATCCTGGCTGGCGCGGCTTTTTCACTTCCCCATCCATCTCGGTAGACGGCACGCGACTCGCCGTCACCGTGGTGCCGGCCAGTTACTCCCAGACGGGTGACATCTGGATCAAACAACTGGACAGAGGTCCGAGCATCAAGTTGACGCTCGACGGGGCCAATCAATCCCCAACGTGGACTCCAGACGATCGGTCGGTGACCTTCGCCTCCAGCGTGTCGGGCACTTACGATCTGTGGACCAAGCGCGCCGATGGCAGCGCACAGGCGGTACGGCAGTTTCATGAGAAAAGGGGGGTGCTGAGCCCGCGCTGGTCTCCCGACCGGAAATGGCTCGTCTTCCGAACGGATAGGCGTACACCTGGTGGGGGTGACATCCTTGGTATCAGGCCCGGGATCGATACGGCGGCGGTACCACTCGTGGCAACCAAATCCGAGGAAGGCGCTCCGGACATTTCGCCCGACGGACGGTGGCTAGCATATGTGTCGGACGAATCTGGCCAGCATGAGATCTACGTCGTCCCATTCCCCAACACTACAGCCGCGAAGTGGGCGGTCTCGACGAGCGGTGGTACCGAGCCGGTCTGGTCCCATAGCGGGAAAGAGTTGTTCTACCACGACGCCACCGGGAACCTGGTGGCCGTCGAGGTCAGGACTAATCCCACATTTTCCGTCGGACGCTCAGCGACGCTTTTTTCCGTCAAGGAATTTCGCTCCAATCCACTCTCGGCACAGTATGCCGTATCGCCCGACGACCGGCGCTTCCTGATGATTCGGCCGATGGCTGCGAGCGGTTCCGAGGAGCTGATCGTTGTTGAGAATTGGTTCGAGGAGCTCAAGACAAAGTCGCGCAGGTAAACAAACCTCAATCGATCAGGTATGCATCAACTCTCAGCGGCAGCCATACTGATTTCGCTTTGGCTCCATCCCTCGCCAAACGCGGAGGCACAGGGCTCCCTTTCGAATCGAGCAGAAGTTCCGTCTAGCTACACCGTCGTCCACGGCTGGCCGCAGTTGCCAGAAGGCGAAATGCTCGGTGCTGTCGCGGGCGTAGCCGTGAGTCCGCGCGGAGACGTATTCGTTTTCCGGCGAGCGAATCGCCTGTGGCCAATCAGCAACGAGCTCGATACGTCAACGATCGCGAGGCCGACGGTGCTGGTGTTCGACGGCCCCTCTGGACGCCTTCGCGCCTCGTGGGGTGCGCATGAGTTCGCGATGCCCCACGGACTCACGATAGATCGCGAAGGCAATGTCTGGCTCACCGACGTCGCGCTTCAGCAGGTCTACAAATATTCTCCCAACGGACACCGCCTGCTGGCGCTGGGAGAGCGAGGTGTCGCTGGTGATGATTCCGCGCACTTCAATCGTCCTACGCAGGTCGCGGTTGCTCGCGATGGGTCCTTCTATGTGAGCGATGGATACCGCAACACGCGCGTCATGAAGTTTGCGCGCGACGGACGATTTCTGTTCCAGTGGGGGACGAAGGGAAGCGGCCCGGGTCAGTTCGACCTTCCGCACGGGGTCACGCTCGACTCACTCGGAAGAGTCTATGTGTCCGACCGAAGCAATGCGCGAGTCCAGATATTCGATGAGCGCGGTCGCTATCTGAGCGAATGGAAGAGTGTCGCGCTCGGTCGACCCTACGCCGTCGCGCTCGGCTCAAACGGAATTGCATTTGTTGCCGACGGAGGCGATCAGCCTCCCGCTCCTCCAGACCGGTCTGCCATGGTAGTCGTCCGCCTCGATGGGACCGCTATTGCGACGGTAGGACGCTACGGCAACTACGATGGGCAATTCGCGATGGCACACAGCGTAGCCGTTGGTCCGGACGGCGCCGTTTATGTCGGTGATATAACGGGTGGGAGAGTACAGAAGTTCGTCAAGCGATGAGTATCGACCACGTTATAGGTAGGCGGGATGGATCGAGCGCACTCAGCGGAAAGACGCTCGGTGAGGCATCAGCTGAACGCTAGGAAGTAAGCTTTTCTTTGAAACCGATGCGTGCTAGCTGTCGATTGACTCCGACATTATCCGGCATGACGAAGGTTGAACTACGGCAGATCACGCTGT
>DHJM01000104.1:4130-7129 GCA_002404335.1 Gemmatimonadales bacterium UBA4720
GCAAGCGTTTAGGCGCTGGCGGGGTTTTGCATTTCGTCGACGTGGCTAATAAAAACAATTGACCATCTTGCTGACATGGTGCAGGTTCTCACCTCACCAATGGCTGAGGCAGGAATGACGACAATGTCTCTTAAGTATTCTTCGTGAATCTGTCGCTTCGCCTAATCGAGGAGCGCGAACGGAATGACTGAACGCCTTGAACAGGTCCAGCGTGCGTTCACCGCCTACACCGTTGAGCGCGAGCTCGGCAGCGGCGGCATGGCAACCGTCTATCTCGCGCACGACAAGAAACACGATCGCAAAGTGGCGATCAAGGTTCTCCACGCCGAGCTGGCCGCCGTTCTCGGAGCAGAACGGTTTCTGCAAGAAATCAGGGTTACCGCGAACCTGCAGCACCCTCACATCCTCGGCCTGATCGACTCCGGAATAATCGCCGAAGGCGAGCTGCAAGGTAGGCCGTACTACGTGATGCCTTATGTGAAAGGGGAATCGCTGAGGCAACGACTCGACAAGGAGCAGCAGCTTCCCGTCTCTGACGCAGTGAGAATTGCTACGGAAATCGCGAGTGCATTGGACTACGCGCACAGACAGGGCGTCATACACCGCGACATCAAGCCCGAGAACATTCTTCTGCACGACGGAAGTGCGATCGTGGCGGATTTCGGGATCGCACTCGCCGTCACCCAGGCGGGCGGAGCGCGCATGACTCAAACCGGTCTCTCGCTCGGCACTCCCAGCTACATGAGTCCCGAGCAAGCCATGGGAGAGCGGACGATCACGGCGCGGAGCGATATCTATTCGCTGGGAGCGGTCACCTACGAAATGCTTGCGGGTGAGCCACCGTTCACCGGCCCCACCGTGCAGGCAGTTGTTGCGCGAGTAATGACGGAGGAGCCACGTCCGCTCACAGCGCAGCGACGAAACGTACCGCCGCACGTCGAGGCAGCAGTTGCTCGCGCGCTCGAGAAAATTCCGGCAGATCGTTTTGCATCAGCACATGAGTTCGCTGATGCATTGAACAATCCTTCGTTTGCATTGTCGTCTACCTCGGCGATGCCGGCACGTCACGGAGACAGTGGGCGCTTCAAGGCACTGTTTTACGGAGCCGCTGGCGTTGCGGTCCTATTCCTGGCTATCGCGATTTGGGGTTGGATGCGTCCCGCACCGCCGAAAGCTGTATCGCGCTACAGGTTGGCGTTGGATTCGACCGAGTCGATGGCCCCAGGTGGGGCGTATTGGGGACGACTTGCTCTCTCCTCTGATGGATCGCGCCTGGCATATCTGGGAGGTCCGCTTGCCCAAGTCTTGGTAAGACAACGGAATCAGTTGCACGCCGCGGCGATACCGGGAACCGAAGGCGCGAACACTCCGTTCTTCTCGCCCGATGGCCAGCACATAGGGTTCGTGAGCGGTGGCACGCACCTCCGGATCGTATCGCTCAACGGCGGCCCACCGATTACGGTGACTGATTCGCTGATCGGGGTGGCGGGCGACTCGTGGGGACCGGACGGATTCATCTATGCGGATGGGCTAGGCTCTCTCAGTCTCGTCCGCGTTGAGGCCAAGGCGGGGGCAGTGCCGAAATTGTTTACCACGCTCGATACCGCGAGGCGTGAGTACGATCACCTGTGGCCCGACGTGCTGCCCAACGGGAAAGGCGTTCTGTTCACCGCGCTTTCCAGTGGCAAGACCGCGGCAACAAACAGGACGACGTACGCAATCGCTGTAGCCGAAATCCCGTCGGGGAAGCACCACGTGATCGTGAACGACGCAATGTATGGACGCTACGCGACGTCAGGGCACCTTCTCTACGTGACTACGAATCGAACGTTGATGGTCGCACCGTTCGACCAGAATTCCATGAAAGTTACGGGCGAGCCGATGGCTCTGGTCGAGGGCATGCGCATTGGTGCCGCGGGCTCCGCGGACCTCGCTGTCTCAGAGGCTGGTACGCTGGTCTACGTTACCAGCGCGGAAGCGGGTAAGCAGGAGCTTGTATGGGTGACGCGCGACGGCAAAGCCGAGTCCGTTGATCGTGACTGGCAAGAAGACTATTTCCGTCACCCAGCTCTGTCGCCGAACGGGAGAAGAGTCGCCGTCGAAAAAAATCCTGTTGGCCCTCCTGGCGATATCTGGATAAAGCAACTGGACAAAGGTCCAGCCCTCAGATTGACGTTGGATGGATCAAACATTTACTCCGCCTGGAAACCAGACGGCCAATCCCTGACTTTCTCCCGCAGCACCTCAGGCTTTTACGATCTGTGGACGAAGCGCGCCGACGGCAGCGCCCAGCCGGTGCTTCAGGTGCATACAAAATGGGAGTCATTCGAGCCGCATTGGTCGCCGGATGGAAAATGGCTGATCTTCGTCGCAATCGACCCCGCGTCCGGCTTTGGCGACATTTTGGGAATCCGCCCTGGCACTGACACCGTCCCAGTTCGGCTAGTGGCGACCAAGTACGATGAAGGTGCTCCTGCGTTTTCACCCGACGGACGGTGGATGGCTTACGCGTCGAATGAATCTGGCCGCTTCGAGATTTACGTCGCGCCATTCCCCAACACCGGTACAGCGAAGTGGGTCGTCTCGACGAATGGTGGGACCGAGGTGCAGTGGTCACATAGTGGTAGAGAGTTGTTCTACCGTGACGGCGGTAACCTGGTAGCGGTCGAAGTGAAGGCGACCCCCACGTTCTCAACCGGCCGCTCCACTGTGCTATTCCCCGCCGGTGGATTCACTTCCGATGCATTTGCGCAAGAGTATGCTGTAGCGCCCAACGACCAGCGCTTCCTGATGATTCGACCACTGCGTCCCAGCAAACCCGATGAACTGGTCGTAGTCGACAACTGGTTTGAGGAACTCAAAGCGAAGTCGCGGAAGTGAGACTCGGTACGGCGTCCCGCTGTTTCCGGCGCAACACTTTCTGCTGTCGATTCAGCTGTCGATTGATCCCGACATTATCCGGCATCCCGGTAGTGCAACTACGGCAGATCACGCTGTCC
>DHJM01000104.1:7304-7904 GCA_002404335.1 Gemmatimonadales bacterium UBA4720
TTGAGCGGGGTTTCTGCATTCTGGCCAAAATGGGGCTGCTGTCGGTTCCTACTGTCGGTTGGGCTATCATGACCCCACCGCACGCCTCTTGTCGCGATTCGAAAGCGCATTCCTCATCGTGACTTGGTCGGCCTGCTGGTATACCGTCATCACTGTCAACGGGCTCTTCCAGCCACCCAAGTAGCATAGGTCTGCCATCGGGGTGTCGGCCTTCATGTCGTTCACAAACTTTCGACGAAGGCTGTGCCAGCCTAGCCTAGCCGTGCGCGGCATCTCGGCCAACTTTCGACTACTTCGAATCCAGTGACACGCTGCAACCCATCAGCGCGACCGAACTCCGCCGACGCATGCGGAGCGGCGATTCCTTGTGTTTAACATTGCCTCCGCTGTAGCTCGCGCTTTGCTTTTGCGAGGACTCGATTAATCTCCATTCATGCGATTCCGCCGCTCCGTTTCAATTCTGTCAGGCATTTGTGCTTTGTCGCTCACACTTGGGCGAAGCATCAACGGCTGCGAGAATACAAGCGGCGAGGCGCTGATAGGCGGGTCGGCCGCGACCAGCGAGCACGTTGGAATGCCCATGCAGTCGCAAGGGGATGG
>DHJM01000104.1:8059-9345 GCA_002404335.1 Gemmatimonadales bacterium UBA4720
CTGTCTCGGCTAGCAATGCACCTTCTCGAGAAAACCGGCTACCAGCGCCTCCGTTCCAGATTGCGCTTAACCGCATAACTCCCCCAGAGCCCCCGCCTCCGAAGGCGTAGAACACAAGTCGAGTGTTCTCCGCCCGCGCAGTGTGAGCATTTCACGCGCGGACTCGTTCGACGCCTACGGCAATCCGTAGCGCGCCCACACTAAAAAACTTCGGATGTACAATGTTTTCGTCGTCACTACGCCATGCGTGGCGCCATACTTCTGCGCTCGTCCTGGTTTCCCTATTCGCGGTAGTACCCGCTCGTGGTCAGCAACCGCAGCCAACGGCGCGCGATTCCTCAAAATCGAAAATGCCCATGAACATGCAGATGGGCACTTCAATCAAAAAGAAAAAGCCCGCCTCGAGCGCGAAATCAACTTCGTCCACTGCGGCAAAGAAGAAGAGTAGGGCGAAGGTGGTGGCCAAGACGCGCTCAAGTGCAAAAAAGCGGTCGCCAACAATGGCGATGCCCATGCCCAGTAAGTCCGCACCCAAACCGAAGTCTGCTCCCATGGCAGGGATGCAGATGGGCGCTCACCCGCCCGCTCCGCACGGAGACACCGCGCAAGCAAAGATGGGCGCGATGGACGTGCAGCGTATGCCTTCCGCGGCAAAGGATTCCGCACACAATGAACATGCCGAACATGCCGTCGAACCCGGACTCGGCGCACATGAATGCTCCCGGCATGGCCGGAATGCCTGGAATGCCTGGTGACAAGCGCGATAGCACCCCAGGCGCCATGAAAGGAATGCAGCCGGGAATGCGGGCTCAGGCAAGCATGGATCCCTACGTCACGGCGATCACTACTCCGCTCGACAAGCGCTCGGTGATGTTGATGGTTCTTCCGGATTTCCAAGTGGCGCGGTTCGGAAGAAATTTCTCCACCGGAATGCTAATGGCGGAATACGGCCTTACCTCGCGCCTGACGGTCGGCGCGATGGCTGAGGGCCAAAAGGTCGGTGGTCTGCCCGCCACCTACGGCGGCTTGCGTTACAACGCTTACTTCCATCTATTCCGAGGCGACCGGTTGCTGAACCTTACTCTGTACGGTGAGTACGAGGATCTGAATGGGGCGGCCCTCTACAAAATGGAGGTCGCAGGCTTCGGTCCCGAAGACCTGACGGAACCGCTGGCACTCGCACGCAATACGCCGGTCCGCACTTTCGAACAGCGTGTGATTGTCTATCACGACTGGGTACGGCTGAACGCGACTTTCAATTTCATCAGAGAAACCGCCCTCCAAGC
>DHJM01000104.1:9474-12767 GCA_002404335.1 Gemmatimonadales bacterium UBA4720
TTTCTTCTCGCTCTTCCTTACGTCTTGAACCCGCATTTGGACTCTCCAACGTGAGCGACCCCTTCGTTCTGCGCATGGGTATGGCGTACATGTTGGCCCCGTCCGGCTCTAAACCCGCACCATAAGGCGCATGGGCATTCCTGATTCTCCCCTAAGAACGTTCTGAGTGCGCGGCTTCAAGCTTCGGCGCGCGAGCATCGTGCTAGCTCTGTCCTTATCGGTTTTTCCATTGACATCGGGAGGGGCTCAAGGGAAAGGGGCAGACACTATTCCTTTAGGCTCCTTGACGGTGCGCGTTCGGCATCTGACCGAGCCAATCCCGGGCGCTATGATTCGCGCAGACTCTCTTCGTGCCCTTGCCGACTCAGCTGGCAATGCCACACTTCGGCTGCCCTCTGGTCCGCAAACCATCATCGCGTCGCGACTCGGTTTCGTACCTGACACGGTCTCAATAGAGATTGCGCCGGGGGCTGACACCGCAATCGAGGTGCAGCTTTCGCCGTCCGTTGTCCGGCTTGCCGAAATCATTGTGGGAGCGAGTCGCGTAGAACGCCGAGTTCAAGACGAACCGGAGCGAGTGGAGGTTCTCTCCGGCGAAGACGTGGGTGAAAAAACAGTCATGCGTCCCTCGAATCCAATGAGCTTAGTGAGCGAAATGCCCGGCGTCAGAGTGCAGACGACTTCACCCGCTCTCGGCGGAGCTGGGGTTCGGCTGCAAGGACTGCGAGGTCGTTATACGCTCTTGCTTGCTGACGGCTTGCCTCTCTACGGCTCTTCGTCTGAAGGTCTCGGCTTTTTGCAGATCCCACCCTTGGACTTGGCACAGGCCGAGGTCATAAAAGGAGCGGCAACCGCGCTCTATGGCCCTGCAGCAGCGGGTGGAGTTCTCAATCTCGTCTCTCGGCGTCCGCCGCGTGGTGGACGCGGCGTACACGAGCTATTACTCAACCAAACTTCTCGCCGGGGAACTGACGGTCTCGTGTGGCTTGGGGACAAGGCGTCGAACGAATGGGGCTACACGTTGCTCGGCGGTGCGCACAGTCAGATCGGCACCGATGTCAACGGCGATGGCTGGACGGATATCCCGCGCTTACGTCGGCTCGAGGTCCGACCGCGCGCATTCTGGAGGGCACCGAGTGGAAGTTCAGCCATGATCACGGCCGGAGCCGCGGACGAAGATCGCCAGTCGGGCACGTCAGGGTCGTCGGTCACTCCCGCCGGAACGAGTTTTCGCGTCGCTGCGCGTACGCGGCGAGCTGATGCCGGGACCGTAATACGCATCGTCACCGGGCAGGGAGCCGTGATCTCCATTCGCTCGTCGATCAACGAGCAGTGGCAGCGCCGCCAATACGGTGGCAGCACGGAGTCGGACCGTCGAGGGACTGGGTTCGGAGAAGCCACTCTGGCTCGAACAGTAGGGAAGCACGAAACGCTTTTGGGTGCCGGACTCCAGGCGGACGGTTTGTCGAGCGCGACATTGTCAAATGCCACTTACCAATTCCTGACTGAATCACTCTTTGGACAGGATACCTACTCCTCCAGTGAACGATTCTCGTTTTCGGCGACTGCGCGGCTCGATCACCATGATCGGTACGGTACATTCCTGAGCCCGAGGCTTTCAGTACTCTCGCGTTTCGCTGACGGATGGGCGGCCCGCGTATCGGGTGGAGGTGGTTTTTTCGCTCCGACGTCGCTTGTCGAAGAAGCTGACGTCGTCGGTCTCTCACGGGTCCGTGGCTTCTCCAGCTTGTCAGCGGAAAAAATTGCGCAAGCGTCGGCAGATCTGACGCGCACATTAGGCCCGGTCGAGATAACCGGAACAGTTTTCACCGCTAGACTACATAACGCGGTGGTTGTGGGAGAAAACTCACCAATACCAGGAGCACTGACCCTGTCGAACGCGCCAACACCAACTCGCACAGGCGGCGCGAACTTCTTTGCTGTCTATAATCAGGAGCCTTTTGCCGTGACCGCGCTATACAGCTACACGCGGTCAACTGAATGGTCGCCCGACAAAGGTCGGCGCGTCGAGACGACCCTCACACCGCGGCACGCCGCGGGGCTCGATGTCGCTTTTGAGGAGGATGAGATCGGCACGCGCGTTGGGCTAGAGATTTTCTACACCAGTCGCCAAGCTCTCGACGAAAACCCGTACCGCAGCACCAGCGTTCCGTACACTACGATTGGCCTCCTCGTTGAACAGAGAGTAGGATCCGCGACGATCTTCCTGAACGGGGAAAACCTGACCGGGGTTCGCCAGACTCGATTTGATCCGCTTCTCTTACCGAGCCAGGATGCGACTGGACGGTGGACAACGCCGGAGTGGGCGCCCTTGGAAGGCCGCACTGTCAACGCAGGCGTACGGGTTCACTTTTGAGGCTCTCAGTGGGTAAATCAAGGCTTCAATTAGCCGAACTAGGCCTGTGTCGCTTCGTATTCGCTCTCCTACTTGTACTGGGACGCAGCACGGGCATTCTGTTCGCCCAGGCTCAACCGCTACCAAGAACCGCGGTTGTTGGCCAGACGAGCCACGTTTCGCTCTTTCGCAAGCGCGACGCTGTCGTCGCGCTCGGCGTAGCTGCGGCCGCCGCGGCAACCATGTCTGTCGACGAGTCGCTTGCGCGCGGCCTGCAACGCCCCTCGACGCGGTCGAGCAGCTTCCTCAAGGGGACGACTAACGTATTCAGCAATCTCGGATTTCCTGGCTCGGCTATGCTGAGCGCCGGTACGTATTTCCTTGGGCTTGAGAAGCGATCGCGCCCGATCGCAGCGCTTGGCATGCACACGGGCGAAGCCATTGTCCTAGGGGGCGTTCTGGCGGAAGGGTTACAAATGACAATTGGTCGCTCGCGACCGCAGCGAGACATCAACGACCCACGCGACTTCCGTTTTGGCAAAGGATTCTCTAACGATGACTACACGTCGCTACCTTCCGCGCACGTTACTGTAGCTTTCGCCGCCGCGACGGCAGCAAGTCGCGAAGTGGGTCGTTCCTGGCCGGGCGCCGCTAGATATGTCACGCCAGTCAGCTACGCTGCGGCGACGCTGGTTGGCTTCTCGCGCATGTATAAGAACAAACACTGGGCGAGCGATGTCGTCGCTGCGGCTGGACTAGGGACTTACTCCGCAGTGTTGTTCGACCGCTACAACGAAGGCCACCCCGGCAACGCGTTCGAGAGAATCTTCTTGCCGAGCTCAATCGTTCCAGAGCATGGCGGGGTGGTGGTTGCGTGGTCTTTAAGAAGATGATCGTCGTGAGGAGCGATTCTGCTGTCGATTCAGCTGTCGATTGA
>DHJM01000104.1:12941-21626 GCA_002404335.1 Gemmatimonadales bacterium UBA4720
TCGGTAGTTCAACTCTACCCAGGCTCATAAAACGAAGATCAAAGCCCACAGTCGCTCAGGCGGTTGTGGGCTTTTCTTGCCGGCACTATGGCGGGAGGTCAGTGTCAATGGCAGTGACAAACTAGAATTGCAGTCGCCGTTTCCGTGTGCCATCGATTGAGCGAGAGCGAAAGTGCCATTCGTCTCAAACTATTCGGTGGCGCTGCTTGGAAGGCGGTTTGGCCGCCTCATGATCGCCTCGCGCGCTGGCCGTGGCCGCCCATTCGTCGTACTGTCAACGCATCCCAGACACGCGGAGCGACATGCCTGCGACGGACGCGATCGCGCACTTGAACTCAGCATTGGCCGGCCGCTATGAGATCGAGCGCGAACTCGGCGCCGGCGGGATGGCAACGGTCTACCTCGCGCACGACCTCAAGCACGACCGCAAAGTGGCCCTCAAGGTGCTGCGCCACGATATTGCGCAGACCGTCGGTGCGGAACGATTCCTTCGCGAAATCCACATGGCCGCAAAGCTCTCGCACCCGCACATCCTCCCGCTCTTCGATTCCGGCACGGCGGGCGGCTTCGTGTACTACGCGATGCCGAACGTCGAGGGGTCTTCGCTCCGCGACCGGTTGAACCGCGAGTCGAAGCTGCCAGTGGACGAGGCGGTGCGCGTGACGCAGGAGATCGCCGACGCGCTGGACTACGCGCATCGCCACGGCGTGATCCATCGCGACGTGAAGCCCGAGAACATCATGCTCCAGGATGGCCATGCGTTCATGGCCGACTTCGGCATCGGGAAGGCGGTGAGCGGGACCGAGAGCGAGATGTTCACCAAGTCAGGGGCGACGCTGGGAACGCCGGCGTACATGAGCCCGGAACAAGCGGCGGGGGAATCCCTCGACGGCCGGAGCGATCTGTACAGTCTCGGGTGCGTGCTGTACGAGATGCTGACCGGCGAGCAACCGTTCACCGGACCGACCGTGCAGGCGGTGATCGCGAAGCGGTTCGTGCAGACGCCGGCGGATGTGACGGCCCTGCGCGAGGGAGTGCCGCACGCCGTCGCACGCGCGGTACACCGCGCGCTGGCGCGGACTCCGATCGACCGGTTCGAGACGGGCGCGAGCTTTCTCGCGGCGTTGCGCGAGACTGACGCACCGGCCGACGCGAAACCGCCGGCACCGGAGAAGTCCATCGCCGTGCTCCCATTTGCCAACATGAGCGCCGATCCGGAGAACGAGTTCTTCGCGGACGGCATCACCGAGGAGATCCTGAACGCGCTCGCGCACAGCACCGACTTGCGTGTCGCGGGGCGCACGTCGTCGTTCTCGTTCAAGGGCAAGCAGCTCAACCTGCGCGCGATCGGCGAGCAGCTTGGCGTCCGCACGGCGCTCGAAGGGAGCGTGCGCCGCGCGGGGAACCGCGTGCGCATCACCGCGCAGCTGGTGGATTGCGTCGACGGCTATCAGCTGTGGTCGGAGCGCTATGACCGGGAGATCGAGGATGTGTTCGCGGTACAGGACGAAATCGCGACGGCGATCGCGGAGCGGTTGAAGACCACGCTCATGGCCGGTCGGAGCGCCAGACGCGAGCAACGCGCCCCCGAGAACATCGCAGCGTGGGAGGCGTACCTGAAAGGCCGGACGCTGATCTACCGCCGCGGCGCCGCGGTCAGGGAAGGGATGGCGCTCATGCGACGCGCGCTGGAGCTTGACCCGGAGTATGCGCTCGCGTGGGCCGGGCTCGCCGACGCATACAGTGTGCAGGGATACTTCGGTGTATTGCCGCCCGAGGAGTGTGGCCCTCCGGCACGCGAGGCCGCGAAGAAAGCGCTGGCGTTGGGCCCGGACCTCGCCGAGGCGCATACCGCCGTGGCGATGGCCAGCTTGATCTTCGAGTGGGACTGGGCGCAGGCGGAGCGGTCGTTCACGCGCGCCCTGGAGCTCAATCCCGGCTATGTCCAGGCCGGCGGCTGGTACAGCATCTTCTATCTTGGGATGGCGTGCGGACGATGGGAGGAAGCGAACGACCTCGCGCTACGGATCCAGAATCTCGATCCGCTCTCCGCATATTCGGCCGTCGTCATCGCGTGGACCATGGGCCTGGAAGGGAAGCGAATGTCGGAGGCGGTGCAATGGGCACGCAAGGCGTGCGATCTCGAGCCGGCATCGTTTCTGGAGCTCTGGTCGTTGCAGAGAACCCTCTACTTCGACGGGCAGTTCACGGAATCGATCGAAGCCGGGGAGCAGGCACTGCGCGTATCGGGCCGGCATCCCTGGGCGCTTTCCCAGCTCGCCGTCACCTACGTCGATGCAGGCGACGTCGCATCCGCTCGCGCGATATTCCGCGAAATGGAAGCGCGCGCGATGCGCGAGTACACCGGGCCGCTGCCGCGGGCGATTGCGGCCGCGGCGGTCGGTGAGCATCAGACGGCCATCGATCTGGTCCGTGAAAGCGTGGCGCGCCGGGATCCAGAACTCGCGCTCTTCCCTCCTCAGCAGCAGACCGCGCACGCGCTCCGCGCGCTGCCGGAGACCCAGGAGATCTATGCGGCGCTGAAGTACCCGTCGGACGCCAGTTCGCACGCCTGATGCTGCGCGGTCCCTTGCGCGGTCCCATGTTTTGATTCAGCTCCGTGCGGGAGCGACGTTCCCGATCCGCAGTCTGCCGATCTTGGTGATGTAGATCAGCGACAGCCTGGCCAGCAGCAGCGAGAGCGCCAGCATCACATAGGCGAGCGTCATGCTGTGGGTCGCATCCCGGATCCTGCCGATCTCCGCGGGGCCGAAGTATCCGGCGAGGTTGCCGACCGTAAGTAGTTGCCCCGCTCCTGATGACGCCGGATACGCTCGCCAAGGCGGAACTCGGGCTGATAAATGTCGGCGCTAGCCTCGATCTCCCCGCATCCCCACTGCGCCGGGCGCGATACTCTGGATTACCCCTTTCTTGTCCTGCGGAATGTTGTTCTCCTTGAGGAGTCGGGCGAAGAACACGAGGTTGCGCGTCATCGTTCGCGACATGGACGCGGTCGATTTCTGAGCCCGAAATTTCTTGAGTAGCGACTTTTTGGTCGCCCTGGTGTAATCGCCGAGGAATGAGACCGAGCAGGCGGGTGGAAGCGTCATGCCGTTCCAGATCAGAAAGTTCGCGATATTGCCGATGGTGTGCTCTGCCCCATCCTCTGCGCCCGTGATGACGATTCCGCCTACTTTGTTGGCGAGTTCCGACTTTCCCGTTTCCAGCAGCTCATCGTTGAGCGCATCCATTCGCTCGATTACGCGCTGAATTAGCGACGAGTGTATTCCCCACCAGATTGGTGTCGCGAACACGATGATATCTGATGCGAGCACCTTCTTGAGTATTGCCGGCCACTCGTCGCCCCGTCCCATGTCGCTTTCGACACCGGGCTTGATGTCGTATTCCACCAACCGAACGATCTCGGATTTCACGTTGTACCGGCGCAAGTCCTCGATGACGAGCTCACAGAGAGTCGCGGTGTGTGAGAACTCGCGTTTTTTGTTCGGCTTGAGCGTGCCCAGCAGAAATATCGCCTTGAGCTGGTCTCCCGCCGGGTCGAGGAATTTATTCGGTTGTGCCAAGTGAGCTCCTGTTGTGATGTAACAGCAAGAGTGGCATTACGGCCGCTCGTATTCGGTGTGCCAATGATTTGCCCGGTGGGGGTCAAATCCCCGTGACTTGCCAGGCTGCAAGTTACGCTAGGCTATGGCGGCTCCGCGACTTCGACGAGAAACAACATAACCAACCAGGATTAAAAGCCCGGCAATCACTCAATGATTGTCGGGCTTTTTGATTCACGGCTGAAATACCCCTCGGCGTCTCGTGAATCGGTGACCTTTCGCGTCAAAGGCGCGTGGTAGTGTTTCGGCCTCTAAGGAAATGCCAGATGATCGCGATCACCGCGATGATTAGGAGGATATGAACAAGCCCACCAGCCACAGGGAAGATAAAGAACCCCAATGCCCAGAGAACGATTAGCACCAGCGCAATGGTGAGGAACATGACTCTCCGTAAACAGTGTGGGCTTGCAATCCTGCAGAGAACAGGTTGCTGGTGTGCCTTAGACCTTCCGCTCAGTCTTACCGAAATCCTTCTGGATCTTGCCCTTCGCTTCCTCGACCCGACCTTTCATATGTTCGCTTGAGTCACCGGTCGCCTTACCAACATCACCGCGAAACTTGCCTTCGGTTTCCTTGATCTTGCCCTTCGTCTCGTTCTTGAGACCGCGCTTGTTGATGTCCGTCATAAATCCTCCGACAGAGGTGGGCCGCGAAATGAGCGGTGTTTTTGTCGATCTATCAACGCAAGCGTCGGGCCCACCTGTTTGAGATGCTTGGGAGGAAATGAACTCGAGTCCAGCTGTGCAAGGGCGAATGACGCGTCATGGAGTTCATGTATGCGAGGATGGGTATCCGCTTGAGCACGACCCCTCCACTTGCTTCCGGGAGAACGCTTGTTCGCGATTGCAGATGGAGCGGTCGTCGCGATCTAAGTCACCACGACGACGCGCTTCGCCCGGACAACGTCCCGCTTACTCTGCTTGCCTTCCACGACGATCACGGTGTTCTCCAGAAGTTTTGCCGCGAAGGTGATCGGAAGGGGCTCTCCCGTAGGTCCGACGAGAGTCGTGTTGTGGTCGATGCGCACCGCAACCGGCTTGGAGGCGCCTGTTTTCTTCTCAGAAGTCCCACCGGCGACGATGTAGGTCGTTTTTCGCTCGGGATCCGGGCCGACCCCAACGACCGTGACCTTCTGACCATGCTCGAGCAGTGCGTCGAGCCGTTGGGGCGTGTGTGGTACGTCCTTCGATTTCCGCGCCCCGGCACGGACGGCGTCTTGATCTGAGCGCTGCTCCTTCGCGGCCAGCGCGATTTCCTTCGGGGATCCATTCTCGAACAGTGCGCCATTATAGGTGCACGGGATGGCCACGTGCAGCGCTCGCGGGATAGCATCGAAGCGGTACGTAACCATGACGGCCTCCGGATTCTGTGCCTGCCGGACTGCCGTCCGTTCCGGCGCGGCGATGCCGTCGTCGAGCTTCACACGACTGCCATCCAGTTGTAGGTCGATGGACGCGGGCGCCCGAATCCAGAAGTGGGAACCCCGAAAGTGTTCGGAATGGCCGTTGCGGGGATTGTGATGCAGCAGTATGGAGAGGATCTGCTCGATTGTGGTGAGAGGGTCTCCAGCGGTGATGATGCACACGTCCAGTGCCCCATCATCGATGAGTGCGTCTGGCGTGACCTCGGCGAAGTTCCCATACCGGCGTGTGTTGCCGACGATGACCTGGAGCGCCTGGCCTCTCCAGCGCAGGGCCTCCTCCGTTCCCTCGCCCGAGGACCATATCTCGACTGGGAAGGCGTGTTGTGAGGGCAGCGTTTTGAGCGCCGCGAGCGCGACGGCCGCCTTCCCGATTCTCTCCTTGAGCGATGTGGGCACCTGGCTCATGATGGCGGCATCTATTCCGAGCCCAGCCATCAAGAGGAAATGATTCCTGCCTCGGGGCGCTTGCCGCTCCTCCTTCTGTCCATTCTTCCTTCCTGAAGCGAAGGGGAGAGAGTCCACCGCAACATGCCCCACGTCGACCTTGCATCCCTCACTGTTGACGAGGAGGAGGGAGGCTTTGACCGGGTCTTCGGACATACCGATCTCGTGGGCCCAGACATTGGCGGTCCCGCCGGGAATGACTCCGACGATACAGCCACGACGACGCTTGGCCGCCATGACGCCATTGACGACTTGATTCAGTGTCCCATCCCCCCCAAAGCCGATCACGAGATCATATCCCGCTTCGGCTGCCTTCCTTGCCAGTTTCCGCGTATGCCCGCCGAATTCCTTGATTGCAGTGTCGGTCTTCCAGCCCGCCGCCGAAAGCACCGCGATCATGGCGCTCAGCTCGTTGATCTTCTTGCCCAGCCGCGGATTGATGATCAGATACGCCGTCTTGCATTTCATGACTCGGGAAGTCCTCGCTGTTCGGCGGGCGTGAGCATCGCGCGCCGCAACATCCACAGGCAACCGAACCCACCCAGAAAGGATGCGGCAACGTCGCTGGGATAGTGCCTGCCGCGATACACACGACAGATAACTGCCGCGGTCGGGATGATGAGCAGGATGACCAATCCGATGTCAGTGGCAATTGCTAAGTCCTCGCGCAATGCCTGTTCCATGCCGGGTACGAGCGCGTTGTTCGGTTGACTAGAGCGACGTTGGATGCGAACGTGACGACCGCCCAATTGGCGGCGTAGTTCTGTAGAGTAAGCAATTACGTGTTAGGTTTTTCGTCTAGCCAATCCGCGAGCGTGCCAGACCCCCGAGAGTCACCTCACGCCCTAAGCGCGTGAGGTGAACTCGATCCGCGTTTAGCAGTCTCCTGCTCTTGGATCAGGCGCGGTTCCTCGCAGAGAGTCTGTGGCCAAAAACCTGCACCTCGCGCGCGATCATACTGCAAGCACAATAGCACCGTCGTGGCGAAGCCGCATCCCAAAAGTGCTTGTCAGCTGCAAGGCATACAGGTAGCTCAGGAACGGGAGTTCGCCGATTTCACGAGTCCGAGTCGAGAGAGCTGCTCGCAAAGGGCACCGATCACGTGAGAGCGCGCGGTTGCGATTTCGATGTCACGGTTTTCTTCGAGAGAGCGTAATTCGTTGTCAATCGCCCTCCAGAGAGCACTCCCTTCGTGATGGTCATACGCATGCCCGATCGAGCTCGCTCGAAGACACGGCTCGTACCAAGTGCCCGGAATGTTCTCGAGCGAATAAAGCGGCTCGCCGCCAGGATCAAACGCGACCTCGCTTATTACAGCCTTGTAACCCGCGTATTCCAGTTGATCGGACGTGAGTGGGTTATGCTGGGTCCGGGTTGAGAGAAAGCGATCGAGCGTATCGCGTTCCTCGACACACACGAGCGTTCCCACAGCGAATTTCTTTCCATGATCTGCGGCAGCCCCCTCTCTCAGCCATCTGTAGCAAGAGCAGACAAACGGTATGCGGATTGCGGGCCAACGGTTGGTGCGAGACCGTACATCCGGGAGGGCTTATGGCGGGACAAGCGAAAGACGTTCACACCGTTCCACTGGGCGATGGCTGGATTAACGAGGTCAGCGGAGCACGCGTGGGCGCCGTCCACAGCAAGCAAGAAGCCGCGATAGTAGCCGATCGCGCGCTCGCAATGCAAAATCATTCTGAGCATACGGTTCACGGAAAGGACGGCAAGATCAGAGACAAGAACAGTTACGGAAACGACCCGATGAGGATTCGGGGCTAAGTGATACTTCTCCAGACGGTGCCAATCCAGAACGCTCCGGTTCAAACCGTCCCGGTTCAAACCGTACCCGTACATCTCTCGTTCACCGACACGCTCATCCTGTCGCTGACAAACGCCCTGTCAATGATCCTGGGCGCGATCCCGCGCATTCTCGGGTTCATCGTAATCCTAGCGGTTGGATGGTTCGTTTCCTCGCTGCTCGCACGCGCGGTCAAAGGACTTCTTCGCGCGATTCGCTTCGATGACCTCATGCGGAGATCGGGGATCGGAGATTTCTTCGACAAAATGGGAACGGGGACCGATCCAGCAGGGATAGTCGCCGGTCTTGTGAAATGGATCGTCCGACTTGTCGTTCTGCTCGTCGCGTTTGACACGCTCGGCCTTCCCGCGGCCTCCGATGTGATGCGGCAGTTCTTGCTCTGGCTACCGAATCTCGTAGTTGCGATGGTCATACTCTTCGTCGCTGGAATCGCAGCACGAGCTCTCGGAAACGTTGTGCGCGGAGCGACCGTAGAGGCTGGTTTCTCAAACCCTGATACACTTGCCAACGTATCACGGACTGCTGTCTGGGTTTTCGCAATCGTGATCGCGGTAAATCAGTTGGGCATCGCGAGCGCGCTGATCAATACTCTTTTTATGGGCTTCGTTGGCGCTCTCGCGTTGGCGGCGGGCCTTGCATTCGGTTTGGGTGGTCGCGACCTCGCCTCACAGTCCCTGCAGAACTGGTATACGCGGGGGCAGAACGCGAAGCCCAGAGACCAGCGCGCTGCTTACGCCGCGAAGGACCACGAGACTCTTTGAGCTGGATAACTGGAGGCCAGCAAATTAGCCAACGGATAGGCTAGATCCGTGGTTTTCTTCGACCCCGTGAAGAAGGCCGATCAAATGAACGCGACGGACACATTTATCGAGGAGTACAAAGCTGCGGTCACAGCTCGCGCGGCGGTCGCCCCCTTAGCCTTGGCTGATGCATGCTGCAAGCTCGTCCGGCAACTCAAGACAGACGGGTTTCAGGTCGAGCAAGTCATTGCCTACGTCAACGAACAGATGGCGGTTGCGGGAGGAAAGAAGTTCGAAACAGAGCATCTGGATCACGATATGAGCGTCCACTGCGTGGGGGAGTATTTCAAGCCGACGCTCAATGCCGCTACGTGAATTTCCCGACTCGTTCGGCGGGATATGGCACCCCACATGACGTAGAGGGGGGTTCACGTACTGTCCGTTACTGTCCGTTGTGTGCGCAAAAGTCCGGCATTGGGGACCGGCAGGATGCCGGCGATAGTGGCTTCTGCCCTATGAAAACCGGCCCCGCGCCGGACTTTGTGTGATGGCTAACTGCGCCTGATAAGCGTGAGGTCGGTAGTTCAACTCTACCCAGGCCCATCTATGAGCGCTGCAAGGACTTAACTGCCTTGC
>DHJM01000113.1:0-587 GCA_002404335.1 Gemmatimonadales bacterium UBA4720
ACCTTCATCAGCATCCCCGGCCTCGCCTACACCACCAATCTCGGCTTCCTCCAGATCGCGGCGGGCTATCTGCTGGGGCGCATCGTCGTCGCCTATACACTGCTGCCACGGTACTATCAAGGCGATCTCGTCACCGCCTACGCACTGCTCGAGAAGCGATTCGGCGTCGGGACGCGCCGTTTTGCCTCGATCGTCTTCCTGGTCACCCGCGCGTTTGCCGACTCGGTGCGCGTGTTCGCCACCGCGATTCCGATCGCGTTGATACTCGGGCCGTCGGTGCCGCAGCAGTACGTGATGCCCGTAGCTATCCTGGTTTTGGGCGCGCTGACATTGATCTACACGTATCACGGCGGCATGCGCGCCGTTGTGTGGACCGACGTGCTGCAGACGAGCGTCTATCTCCTCGGAGGACTCTCGGCCGTGTACCTGCTCGGCAAGGGCGTGAGCGGTGGATGGGGCGCGATTCTGGGTCAGGCTCACGCAGCCGGGAAGCTGCGGGTCATCGACGTCTACTTCGGCTTCGACAAGCCGTACACACTCTTCGCGGGATTGATCGGCGGGGCGTTCCTCTCGATGGCATCACACGG
>DHJM01000113.1:638-7470 GCA_002404335.1 Gemmatimonadales bacterium UBA4720
CGCAAAGCGCTCATCGGCAGCGGCATCGCCGTTTTCTTTCAGTTTTCGCTCTTTCTTATTATCGGAATCGGCTTGTACGCGTTCTATCAGGCGCGGACATTCGCAGTTCCCGACTCGATATTCCCCACCTTCGTCGTCGACTCGATGCCGGCGGGATTGCGAGGGTTGATCGTCGCGGCCGTCCTCGCGGCGACGATGAGCGCGCATTCCGGCGCGATGAACTCGCTGGCGGCATCAACGACTCACGACATCTACCTGCCGCTTTCCGGCCGCACTGCGGAGGACCCACGAACGCTCAAGATGGCGAAAATGTTTACGTTATTCTGGGGCGCGGTGCTTCTGATCGCGGCGCTCCTGTACAAGCAGCAGGGTACTCCGGTCGTCGTCGTCGCCCTTTCGATCGCATCATTCACATACGGTGCGTTGCTCGGCGGCTTCTTTCTGGGCATGTTGTGGAGAAGGGCCATTCAGAGAGATGCAATCCTCGGCATGGCGGTAGGAATCATTGCGATGAGCTTTGTCGTGTTCGCGAAGCAGATGATGCTGACGTTTCCGTCGATGAAGGACGCACTCACACCAATTTCGCACATCGCATTTCCCTGGTACGTGCTGATAGGAACATCGTTCACGATGGGAGTCGGTATCCTTTCATCGTTGACACACCCCGCGCCGACTGATGGAGATCGCTGGAATTGAGTGAGATCGTGGTGGGTGTTGACGGAGGCGGATCGAAGACCCGCGTCCTCGTTGGCACGACGGACGGCGAGGTTCTCGCGACACTCGAAGGGCCCAAGTCAGCTGTCACGCCGGGACAGGCTCAGCGCTCGGCCGACGTCATCGCGGAACTTGTAACCCGCGCGCTCGCGGAGATCGCGCAGCCAGGCGCCGTGTTCCCCCGCGTTCTTTACTGCGGCGTCGCCGGGACCGGTCGGGACGAAGAGCGTCGCGCGCTGCATTCCGCCCTCGATGCAAAGGAGCTCGCGGAAGAAGTCATCATCGATTCGGACGGCCTGATCGCGATGTACGATGCGTTCGACGAGCGTCCGGGAATTCTCCTCGTCGTGGGAACCGGCTCGATCGCTTACGGCCGGAGCCCGGCTGGAGAGATCGTTCGCTGTGGCGGCTGGGGTCCTGCATTCGGCGACGAGGGTAGCGGTGGCTGGATCGGAAGGCGCGCGCTGAGCATTGTCGCGGCGTCGAGCGACGGACGGGAGCCGCCGACTGCCCTTCTCTTCCCCATTCTGGCCGCCACCCAATGCGAGGATGTCGAGGATCTCATTCCGTGGGCAGCGGCCGCCGATGCGCGTACGTTTGCCTCACTCGTCCCGGTAGTTTTCGGCGCGGCCACAGCGGGCGATCTCCGCGCCAACGCCCTGCTCGCGCTGGCTGCCGAAGAGCTGGTGCTACACATCCGCGCACTCGCGCGTCATTTATTTACGGACGAGCGTGCGGCGGTTGCGGTGGCGTTTAGTGGTGGCCTGATGGAGGCCAGCTCGCCGCTCAGGAAGCGGTTGGAGCAGCGCCTGAAGTCCGCGGTGCCGGGGGCACAGCTTCGATCGGAAGAAGTCCTTCCTGTGCGAGGAGCACTTCGGGCTGCGGCTCGGCGAATTCACCTTCCCACCTAGCCATCACGACTGTCGCCAGACAGTTGCCGATGAGATTCGTGCTGGTGCGCGCCATGTCCATCAGCGCATCGACCCCCAGAATGATTGCTACGCCTTCGAGTGGCAACCCGAATGTCGTGAGAGTTCCAGAGAGAATCACGAGCGACGCTCGGGGGACTGCGGCGACGCCTTTGCTGGTGATCATGAGCGTCAACATCATGAAGAGCTGAGTCGTCAGCGTCATCGGAACCCCCGCTGCCTGGGCCACGAAAACTGACGCCACCGCGAGGTAGAGCGTAGATCCGTCGAGATTGAACGAGTATCCAGTCGGCATCACGAACGCCACTATGCGCCGCGGGACTCCGATCGCCTCCATCGATTGCATCGCGAGTGGAAGAGCGGCCTCCGACGACGTCGTCGAGAACGCTATCAGCGCCGGCGACCTCACCGCTCGAACGAATCTGCGGAGCGGCACCCGGAAGAGGATGGCGACCGGCAACAGCACCGCGAGGAAGAAGACGAGCAGCGCTCCGTACAAGGTGAGTATCAACTTGCCCAGGTTGAAGAGTACGCCAAGCCCGCTCTGTCCGACCGTCACGGCGATCGCTGCGCCGATCCCGAACGGGGCGAAGCGCATTACGATCATCGTGAACTTGAACATGACGTCGGCGAGACCCTCGCACCCTGCAAGAACGATCTCTTTTGAGCGGCCCTGCACTTTCGACAACGCCACCGCAAAGATCACCGCGAAGAAGACCACCTCCAGAACCTCGTTCTTCGCCGCGGCGTCGAAGAAACTCGTGGGAACGAGATGCTCGAGGAACCCGGCCCCCGTCTGGGTGTTGTGAGCGAGCTCCTTGCCAGCCTCGGCAGACGCGGCGAGCGTGACACCCACGCCCGGACGTACCAGGTTAACGGCGGCCAACCCGATGACGAGCGCCAGGGTCGTCACGATCTCGAAGTAGATGATCGACTTGAGCGCGAGGCGCCCCACGCGCTTCATGTCGTCCCCATGCCCGGCGATTCCAACGACCAGCGTTCCGAAAATGAGGGGGACGATGATCGACTTGATCATCCGCAGGAACACGGTCGACACGGGACTGAGCTTCATCGCGAACGCTGGCGCGAACGTGCCGATGAGCACGCCGACGACCATCGAGATCATGATCCAGGTTGTCAGCGGGACACGTCTGAAATGCTTGTAGATCATGCCTTGTTTGCGCTTAGGTCGATCGTTACCGGCTGATCGGCGGCGGCGGCTCTATCGGCACCGGCGGCCTGCTCCGCCTTAGAGTCGAGTGCCCGTACCCGTACGCTACGTAGAGCACGAGACCGATCACGAGCCACCACCCGAATCTGACCCACGCCAGATGCGGCAATCCCCTCATCACGAACAGGCAGAGCCCCGCGCCCACGATTCCGACGAAATGGACGAACGGCACCCTGAACGGACGCGGCCGCTGCGGATCGGTGTAGCGTAGCACGATCACGCCGGTGCAGACCAGTGCGAACGCAAACAGCGTCCCGATGTTCGTGAGGTCGTACGTTTCACCCGCATCGCCAATCAGGGACCAGAACGCCACGAAGACCCCGGTGAGAATCGTCGTGATGTAGGGCGTCCGATACTTCCCGTGGAGCTTGCTGGCCCAGTGCGGGAGAAGGCCGTCGCGCGCCATCGCGAAGAAAATGCGCGGTTGTCCGTACTGGAACACAAGGAGCACCGCAGCCATGGAGAAAACGGCTCCCAACGCCACGATCTTGGCAATGTTGGTCATTCCCGTCGCCTTGAGCGCAAACGCCAGAGGATCCGCGGCCGATCCGAGCTGCTGATATGGCACCATGCCCGTCAGGACATAGCCGATGACGATGTAGATCACGGTACATATGGCGAGTCCCCCCAGAATCCCAATGGGAAGATTTCGCTGCGGATTCTTCGTCTCCTCGGCGGCAGTGGAGATCGCATCGAAGCCGATGTACGCGAAGAACACGATCGCCGCGCCTTGATGGATTCCCGTGAAGCCATTCGGCGCGAAGGGATGGTAGTTCGCGGTATTGATGTGCTGCGATCCCATGATGATGAAAAGCGCGAGCACTACGAGCTTGACCGCGACCATGATGTTGTTCGCTCGGGCGCTCTCCCTAACACCGAGCATCAGCAGCCACGTGATCAGGGCGACGATGGAGAACGCCGGCACGTTGATGAGAATCGGAATTCCCGCGACGTGCGGCGCGGTCGTCAGCAGGCCGTGGACTTCAGGATTGGAGCTCAGGAGCGCGGTTCGGTAACCCGTCGTCAGCCACACCGGTATGGAGACCCAGTCGCCGACGAGCGACTTGAAGTAGTCGCCCCAGGAGATCGCGACAGCGACGTTCCCAACCGCATACTCCAGGATCAAGTCCCAGCCGATGATCCAGGCGACGAGCTCGCCGAGTGTTGCGTATGAGTACGCGTAGGCGCTCCCCGCCTGCGGAATCATCGAAGCCAGCTCCGCGTAGCATAGGCCGGCAAGGCCGCAGCAAGCGCCGAGTAGCAGGAACGAAATGACGAGAGCGGGACCGGCTCCCACGCGAATCACGTTCCCAGCGGCATCGACCTGCCCTGCCGCCGCCGAACCGATCGAGCCGAAGATGCCGGCGCCGATCACCGCCCCGATCGCAAGCATGATCAGATCGCCGGCGCCCAGGACCCTTCTCAGTCCGTTTGGATTCTCACCCTCTGCCAGAAGCGCTTCGATCGGCTTCCGCGCGAACAGTGATCGGATCATTTCAGGTGGGAAAAAGTTTTACCATGGCGGGCCAGCCGGCCCACCATGGTAAGTCGTCACTCGGAAAAGTTAGTCCTGGCCAAGATTCGTGGTCACTCGAAGAACTCAAGCCTCGCCACTCTTCACGCGCATCGCGTAGAACGACCGCCACACGAACGTCACCGAGATGAGGAAGAAGACCGCCGCCAGAACCCGCGTCAGCGTCGCGCCCTTGTCCGCCGTCAGCGAAACGGCAAGCTCCACCGCGAGCAGTCCGAACAGCGTCGTGAACTTGATGATCGGGTTGAGCGCTACCGACGACGTGTCCTTGAAGGGATCGCCGACGGTGTCACCGACCACGGTCGCAGCGTGAAGCGGAGTGCCTTTCTGCTTCAGCTCGACTTCCACGATTTTCTTCGCGTTGTCCCACGCGCCTCCGGCGTTGGCCATGAAGATCGCCTGGAACAGTCCGAACAGCGCGATCGAAATCAGATACCCGATGAAGAAGTACGGTTCAACAAACGCAAAGGCCAGCGTCGCGAAGAAAACCGTCAGGAAGATGTTGAACATCCCCTGCTGCGCGTACTTGGTGCAGATCTCGACGACCTTCTTGCTGTCCGCGACCGACGCTTTCGCGGAGCTCGCGAGATTGATGTTGGCCTTGATGAACTCGACCGCCCGGTACGCGCCGGTGGTGACCGCCTGGGTCGATGCGCCCGTGAACCAGTAGATCATCGCTCCACCGGCGATCAAGCCGAGAAGAAACGGCGGGTGCAGGATGGAGAGATTGGCGATGAACTCCGGCTGCAGCCCATGGGTAAGTCCGAGGATGATCGAGAAGATCATCGTGGTGGCGCCCACGACCGCGGTGCCGATGAGAACAGGCTTGGCAGTCGCCTTGAATGTGTTGCCGGCTCCGTCATTCTCCTCGAGCAGATCCTTCGCCCTTTCGAACTGGGGATCGAAACCGTAGTCGGTTTTTAGCTGCTGCTTGATGCCCGGCACCTGCTCGATCTGCGACAGCTCGAATATCGATTGGGCATTGTCTGTAACCGGACCATAGGAATCGACCGCGATGGTGACCGGGCCCATTCCCAGGAATCCGAAGGCAACAAGGCCAAACGCGAACACCGCTGGGGCGATCATCAGCGTGCCAAAGCCGGTCGTGCTCACGAGGAACCCGATCGCCATCAGAGACATGATCGCCATGCCGATCCAGTACGCGCTGAAGTTTCCCGCCACGAGTCCGGACAGAATGTTGAGCGACGCTCCGCCCTCTTGCGACGACGTGACGATTTCCCTGACGTGACGCGAGTCCACCGACGTGAACACCTTCACGAGCTCAGGAATGATCGCTCCAGCCAGCGTGCCGCAGGTGATCACGGTCGAGAGCTTCCACCAGAGTGAGCCATCGCCGAGATCGGGCAGCAGCATGTAGGAGACGAGATAAGTGAGCGCAACGGACAGCAGCGACGTCAGCCACACGAGCGAGGTCAGCGGCGACTCGTAGTTCATTTCGTCAGCGCTGACGTATCTCGCTCTCGCGACCGCTTCATTGATCAGGTAGGAGAGTCCGCTCGCCACAACCATCATGATGCGCATCACGAAGATCCACACCAGCAGCTGCACCTGCACCGACGGCTCGCGCACAGCGAGGACGATGAAGGAGATGAGCGCGACGCCCGTCACGCCGTATGTCTCGAACCCATCGGCGCTCGGGCCGACCGAGTCTCCGGCGTTGTCGCCGGTGCAATCCGCGATAACACCCGGGTTCCGCGGGTCGTCTTCCTTCACGTTGAAGACGATCTTCATCAGGTCGGCGCCGATGTCCGCGATCTTGGTGAAGATTCCGCCCGCGATGCGCAGCGCCGCCGCGCCGAGCGACTCACCGATCGCGAAGCCGATGAAACACGGCCCCGCATAGTCGCCGGGAATGAAGAGCAGGATGAACAGCATGATCACCAGCTCGACGCTGATGAGCAGCATGCCGATGCTCATGCCCGCCTTGAGCGGAATCGAGTAGCACGGGTACGGCTTGCCGCGAAGGCTCGCGAAGGCCGTGCGCGAATTCGCGAACGTGTTGATCCTGATGCCGAACCAGGCCACGCCGTAGCTCCCTGCGATGCCGACGAGGCTGAAGAACAGAATTATCGCAACCTTTAATGGCGCCAGATGACTCAGGAATCCGAAGTACAGCAGGATCACGAAGCCGATGAAAATCTCGAGGATGAGAATGAACTTCCCCTGCGTGATCAGGTACGTCTTGCACGTCTCGTAGATCAGCTCGGAGACCTCGCGCATCGATTCGTGCACTGCCATGCGCTTTAGCTGGCTGTAGAACACGAGCCCGAAAAGAAGCCCGAGGGCGCAGATCACCAGTCCGCCCATGAGGAGCGACCGCCCATGAATGCCACCCAGGAAGCTGACCTGCGAGAGATCGGGAATTATGAGGTTCGCTTCTCCGCCTGGCTTGTGTTCCACCGG
>DHJM01000113.1:7600-15185 GCA_002404335.1 Gemmatimonadales bacterium UBA4720
CCTGCAAACTTCCGATTCATTCTGAATTCTCCAAGGGTGAATAGCGGCCGGCTCGGGCAGAGCCGGCTTCAGTGCTCAGCGTGCGGGTGCGGAATCTACTTTGCGCCAGATGAAATAAACGGGAACGCCGAGCAGTACGATCGCGAGGCCGAAAAGAGCCTGGGTTCGCGTCTGGTCCGCGATCAGCAGAATCACAGCGATTGCCGATGCGAGAATGATGTACAGTGCGGGCAAAACAGGGTAGCCGACAACCCTATAAGGACGTTCGGCGTCCGGAAGCAGCTTGCGGAGCCTGAATAAGCCAACCGTCGTCAGCGCGTAGAAGATCAAAGCGGCAAAAATGACATAGTTGAGCAGCTGCCCGTACGTTCCGCTGAGACAGAGCAGACTTGTCCAGACCGACTGCGCAATCAATGCCGCCGCGGGGACGTTGTGGCGATTCAATGTGCCCGCCTTCGCGAAGAACAATTTGTCCCGCGCCATCGCGTAGTAGACGCGCGCACCCGAGAGAATCAGGCCGTTGTTGCAGCCGAAGGTCGAGATCAGGATCGCCGCCGCCATGATCGACGCGCCCACTGCGCCGAAAATTGTTTCGACAACAGCGCTCGCCACCCGGTCCTGCGTGGCGTACTGAATCCCGCGCTCCATCGCCGTGGCGCCGTTCGCCACTCCGTGGAGTGGCAGCACGTTCAGGTAGGAGATGTTCGCGAGAAGATAGAGCAGGCAGACGAGCCCCGTCCCGTAGATGAGCGCGCGCGGGAGATTTCTCTGCGGCGAGTGAACCTCCGCCGCGGCGAATGTTACGTTGTTCCAGGCGTCACTCGCGAACAGGGAACCTACTAGTGCGGATCCGAATGCGATCACGAACGCCGGGACGAACGCAACCGGATCGAAGTTTCCGTTTGAGAAGTTCGCCGCGATGGCCTCCGAGTGACGGCCGATGGTGAGTCCGAGGAGGATGAGCGCGGCGAGGGCGCCGGTCTTCACGATGGTCAGCGTCGTCTGGACGATCTTGGCTTCCTTGACGCCGCGCAGATTGATCCAGGTCAGAACCCAGATGCTGATGACGGCGATCAGCCGCTGCGGCGACAATCCGAGCTGCACAGGGGCGCCGGACAGCGTGAAGTCCAGTTGCGGGAACCACGAGTACCGGTCAGGCGTAATCGCCGGCCAGAGTACGCCGAGGAATTTTCCGAAAGCGACGGCGACAGCGGCAATGGTGCCGGTCTGGATCACTACGAAAAGGGTCCAGCCATAAAGAAAGCCCATGAGGTGACCCATGGACTCCCGGAGAAACACGTACTGGCCACCCGCTCGGGGATACATCGCCGCGAGCTCGCCATACGCGAGTGCGCCGAAGATCGTAACGACGCCGGACGCGACCCACGCCATGAGCAGCCAGAAGGGCGAAATGACGGTCCGCGAGATCTCGGCCGAGACGATGAAGATGCCCGACCCGATCATCGAGCCCGCGACGAGCATCGTCGCGTCGGTGAGCGTCAGCGCCTTGACGAACTCGCGCGACGATGGAGTGTTGGCCGTGGGTGTCGTGCTTGTCAACGCTCTCCCTCAAAGTGCTCGGTTGCTCGCCGGTGCGTTCCCCCTTGTACAGCGGGCAAAAGTTACCCGCGCAAGGGCAGGTTTGCTAGGGAAGAGGGCGGCTCACTATCGACAACTAAATGCAGCGTAGTACTAGGTCGTCTGAGACTTCAGAAGATGAAATGAACGTCCACGGTATCCCGCATGGGTGTCCCATCCGCGTGCACCCCGGGCCGAAACCGCAACGAGTGAAGTACCTCCGACAGTCTCCGATTGTAGCCGCCATCCTTCGACGGATTGAACGCGATGAGCGTCGCGTTTCCCTTCTCGTCGACGTCGAACCAGGCGATCAGGTGGTAGGGCTTTATTCTGTCCGGCGCCGGAAGCGGCGGGATAAACAGATCTCTGAGCGTCGGCGGATAATCCTTTCCGGGACCGCCGCCGGTGCCGGGTCCGACGCTACTCCCCCGTCCGGGGCCGACGCCTGATCCGACACCGCCGCCCGTTCCCGGACCCGCCCCCGCCGTTCCCGTGTTGCCGCCGCTTCCCTCACCCGTGGCCGTCGTCGTCACCGCACTGACCGGCGGGGGCGTTGGAATCACCGGAGACTCCACTTGTGGCCTCGGCTCTGGTGTTTTTACGGGCGGCACAGTGAGCGGCTTTGGCTTCGGCATCACCGTCGGATCCGATCTCACGCGCACGAACTCGAGATGCTCTTCGCGCGACCCGGGACCATTGATTCCCCCGCCTCCTCCACCTGCCGGTCCGGGGCCGCCGCCCCCGACCGTTGGATCATGCGTGAAGTCCGATGACCCGACGATGGGCGCGAGAATGAGAAAAAGGATCAGTGCGTGCACCAGCAGCGACGCAATGATCCCTTTCCATTGTTTTTCCTTCCTGCGCTTTTGCTCGAAAGAAGGATAACGCGTGACTATTTCACATCCTTCGGCGTTGCGGCAATTACCTTGACGCCGGCACCCCGCGCCACATCCATCGCCATGATCACATCAGAGTACTTCACGGTCGGATCACCCTTCACGAAAATGATCTTGTCCGGCCTTGGATCGTAGATCTCCTTGAGCTTTTTCCCGAGCTCTTCCTTCGACACCGGCTGCGAATTGATCTTGAACGTGTTTCCGGGCAGCACCTCGAGCACGATCTGCGACGGCGGCGGACCGCTCTGATCCGGCTGTGGAGTCGGATCGGGCAGCTGCAGGTCGAGCGCCTTCCGCGACATCGGAATGACCATCATGAAGATGATCAACAGAACGAGCAGCACGTCGATCATCGGCGTGACGTTGATCTCGTTCGTCAGGCCGCTGCTGGGATTTCCTCCGGACATGGCCATTATTGCTTCCCTCCCGGCGGTGGAGCAGCCGGCGCATTGAAGAGATTGTCGGTCTGAACCGCGGAGACCGTACCCGGACGCTGATCCGTGATCATTCCCGTTACGCGAACGTCGTTGTGGGCCGCGATGTCCAGCGCGTCCAGGACCTTTCCGTACTGTAGATCCTTGTGCGCCTTGACGTAAAGAAGCTTGTCTTCCTGGCGGTTCTCGAAGATTGCCTTCAATCTCTCTCCAAGCTCCGCATTCGGTATTGCTTTCTTGTTCAGGTAGTACTGTCCGTTCGCATCAATGCCGAGGACCTGATCCTGATCTTCCTCGGGATGAGGCTTGAGATTGACGCCGGTCGGCGGAATCGCCTGGAATCCGGCTGTAATCGCTGGGATGACGAGCATGAAGATGATCAACAGCACCAGCATCACATCGATCATCGGCGTCACGTTCGGTGACGCCTTCACTCCCCCCGCGGTACCGGCAGACATTGCCATAACTCAGCCCTCCTCGGGGTTACTGCGAGATTGGCGAGTTGCCAGCGGTCGCCGTCGTGTTGAACTCGCGCGTGAAGCGCGATCTTCCGAACTCGCCCGTTCCGGTGACGTTCTTGATCATGTAGTCGATCATCTCCTTCGAGGTGTACGTCATCTCGGCCGTGAGATTGTCGATCTTGATCTGGAAGTAGTTGAAGAGCCACACCGCTGGGATCGCGACGACGAGACCGAACGCGGTCGTGATCAGCGCCTCGGACACACCGGAGGAGATCGAGGCGAGACCGCCCGAGCCCGACGCGGCCATGGCGGCGAAGGAGTTCACGATACCCATCGTGGTTCCCAGAAGTCCGACGAACGGAGCGGTCGCGCCGACGGTTGCCATGACGCCCAACCCACGCTTCAAATCTGTAATCGTCATCAGCATCTCGCGCTCGATCGCGCGCTCAGCCGAATTGATATCGCCTACCGTGACCGATCCATCCTGAATGAGCGGGCGGATCTCGGTGAGGGCGCCGCCCAGTACGCGAGCGACGTGCGATTTCTTGTACTTGTCGGCGAGCGTGACGGCTTCCGTAAGATTGTCTTCCTCGAGGAACTGCGAGAACTCGGGAGCGAACTTGCGCGTCTCACCCTGCGCCTGGCGAAGATCCCACCACTTCTTGATGGCGACGGAGAGGGTCCAGATCGACATGATAGCGAGGACATACACAATGCCCTTCGCGAAGTTGCCCATCTGGTTGTAAATGTCGAGTAGTGACAGTTGCATTGTTTACTCCAGTGAGTTTGTTAGCGGGGAACAGCGAACTGGAAGGACTGCTGGACCAACTGGTTGACCGGTTTGCCGCCGATCATGGCGGGACTGAACTTCATCCGCGGCAGCACATTCTTCACCGCCTGCGTGAACAGCTCGTTCGTCGACTTCAGCACCTTGAACGAATCCATGTCGGCTTTGCCTGAAAGACTCACCACGAACTGTGCCTGAACCTCGCCGGCAATGCCTGAGCTTTCCAGAACCGATGGATACTTCGGCTTTGGACTCTCGGCGAGCATCTCAGCTGGCTTCTCGACCTGGAACTCGAAATAGGTCTGGTTGGTGTTGGCGATTCCACCGACGACGCCGTTGCCCGTGCCACCCTTTACGCCCTTGCCGCTGAAATCGTTTTCGTTCGTGATCGCCTTCGAGAGATCGATCTCTGGAATCTTGATGTCGATCCTTACGGGCGCGCGAAGAACCTGGAATCCCTTCGGCGGGGGCGGCTTGACCACGACTTCCTTCGGCGGTGGCGGCTTGTCTGGTACCTTCGGAGGCTCCTTCTTCATCTCGACGAACTGAATCTTCTCGGCCTTCGACTTCTCGTCCTTGACCCCGGCGCGGGCGGTCGCGTACACCGCTGCTCCGATCAGAATCGTATGGAACACGATGCTGAACGCCGTGCCGCCAGCCATCTTCTGCCTCTTAGCCTTTGACTCGATCAGTTGGTTAAACATTCCTCACCTAGTGGGAAGTCCGTGAATGAAAGCTGGTAACAACGAGAATCCTGCGGAATACCCGCAAGATTAAGAATCAATGAAATAGTGTTGAAGAACTTAGAACTAACGGGAAAGAGTAAACACGAACGGCATTTGGACGAGCTGCTTCACTTTCCGCCCGCCGACCTCGGCTGGAACGAACCGCATTCGGCGAAGCGCGACCCTCACAGCATCCTCGAACAGCTGATTGTCGGAGCGCACAAACCGGACCCTCCCCTCTTCTGCGCGTCCCTGCTCGTCGACGACGAATTCCGCAATCACCTGACCTTCCACCCCCGAGCTCCTGAGTGACTCAGGGTACCGTGGCGCCGCGCCGCCGGGCACGACCGCGACCTGCTTCTCGACCTGATCCGCGCGATACTGCGTATCGGTTGGCCTTGCGACACTCTCTCCACTGCCTGTCGGCCCCGCGACTGTGATCGGGCCGGGGCTGAAATCGCCCGGCCTCGACACGATGTCACCGACGTCTATGACCGGGACTTTAATGTCGACGTGCGGTTCGACGAATATCAGGCTGCGCCTGTTCGGTTGCTGCCGCTCCGTCGGCGGCCGAACGGTGGAAGTTGAAGTCTGAGTTTGCGGAAAGTAGACGGGCCGAACTGTCTCCGGAGATCCGATCGGTTGAACCCGCGCCTGGGCGGTAGCATAGACAGCTCCCGCGATCAGCGCGGTGTGACCCAGGACGCTCACGATCGCACCCGTAGCGGAGCGCTTTCTTTTCGACTTTGACTCCAGCAGCGTGTCGAACATTTTCTCTCCGAGTGGATGTCGCACTCAACCTCTCGGAGTCCTACCCACAATGAAATAGCGCGCGCGTTAGCAGTGAATGAAAGACTCCTAACGCGCAGATTAGCGCATCGTTAACTATTGGCACTTGGATGCGGTGTCAGGAGTGCTGGCCGTCGCTCACGATCGGCAGCGTCACCGTAAAGAGACTGCCGCGCCCCAGGCGCGACGATGCGATAAGAGTTCCCCCGTGCGCCTGCGCGATCCACTGGCTGATCGCGAGCCCGAGCCCGAATCCTCCGCGCTCCGACATTCGCGAGCGCACTCTGTCCGCCCGCCAGAACCGCTCGAAGAGGTGCGGAAAGTCCGCCGCGGAGATTCCGATTCCAGTGTCCCGCACCGCGAACGTCACGTTGTCCGGGTGGCGGCCCACGCCCAGCTCCACCTTGCCGCCGGCGGGTGTGTACTTGATTGCGTTCGTCACGAGGTTGAGAAAGAGCTGCCTCAGACGGGTCCTGTCGCCCATGACCACGACGTCGGCCGTGAACGGGAGATTCACGGTGACACCCTGCGCTTCGCCAAGTATAAGGGCTGTCTCGTAGACCTCCTGGACGAGCGGCGCGAGCTCGACGGGCTCGCGGTGCAGATCGAACCGTCCCTCGTCGGCCCGCGCGAGAGTCAGCAGGCTCTCGACCAGATCGCTCATCCTGCGCACTTCCTGCAGTGCTTCCTCGAGCGCGATCATGCGCTCCGTCTGATGCGATGACTCCATCATCGCGCGCTCGACATCAGCTCTCAAGACGGTCAGCGGAGTCTTGAGCTCGTGGCTCGCGTCCGCGGTGAATCGACGCAACCCGGCGAATGACGTCTCGAGCCGGGATATCATCGCGTTCAGCGTCGTCACGAGATCCGCGAAGTCGGTCGTCTCTTCGCTGAGGGCGAGACGGCGGTGCAGGCTGCGTCCATCGGTGATGGCGGCTACCTCAGTGGTGATCTCGTTGAGCTGCCGCTGCGTTCGTCCGAGAATGAGGAACGCTCCCACTCCCCCGGCGCCGATGATGAGCGGCACGATCACGAGCGCATCGAGCATGTATTCGCGCGGAACGGTGCTCGCCCTTGTCGCAATCGCTCCGGAAGCGATCCGGCTGAGGCCGGACGGACTCCCCGCCAGAGAATGCGAGACGAAGAGAACTTTCTCCTGGAGCGAGTCGAGGGTGAAGATGAGCGCCTCGCCGGACTTCGGAAGGTCGGCGAGCTCGGTTTGAAGTATCGCCATGTCGGTGCCCTGAAGCCGCAGCACGTCATTGGAGCGATAGACGGCGCGCCCCGTCGTATCCACCACTACTATGAATCCCGGCACAGACTGGAGCCGCTCCACCACTTTCGGCGCGAGAAGAGCGATGAGGGCGGTATCGCTTGTGCCCATGACCTTGGCGCCCGATTGCTCGGCCTCGGTGATCACGCGCGCGGCGAGATCGCCCTGCGCCGCCGCATACTGCGCGATGTCGTGATACACAGCGTTGTTTCGAGCCGCGAGGACAGCGAGAAACAGAGTAACCGTAACCGCGACCAGTCCGGCCACGAACGCCGCGGTGAGCTTCACGCGCGTTGAGAGCATGGTCCTCTAGCCGACCTTGCCCGCGACGCTCTCCTCGCGAATCACGTACCCTACGCCGCGGATCGTATGTATGAGCTTTCTCGCGCCATTTGCATCTATCTTCTTGCGCAGGTGGTTGATCACCACGTCGACGATGTTGGTGCCCGGATCGAAGTGATAGCCCCAGGCGTACTCGGTGATGAGCGTCCGGCTCATGACTCGGCCGGCGTGGCGCATGAGATATTCGAGCACCGTGTATTCCTTGGGCGTCAGCTCGATCGCGTGCCCGCCGCGCGCCACTTCTCTCGTATCCAGGTTGAGCGTGAGGTCCGCCACCTTCAGCACCGGTGTAATGCGCCC
>DHJM01000054.1:0-2473 GCA_002404335.1 Gemmatimonadales bacterium UBA4720
TAGAGTAGGATCGCCCGCAGCTGAACTAAGGCGTTAGACGGCGCAGCAATCGGAGATTCTGAATGAGAGTGCGGTACCGGATGAGCACGGCTCTACTGGCGTTCCTGGCAGTCGCAGTCGGAACGCCTGGGTTTGCCGCAGGGCAGACCGCCTGGCAGCCATCGCCGGGCCACACACAGATCCCGATCTGGCCGGGTGTGGTTCCTGACGCCCAGCCGGTCAAGGGACCCGAGGTGTCGGGGACAGTTGTCGACGCCAGTGGTAGGCCGAAGCTCGTTGGAGGAAGGCCGTGGATCTATGTCGACAGAGTCTCGCAGCCGACAATGACTGTCTATTCGCCCGTGGGAAGCAACACCGGTGTGGCGGTGATCGTGTTCCCCGGCGGCGGTTATAACGTTCTGGCGATCGATCTCGAAGGCACGGAAGTCTGTGACTGGCTGACATCCAAGGGCATCACGTGCGTCTTGCTTAAGTACCGCGTACCATGCGTGAAGACGGGGCCGTATCGGGATTGTCGGACGGCGCTGGAAGACGCGCAGAGGACGATGGGACTCGTCCGTCTGCACGCCGCGCGGTGGCACATCGACCCGCACAAGATCGGAGTACTCGGATTTTCGGCCGGCGGGCACATGGTCGCCGCGATGAGCACGCATTTCGAGAAACGTCTATACCCGACTGTGGACGCGGCCGACACGGAGAGCTGCCGCCCGGATTTCGCGATCGCTCTCTATCCGGGGCATCTGGCGGTGCCCGAAAGAGGCTTCGCGTTGAACCCCGACATTCAGGTCACGAGCCGGACGCCGCCCACGTTCTTGGTCCAGGCGGAGGACGATCCGATGGACCCTGTAGAGAACTCGCTCGTCTATCACGCGGCGCTAAGGAAGGCTCGAGTTCCCACGGAGTTGCATTTGTATGTGAAGGGCGGGCATGCGTTCGGGCTGCGGCGTACCAGCTTTCCGATCACCGAATGGCCGCAGTTGGTAGAGAAGTGGCTAGGAACAATCGGCATGATCTCGAAGTGAGCCGCCGAACACACCGCGCCCCTCTGCTAGGGGTGTGTTCGACATTTCCACCAAGCCGTCTAACGATCGTTGCAGCTGGCGAACGATCTGCGGATGGCGCGTGCTGCGCACGCGCTTCGATTTGATTCGTTCGCAGCTGAACTAAGGCGTTAGACCGCATTCTGGCAGTGACGGTCTAGGACGTTTTGTGTTTCTCTGCTGTGTGCCACGTGCGGCCGGACGGATCCTGTACTTCCCAGAACCTCCAGCCGTTTTCCGTGGGACGGTTGCTTCCGGTACTGCGAATCACGGCAACAGCTGCCTTCGACAACGACTCGTAGGTCCGTCCATTCAACACGACACGTCCATTTTCCACCGTCGCAAGAAACTCTCGACCTTTATATCTGGCACGTAGCCTGGAGCCGTGAGGAATCGATCCCACGTGGCTAACGAGGTCGCCCCGCGCGCTGACCTCTCCGTTTTTTGGTGGCGCAGCAACCGCGTCAAGATCGTTGAGGACCCGAGCGATCACATCATTAGGCTCGCGTTCCTCGAACGGTCGAGCAATGGCCTGTAACCGCCTGTAGATCTCTGGAGATACCTCAATTGTTGGCATCTAGGCCTCGTGTTAAGATTGTTTAACTTCCTTAACATATTGCTTAGTTGGAGAAATGTCAACATTCCCCTGAGCGGGACCTCTAGTTATTGATTTCCCCTCGTATTCGCCTATATTTGTAGTTCTATATCCCCCCTGTGGCCTCGGCCCAGGGTGCGAGGCCGCCGCGAGGCGGCCTTTGCTTTTCCCGGAGGCAGATCTGCGCACCATCGTCTACATAGACGCCTTTAACCTGTACTATGGGTGCCTCCGGAAGACACCCTACCGCTGGCTAGACTTGTCGGCCTTCTGTCGTATTCTTCTGCCAAAGAACGACATTCGCCGTATTAAATACTTCACTGCACGCGTCGGAGTCCGTCCCGGTGATCCCGACCAGCCGGTCAGGCAGCAACTATACCTCCGAGCAATCGAGACAATTCCCAACGTCGAAATTCATCTGGGGCATTATCTCAGTCACGAGATCTACATGCCGCTTGCGAACCCGCCCGGAACTGGCAGCCGCTTCGTGAAGGTGGTAAAGACAGAAGAGAAGGGTTCCGATGTGAACCTGGCCACCCATCTCATTAGTGACGCATACGAAAACGCGTTTGAAATTGCGGTGCTGATTTCCAACGACTCCGACCTACTAGGTCCTGTCAGTCTTGTGAAGGACCGTTTGAACAAAAAGGTAGGGATTTTGAATCCTCAAAGGCATCCGGCGTTCGTCCTGCGAAACGCCGCTACTTTCTTTAAGCAGATACGAAAAAGCGCGCTCGCGAACGCCCAGTTTCCGAATGTCATGAAGGACGCGCACGGCACTTTTCATAAGCCTCCGTCATGGTAGCCACGGCGGTCTAACAATCGTTGCAGCAGACAA